>JAUXFX010000025.1 GCA_030622635.1 Bacteroidota bacterium
ACAATTCCTGTACTTTTATCCCATACGGGCCCATACGGGCTAACTTCGTGTCGTTTGCTTCGCTTCACTTTTTACTTTTATCTTTTATCTTTTTTTACTTAATACCATTTTGCTAAAAATGTCATTATACATCATTAAATAAATAAAGAAAAAATATTTGTGTTCTCCTGAAATTCTTGTTAATTTTATGCGTTATATTTATATATTTCTTTAATCAACTGTTAATCAATATTTACTATCATGAAAAAATTAAAATCCTTTATTTCTTTAGCCCTTTTGGTAATTATTTCATTAGTTGTAAGTAATTGTGAAACGAAAGTTAAAAAGCCCCCGGTAATGAATCCGGAGTTCAGTCAGTATATTTCGGCGTATACCTCGGGAGTGATTTCATGTGAATCAGTTATCAGGGTCAGATTGGTAAATAATTTGGATTCATTAGCTATTTTGCAAGTTCCGGTACAGAAGGAGCTTTTTAGTTTTAGTCCTTCTATTGCTGGAAATGCGTATTTCATAGATAAAAGAACAATAGAATTCAGACCTGATAAAAAATTAAAACACGGAGAGATATATAATGCTGAGTTTTACTTAGGAAAATTATTAGAAGTGTCAGAGGAACTAAGTGTATTTTCTTTTCAATTTCAAACAATTAAACAATCCTTTGAGGTTTTCAATATTGATTTTAATACATATTCCGATGATAAAACTCTGGTAAAAGTTACAGGAACACTTATTTCGAGTGATGTAATTGAACAATCAAAAGTTGAAAAGATGGTTAATGCTGAGATTGATAATGTTGATCAGCAGATACGATGGGTGCATAAAACAGATAGAATTAACCACAATTTCACTATTGACAGTATAAAACGACTGGAAGAAGCCCGGAACCTGCTAATTTCCTGGGATGGAAAGCCAATAGGTATTGAAGTGCAGGGAAAAGATACTATTGAGATTCCTGCTACTGGTATATTTAAAATCCTTAATGTAAAAGTTAACCAGCGGCCAAAACAGGAAATCATTATTCGTTTTTCCGATCCCATTGATAAAAAGCAGAATCTTAAGGGACTGATCAGGCTTGTTGACGGATCAAAACTTCGTTGCATAATTGACGGAAACCGGATAAAGGCTTTTCCTGAAAACCGTGAATCAGGTGAGAATAAGCTTTTGATTGAAGCAGGTATTAAAAGTGTGTTTGGTAAAAAATTAAAAGAAGCATATAGTTTACTTATTTCTTTCAAAGAATTAGAACCTGCAGTTGAGCTAATAGGAGACGGTGTGATCCTGCCTAATTCAGATGGACTGATATTGCCTTTTAAAGCAGTGAATCTTAAAGCCGTAGATGTTGAAATAATAAAAATCTTTGAAAATAATATTGGGCAGTTTCTTCAGGTGAATAATTTTTCGGGCAATTATCAGTTAAGACGGGTTGGAAGGCCTGTTTTGCGTAAAACTGTGAAATTGACTTCTGATAAACCTCTGGATCTTGGAAAATGGAATACCTTTTCATTAGACCTGACAGACCTGATAAAAAATGATCCAGGTGCAATTTACAGGGTTGAAATTTTGTTCAGAAAACAATATTCTTTATATAGTTGCGGGGATAACGGGAATACTGATGAAGACATAGTTGATGAGGATGATTGGGATAGCAGCGAAGACGAACCAAGCTATTGGGACAATGCCGAATACTATTATTATTACTATCCGCCGGGATACCAATGGAGAGAAAGGGATAATCCTTGTCATATATCCTATTACAACCAAAATAGATTTAAAAGCAAAAATATCCTTGCATCTGATTTGGGTATAATTGCAAAAGAAAGTTCAAATAATATTATGACAGTGATTGTTACTAACCTGCTAAACGCAGAGCCGGTCAAGAATGTGGATATAGAACTTTATAATTATCAGCAGCAACTGATTGGCAGGGCAAAAACAAACAATCAGGGTATTGCCTCTGTTGATTTAAACAGTAAACCATATTATTTGAAAGCAATAAAAGGAAAACATTCCGGATATTTACGGGTGGATGATGGTACATCTTTAAGTCTTAGCAAGTTTGATGTTTCCGGTAAAAAAGTTGATGAGGGAATAAAAGGTTTTATTTATGGCGACAGAGGAGTATGGCGCCCGGGCGATAGCCTTTATCTGACATTTATTCTTGAAGATAAAGACCATTTATTACCGCAGGATCATCCTGTTGTTTTCGAAATGATAAACCCACAAAGCCAGCTTGTTGAAAGAACAGTTAAACTTAAAGGAATTAATAATTTTTATGATTTCAGAACAAAAACCAATACTGATGGTCTAACAGGGAACTGGACTGCCAAAGTAAAAGTCGGCGGAGCTTCATTTTCAAAAAGGATTAAAATTGAAACAGTTAAACCAAATAGGCTTAAAATAAAACTTGACTTTGGAACTGATTGTATAACAGTCTTAAACCGGGATATTAAAGGAGAGCTAAGTGTGAAATGGCTCACCGGCGCAGTTGCAAGAAATCTGAAGGCTAAAATTGACGTAATGCTTTCGCAGATCAGGACAAAATTTGATAAATATCAAAACTATATTTTTGATGATCCTTCCAAAAGGTTTATTTCTGATGAAGTAACAGTTTTTGAGGAAAAAATAAACGATCGGGGTATTGCTATGGTTAGTGTTGATTTTCCAAAGATATCAAACGCTCCGGGTATGTTAAAAGCAAATTTCAGTACAAAGGTATTTGAAGAAAGCGGAGAGTTCAGTATTGATTATTTTTCAATTAAGTATGCACCTTATAAGAGCTTTGTTGGAATTATGATTCCTAAAGGTGATAGAAGAAATATGTTGCTGACCGATACCACACATACTATTGATGTGGTTACTGTTAATGCAGAAGGCATGCCTGTTTCAGTCAATAATCTTAAAATAAAGATTTACAAGGTTCAATGGCGCTGGTGGTGGAATGCGTCTGATGATGATATTGCTTCCTATTTTGGCAGTACATACAAGCAACCGATTCTTGAAAAATCATTATCCACAAAAGACGGACATGGTAAATTTAGCTTTAAGATAAAATATCCCGAATGGGGCAGATATTTTATTCATGTAATTGATGAGGAAAGTGGTCATTCCACAGGTAAAACAGTCTATCTTGACTGGCCTGGATGGGCAGGAAAACCTCAAAGTGGCGATCCGCAAAACGCAACTATGCTGGTTTTTGATACAGATAAAGAAAAATATGAAGTTGACGAGAAATGTACTGTAACTTTTCCGTCAGGTGGTGTTGGTAGAGCACTGGTAAGTATTGAATCCGGGTCGAAAGTAATTGAGACTTTCTGGATACAGGCACAGCCTAAACAAACTTCTTTTTCATTTATACTTACACCGGAAATGGCACCTAATATTTATATTAATATCACACTTATCCAGCCACATTCTCAAACTGTTAATGACTTGCCAATACGCTTATACGGTGTGATACCTGTAATAGTAGAAGACCCTGAAACCCTGTTATATCCCGAAATTCATATGCAGGATGTTTTAAAACCTGAAGAAAATGTTTCAATTACAGTCTCTGAAAAGAACAATAAGCCAATGACATATACTATAGCAGTTGTAGATGAAGGTTTACTTGATTTAACCCATTTCAAAACACCAAGCCCATGGAATTCTTTTTATGCAAGAGAAGCTCTTGGTGTAAAAACCTGGGATATGTATAAATATGTAATAGGCGCTTTTGGGGGCACAATCGAGCAAATGTTTGCAATTGGCGGCGGAGGAGAGGAAATGAAAGGTTCTGAGAAGAAAAGAGCTAATCGCTTTAAACCTGTTGTAATATTTATGGGACCTTTTAAATTAAAAAAAGGAAAACAAACACATACTTTCAGGATGCCGAATTATGTAGGTTCGGTCAGGACAATGTTGATTGCAGGTGATAAAGGTGCCTTTGGTTCAACCGAGAAAACAACTCCTGTTAAAAAACCGCTTATGGTGCTTGCAACTTTGCCAAGGGTTTTAGGACCTGAGGAATCAGCAAGCTTGCCGGTTACTGTTTTTGCTATGGAAGATAATATTAAGGATGTGAATGTAAATATTAAAACCAATGAATATTTTACAGTTTCTGAAAACACAAAACATATTACATTTGACCAAACAGGTGATAAAGTTGTGAATTTTGAGTTAAAAGTAAAACCGGATGTTGGTATTGGAAAAGTTAATGTAACAGTACAATCAGGACAGGAAAAAGCATCCTATGATATTGAAATTGAAATACGTAATCCTAATCCACCGGTTACCAGAACCATAAGTGGTGTAATGGAGCCCGGGAAAACCTGGGAAACAAATTATACTTTACCGGGTATTGATGGAACCAACTCTGCTGTTCTGGAAATCTCAGGTGTTCCACCTATGAATCTGGAAGAACGTCTGAGCTTCCTTGTCAGGTATCCTTATGGCTGTGCTGAACAAACCGTATCATCAGTTTTTCCTCAGCTTTATTTAAACAAACTAATGGAAATAGATTCTAAAACAGCATTAAGAATTAGCGGGAATATTAAAAATGGGATCAACCGTATGAAGTCTATGCAAATATCAAACGGTGGTATTGCTTACTGGCCAAACTCTACTATGGCTGATGATTGGGTAACCAATTATACAGGACACTTTATGCTTGAAGCCGAAAAAAACGGATATACTTTGCCAATAGGGTTTAAAGATCAATGGATCAGTTATCAGAAAATAGCAGCAGACCAGTGGAGTCCTTATTATACTGATTACAGGGGTTACCATAGACAAAGTGATATGATACAGGCTTACAGATTGTTTACACTTGCATTGGCAGGCAGCCCTGAAGTTGGTGCTATGAACAGGTTGAGAGAGACTACAAGACTTAGTACCCAGTCCGGATGGTTGCTTGCTGCAGCTTATGTGATTATCGGACAGCCTGAGATTGCGAAGAGTATAACATTTAACCTTGGGACTGAGATTGAAAAATATACATCAATGTCGGAAACTTATGGATCATCATTAAGGGACAGGGCAATTATTTTATATACTTTTAGTCTGATGAATGAAAGAAGCAGGGCTATACCTCTAATGAAAGAGATAGCAAAAAGCATGAGTTATCAAAGATGGTACAGTACACAAACAACTGCCTTTTGTTTGATTTCACTCGCAGAATTTATTGGAAACTCAGATGTCGGCTCTAAGGAACTAAAATTTGTTTATAAAATTAATCAATCAAAAATTGAAAGTGTTAATAGTTTGTTGCCGATAAATCAAATTAGTGTTTCCGATGAAATAAAAACCGGACATATAAGTATTGAAAATAAGGGAGATCAGTTAATTTATTCAACTTTAACCATGACCGGTATTCCTGTTATCGGAGATACAATTTCTACAGAAAGCAATCTTGCTTTATCAGTTAAATATAAAGATATGAAAGGAAATATTATTGATGAAAGCAAATTGTCACAGGGTTTGGATTTTATGGCTGAGGTTACAATAACAAATCCCGGACTAATGGGTACATATAACAATATGGCTTTAACACAGATTTTTCCTTCCGGATGGGAAATTACAAATATGAGATTAGCTGATTTTGAGTCTGCTTTTACTCATAATAAACCAACTTATCAGGATATCAGAGACGACAGAGTTTATACTTTTTTCAATTTAAGACAGGGAAAGGGTAAATCTTTTGTTGTTTTGCTTAATGCTACATACCTGGGAAAATTTTATCTACCAGGTATTTATTGTGAAGCAATGTATGATAATGAAATAAATGCACGAAAATCAGGAAAATGGATTGAGATTGTTGAACTAGGTGAATAATTGGTGCTTGTCCATAAAGTCAAACAAATTATGAATTCAAGCACCAAATAACAAATAACAAATAAATTCCAAATATCAATTATAAAAAAATCAAACAGCTTGAATCTGTTTTGGTCATTGAATTTTTGAACATTGTAATTTATCCATACAGACAAGTTTTGAAATTTGGTCTCGAAAGCTTTAAGCGATTTCTTAGGCATTATATATTATTATAAACTGTTTTATAGATAGAAAATCGCTGAAAGATTTCGGGATTATTTGAAATTTTCTACCAACAGTTGAAAGATATCCGTCCGGATGACCAAGGGGAATCCGTATGGAAAAATGCAAGAAAATGAAAAATAAAACACTAATACTCTTTTTAGCAATTGTGCTAATTGCTTTCTTTTATTTACTGCCTTTAACTTTGTTTAACGATACTCTTTCCACTGTCGTGTATGATAGAAATGGCGAATTACTGGGCGCTAAAATCGCTGAAGACGAGCAATGGCGTTTTCCTGTATGCGATTCGGTTCCGTACAAATTCAAAGAAGCTGTTATTGAGTTTGAAGACAGGCATTTTTATTATCACCCTGGAATTAATCCTTTTTCAATTGCAAGGGCTTTTATTCAAAACATTAAGGCAGGAGAGATTGTCAGCGGTGGTAGCACTTTAACAATGCAGCTTATAAGGTTGGCAGGAAAAGGGCGTCCCAGGACTTATACTGAAAAACTAAAAGAGATCATACTTGCATTACGGCTTGAACTCAGTTATTCAAAAGAGAAGATATTATCCGTTTATTCATCAAATGCGCCATTCGGGGGGAATGTTATAGGTTTGGATGCTGCGGCATGGAGATATTTTGGCAGAAATGCACATGAACTTTCATGGGCTGAAGCTGCAACTCTTGCAGTATTACCTAATGCACCATCCTTGATCCATCCGGGAAAAAACCGTGAGCTTCTGCTTGACAAAAGAAACCGCTTGATTGACAGATTGTATGAAAAAGGAAAAATGGATTCAATTACATGTTATCTTTCAAAACTTGAATTACTGCCTGAGAAACCCCATGCTATACCGCAATTGGCTCCTCATTTGCTTGCCAGGATTTATAATAATAAAAAAGGTTCAAGTGTAATCAGTACAATTGATGCACGGATACAACAAAAAGTTACTGAGATAGTTAAAAACCATAATGATGTTTTAAAGCATAACCAAATTCATAATATCGCTGTAATAGTAGCTGAGGTTGAAACAGGGGATGTGATTGCTTATATTGGCAATACAAGATTGACAGGGCACGAAGAACATGGAAATATGGTTGATGTTTGTATTGCTCCGAGAAGCACGGGAAGTATTCTTAAACCTTTTCTGTTTGCTGCTATGCTTGATGATGGAATGATTTTACAAAACACCCTGGTTCCTGATATTCCAACATATATTGCCGGTTATACTCCGAAAAATTTTGACCTCGGCTATGAAGGGGCCGTACCTGCCAAAAAGGCTTTGTCCCGTTCATTGAATATTCCTTCTGTAAGGATGTTACGCAATTATGGTGTTGAACGTTTTCACTATCTCCTCAGGAAACTGGGATTTTCAACAATAAATCGTCCTCCCGATCATTATGGATTAACATTGATTTTGGGTGGAGCGGAAGCTACTTTATGGGCTCTGGCGGGAGTTTATACAAGTATGGCCAGAACATTGAATCATTTTCAGGCTTATAATAGTAAATATTTTGAAAAGGATTTCAGGCAGATAAATTATGATTTAGGGAAAAGTGTTTGTTATTCGCCTGAATATAAAGAGTTGTCAGACAACTCATTAATTTCCGCAGGTGCTATATGGCTTGTTTATAATGCTTTGATAGAAGTTAACCGTCCCGAAGAAGAAACCGGCTGGAAATATTTTTCCTCATCACAAAAAGTAGCATGGAAAACAGGTACAAGTTTTGGTTTCCGTGATGCATGGGCAATAGGCACAACTCCGGCTTATGTTGTTGCTGTCTGGGTTGGAAATGCTGATGGGGAAGGCAGACCGGGCTTGACAGGTGTAAGTGCCGCAGCACCTGTTATGTTCGATGTTTTTGATCTTTTACCCCGGAGTGATTGGTTTGACCGGCCATTTGATGAAATGGTAAAGGTTCCTGTATGCAGGCAAAGCGGACATCGTGTTTCATTGATTTGTGAGCCTGTTGATTCGGTCTGGATATTGGAAAAAGGATTAATTACACCTGCATGCCCTTATCATCAAATAGTACATCTTGATAAAAATGAAAAATTCAGGGTGTCGGGCGAATGTGAAGATATTAATAATATGGTTCATAAAACGTGGTTTGTTTTACCACCTATTCAAGAATGGTATTATAAATCGGGAAATCCTTTATACAAGCCTTTACCACCGGTAATGGAAGGTTGTTTAAACAATGATGACTTGAGAAAACTGGCATTTATTTACCCTGATAATAATTCAAGAATATTTATTCCGGTTGAGATGGATGGAACTCCGGGCAATGTAGTTTTTGAGATTGCACACCGTAATCCTCAATCAAAAATATACTGGCATCTCGATGAAGAGTATATTGGCTTTACAGATAATTTTCATCAAATGGAAATGAGACCTGAAAAAGGCAAACATATTGTTACTGTTGTGGATGGATCAGGATCGGAAGCAGTTGTGAAGTTTGAAATAGTAAATAATTGATCTTGTTAGGCTTATTGTTTGAAAAATTTCAGATGTTTAAATGAAAGCCGCTTAGCAGTTCCAAACTGCTTAGTGGCTAAACCAAGCTATTATTAAATCAAATGTTTTTACTTTTTACTTTAGCCTTTAGCTTTTAGCTTTTGGCTTTTAGCTTTCTCACCTCAACACCATAAACTTCTGTTTTGTAATAATTTTATTATTATTTCTAAGTACTGCAATATACAATCCATTATGCCAATTGCTTACATCAACTTTAAGCTGCTGTTGTCCTTTTGGAACTTTTATTTCTTTTACTTTCCTTCCAAAAATATCATAAATGCTTATTATACTTCTACATTCATCATTCGTTATTGGATATTCGATATTTATAAAATTTTGTGCCGGATTAGGATAAATTATTATCTCACCATTTTTATCCTCTTTCTCCGGTTTTACTTCCTCCATACCCACAATCAACTCACAATCATCCAGGACAATGGTATCTGATGCGATAGGATACGGACAAAGGGTGTCATATTGAAAGGGATAGGTATATAAGGTGTCGTCTTCTAATTCATAGTTGAGTTTTGTCAGATAAACATCAAACTGGTTGTTTTGATATGTGTTATACATATATACAAGCTTTTGATCATAAGCAACTTGAAGCTTGGGTCCGTATATATCACTACTCAATAATGTGCTATTGATGATATTACCCAATGTATCAATTAAAACAGCATATTGTCTTGCACTGTCTAAATCATTGCACCATCCTGCGCTTGCAGCTAATACGGTATCACTGATAAACTGAGACCAAGCAAGACCGCCATAAGTATAGCCATTAACAAGATCATAAACTCCTAAAACATCTCCATCAAGATCCATTTTAACTAAGGCAGGGGAAGATGAATAAGGATTATAATAATAATGACTGATAGAAGAATAATAATAATTACCTGAAGGATTTAAGGTAGTTGTCCACCCATGACCACGCTCCGCTGCCCCAATATCCTTAAACACAACCGTTTCCCATTGAAAATTGCCCAATGAGTCCGTTTTAAGGAAATACGGCTTATTATAGAGTATATGTGGGGGATCGGGATTTTCATAATGACATATCCCTGAAACAATAAATCCCTTATCATTTGTCATATAAAGTTGATCTGCATCAGGATGTTGTAAAGATGTATCTGTGCTGTTATAGCATTGTTTCCATAGCAATTCACCTTCTCCTGAAAATTTAGCCAGGCATAACCGATCAATATTTCCACTAGGATCATACCCTGTGTACATTAGAACTACCACACAGCCTCCGTCATCAGTTGCCTGCACCTGGTTGGCATAATCCATATTACCAGGGGTGTAAAACACACGGCACCATTGCTTCTCACCACAAGAATCGAGTTTAATGATAATTGGATCTTGCATATCATCATAAAATGTTGTTGAGCCTGATAAATATAATTCCCCATTCAAACCATTTGCTAAACATGCAAATGCAGTATAGGAATTCGGCTCACCTATGGTTTTTTCCCATAATATTTGACCGTTTATATCCGTTTTTATTAACCAATCAAAATGAGGATAGCTACCACCATGTCTTCCAATAATTAAATACCCATAATCATAGGATTCAATGAAATAGTCAGCCGCAGCGTTTTTCTCCCCATAATATATATTTGTCCAACGGGATTGGCAGATAGCAGTTATCGGCTGTATTACTAATAGCAATATGTATATAATCCAAAAGCGCATAACAGTTACTTTGCAATTTCTATCTTATGTGTTTCAACAAGCTCATTATCAATAAAAAGCTGGAGGATATATATTCCCGGGGAATAAGGATCGGTACTGATCACCTGCTGATTTTGCTTATCATTAGGAATAAAACTACCTACCAATCTTCCATTCAAATCTGACAGGAGTATTACTGCCCTGCCTTCAGTTTCTCTTAGATCATATTCAACAATGAAATAGTGTCCTGCCGGATTGGGAAATACTTTCAACAACTTTTGATTAGTTTTTTTATCAGGTTTATCGTTTTGCCACATAGGAGTGCTTTTTAAGTTATCCGGCAGATAAACCTGTTCAACATAACTTATCAAGCCATGATTTAGCAGAATATTTCTTGCATATACCCCTGTCAATAAATGGTTGTATTGTTCAATATTCAGTAAGGCAGCCTCTTGTATGCTGTCGATCGCTGCAACGGAATCGGACTGTAATTCTATTAAAATATTGAACAAGTCTGAATACAGGTTGTGAACAAATGTTTCTCTAGTGGTCAATACAAGCTCCGTTGGTATATTATTCAGTATATTTTGCACAGTAACCGAGTCCCCGTTTTCAAGATAAATGAATGCTGCCTGGTAACGTGGCCCGGGATAGGGTTCTGTATTGAGCAATGCCAGCAGGCTGTCCTGAGCCCAATTGTTAATGGTGTCCTGCTTATAATGCCGTATTAGCTTGTTAAAAGACCTGGTCCGGTTTGTTACATGATGGGCCAATTCCTGCTCCAAAAGCTCTTTTGCACCTAAAGTATTTTGACCCTGCATGATCTCAGCCATCATGTAATCAGGCATCGGATTAAACCGATCGTCCAAAGCACCTAATACATCTTCTGATTTAGCTGATTGAGGATTAGCCACCAATACATCACGAACCATCGCATTAGGAAGAACATTCTCCTGATAGATAGCCGATTTCATCACTGTATCGGATAGATATGGAGACTCATCCAGTAACTCCTGCCTTACCTGCATGGCTTCATTCGGGAAACTGGTCTGTACTTCAAAATTTAAGCCATCTGTATCACCTCCGTCAGTAACCTGACTAAGAGTATCCTCATAAGCAGTAATTTGTATAATTTCCGTTGTAAGAGTATTCATCTCAGCCGGAATATCTATTCCCCCACCCAGATTTGAAGGGCATGATATTTCTTTTATATAGTAGGCTAGAAAATCTTCCTCGGGATTTACATTATCAATTTCATCCGGTTGGATATTCACAAGCGGATTATTATCAAGATGATGTATATAAAGAATAGTTGGAACGGTTTTGTTATTATAATTATATATTAGCCCGGGGTAATAATCATATGTAAATGTGTTTCCAGCTGGGCCGTCAGATTGATGGTTGGCTATACCCTGTTGCAGGGCTATTCCCAGGAAATCAGTTGTAACACCGCCTTCGGGTGTAACATATATGTCAGTTTCACAATCGGCAAAGTCATTACATTTTAGGCATAAGCCTTCCTCAGTACCATTGCGGTTTTCACCTGCAGCAATGATGCCCACCAGCAGATTTTCAAAATCGTTGTTGTAAATTTCATTGGCATAAGGGCCCGAGTTTAGTATGTGGATACCCAATAAACCCTGCTGTCCATCATAACCATAAAACTGGTTTTCTTCAACCTGGTAACCTGAGCAAACATCCAAATATAATCCGTAAGTATATGGATTTATTACATCGGTAGCAGGTACTTCAAAGGTGTTAAAATTGATTTTTGCATCGGATACAGCACCCATATATAAGCCCCTTGCATTATTTATAAAATCGGCTCTTTCAATACTTACTGTTTTTGCAGAGCTTTCTCCAAGGACACGAATTCCATTAAATAAATTCTTAAATTTACTTCTTTTGTATTCACTACATGGTGTTGTTTGTGTTATACAGTATCCATTGACATAATACTGGGATGCTATGGAAATAATACCTAAGCCCCTGTCAACACCTGAATATACAGATTCGGGTGTGTTATTTTCAAAGTTGCATCCTGTAAATTTAATACCGAGTATATCATCCAGATAAACGAAATACATCGGAGTATTGTTGTTACTTATCTTGTTATTAGTAAAAAAATTGCAATTTTCAAAATAACTTAAATTAGGTATTTCATAACCGCTGCTGTTAAAATTTTGATAAGGATAAATTTTTACAGCAATTTTATTGTTTATGAATGAAGATTCTTTTGCATATATAATACCCCCTGAGGAACCATCAACAAATATGTTAACATCATCTCTTTTACCTGTATATATTCCAACTTCGGCATTCATAATCTTTGCATTATTTTTTATAGTAACCATTCCCTGGTTTGATTGTGGTAATTGAGAAAGTTGTATATCACCCCAAACTTCTATTCCTTTCCATAAACTCCCGCAATTACATGTTATTATCCCACCATCAATAATTAATTCTGCAGAAGGTATTTCAGGATCATTACTGTTTTCTATAATTATTGTAGTAGATCCACTCATATTTATTTCGCCAAGTATGGTTAGTTTAGCGCCCGGTTTAATAAAAATATCGCTTGATATATTTTTTATATCATTCCAAATCTTATTATTACTTGTTATTTCAATTGGGTTGTTATTTTTTTCACAAATATTATCATACACGGCATTATTATGAATATTATTACGAAATTTACTCCACTTGACATTTTCTGCACTACCTTCAGTATCCCATATATGAACCATATTATCTGACCCGACAATTATTTCGTTTAAGTTGTCTCCATCTATATCAGCAATACATGGAGTTGCTTTTATGCTTTCTGTTTTTAATGGCCAGCCAGGCTCCAACTCCCCTAATTTGTTGAAAGCAAAAATATAACCCTTATTTGAACTAACAATAATCTCTAATTCATGGTCAGCATTTATATCAGCGATTAATGGACAAAGTAATTTACCTTCTAAATTTTCTATAATTATTGGGAAATTATCCAGAATATCACCCTTATAATCCCATGCATATAGTTTATTTTTCTCAGCAACAAATACTTCAATAAAATTGTCATTATCAATATCAGCAACAGCTATTGATGGCAACCACATTGTATTATTGCTTTGAGAAACAATTGAAATATCAATAGTATGATCATCATAATTCCAGTAGTCTACAAATCCAGATCCATTAGATTCAAGAACAAATATACGTGCTTCTGGATTTCCATTAATATATCTTCCGGATACTAATATAATTTCATATTCTCCATCATTATCAATATCAGTAACAACAGGTGTACAATCCATATCATCATATGAAGTTCCATTGTCATGACTATAAAATAATCCATTCTGATTACTGTATTCGTAAGCTTCGCCGTTATATTTCAGTATATATATTCCAGCTTCAAAACCATCTTTATGCTTAAAACCTATTATTATTTCCTTAAATTCATCACCACCTATATTTTCAGCAACAGCCATACCAAAAGCTTGTGCATTTCCAAGATCTAATGGCCAATAAGAAGAAGGTTCGGGTTCAAATGTAGTTCCATCATTTCCGTTTAAAACATATAATGGGCTACCAAATTCGCTTTTTGCAATTATTTCCAAATTTCCATCATTGTTTAAATCTTCTAAAACTGGTCCTTTTCTGGAATTATTAATAAATATTGGTTCATTCCATATCATATCCGGCTTATTGTCGCCATCTTCATCTTCAAATGAAAAAGCAAATAGTTTTCGTGCGTCTCCATCAATACTATTTCCACTTCTTGTAGTAACAATAATTTCCGGTTTCCCATCATCATTTATATCACCTATAGCAGGAGTGCTGCTAATATCAGCAGAATTGAACTTATAAAATCCGCTAATAGTAGTAATATCATAATCAATATTGAATAGTTCTATTCCATTAGGATGTCCATAATCATGATAAAAACCTAAAATACCTCCATTAATACCTCCACCATTATCCCCGATAGTAAGAAAAATTTCCTCTCCATCAATATTGTCAATATTATATGTATTAGGTGATCCTTGAATACTATGTCCTAATTCTGTACTAACTTCAATAGGCCATTCCGGATGATAGGGCAAAGTTGTCCATGCTAACAAGGGTTCCGAATAATAGCTTTCACAGCCTTCATAAGGAGTTAAAGTACTCAATTTATCCCTAACAGAAGTTATTATATAATAATAAATGGATTTTTGATCTACGTCTGTGTCAATAAAACAAGCATATTCGTTAACAAAATCATTTATCCTTTCATAAAAAGTAATATCATTTGGGTTATAGGTTTCACGGTCATGATCGTTTGGATCTGATTTATAAATATTATAACCTTTTGAGTTATCAGTAACATCCCAGAAAAGTGTAATTGAAGAAGACGTGGATTCAAAATCAATATTTGAAGGGTAATCTCTATTACACAAATTAATATTAAATTCCCATGTATTTTGATTATCATCAGTGACTTTAAGAATAATAAAAACGTTTGGATCGCCATTAAAATCTCCGATTTCAACTTTAAATGGTTGATTACATTTCAGAACAGAAAGTGGTGGTATATCACCAAACGATGAATATCCATTTATTATATTCTCTACTAAAGAACCATTAGGTATTTCCAAGTGAGCTTCCTGTATTGAGATTGGCAAGCAACCTTTGTTCGCTAGTTCAACATAAAAATCAACCCATTCAAACGGATCGATTGTTATATCATTATTAATTCCAGTATTTGATATAAAATTATAATTCTGTTCCAAAAGAGGTTTTGTTACATTTATCGTAAAATTGTCTCTTGAAATTGGGTCAGTATCGTCAAAAATATTAAGTGAAAACGGAATATTTGAATTTATTGGGGTATATGGTTGAATAGTAAAGTTATAGTTGGATGTTGAAGTATATAAGCCTGATTCAAAAATGTAATCTGAATAATTATTATTAATAATTATATAAGGTGACGATATTGTAATATCATCAATATGTATATCATTGCCTTCGTCAGCATGTGCAACAAATCCAATATTATATTTTACATCTAATATACATGAATTAAGTGGTACTGTATGTTTTGCCCAACCATTATTATTATCAAATCTGGTAAATGATTCAATAGGATCGGTGGGCCAATCGCTTACTGAACTTTCTTTAATTTTTATTTCTAAAACATCATTACAATTACTATTATTATTATCATGGTACATCCAGAACTCTAATGTGCTATTATAAAGATTTAGAGGTGGTGTTATAAGTGTTGTAAATTCATCATCACCACCATATTCTTTAGTATTACTATAAGCTAATTTAAAACCATGATATGGATCAACACCGGGTGGATTGACTGTGTTGCCGGATTGTTTCCATGTAACATGATTGTTTAAATTATCTTCAATATACCACCCGTAAGGAGGAAATTCATTTTCAAAACTCTCTTTTAAAATAAATGATTCAATATCTGCATTTACATTAACAGGTTGTCCTATCCCTGAATTTTGTAAAGAGATATTTAATTCAACGTCATCACCAATTAGCAGATAATCATTATTAAAGTTTAATTCGGATATAAAAAGATAAGTATCTTGAGATTGTTGTACATTAATTTCAAGTTCAACCGGCAAATAATTTCGACCTGTAATTGTTACATAAAGTGTGCCTGTCGTTTCAGGTGTACATACAAAATGAATATAAAAATTAACATTATGTGTTCCAGTAATTTCTCTTGTTAGAAACACTTCATTTTCTTTATATAAGCAAATATTAATTTTATCGTTGTATTCTAAATCTTTTATTGTAAAGTTAATGAGATTTTCACCTGTATAAATTTGAGAAGGTAAGTTATTTATTGTTAATTGAGAAGGTGATTTTGGCCAAACCGGCATTTCCGGATCACCTAATAAATTTAAACGTAACTTTTGTTCTATACCTGAAGCTGACAAATAAACTAAATTACCTATATTGTTAGGATTATTATTTACATATAAATTATTACAAAATCTTTGAAATTGTATCCATTCATTTTCTAATCCAAATGCAGTATTTCCAATAAATGCAACTCCACCACCGGATGTATTTTTTACAAATGCTTCACCAAAACACTCATCTCTTTGAAATTCATTTGGATTACAACCATTTGTAAATAAAATTTGGTAATAAGGTTCATTATTAAGATTTTTTACGTCTTGTTTATTTATAGATTGAGATAAGATTTTGTTTGATGTGCCAATATTATATGGTCCTGAATGATCCATATGATAAATTATGTGGAACATTTCTCCTTCAATGAATGATCCTTGGGGCGCTCCATTATTTAATGCAGATATTACATTATTTCTATCTAATTCCTTTGCTTTATCTTCAGTTAATTGCCAAGGAAGATAACATCCCCCGAGTGTGTATGAAAAACAGTTATAATCATGATAAGATGTTAAGCATAAAGGATTATCAGCAATAAAATATGATTTAATATCAGGTGATATATTATCTTCTATAATCTTTTTTAAATAATATAAAATATCACTATCAAAACGTTTATCAAATGAACAATCTTCATCATACCAATATTTAAGAAAAGCCTCCATCATAAGAATATTATTTAAATAATTATTGTTTTGACTGCCATTTAATTTTTCATATACAAGGACTTTATTGACAAAATCAGTAACTTCTGTTTCATTTTTAACAGGTGCTCTTCCTACATAGAAACAAATTGAATAATCCACAATACTATTAAAATCTCCATCTGAAAAATCATAATAGTTTGTATTATTATTTAGAGGATTAATATATGGTTCCCCGAAAACATTGTTTTTATTTTTATTCCAGTTACCATTAACTGCTGCAAAATAATAATCACAAGCGGTATATTCAATTTTTTTAGGTGCATATTTAGGTATAATTTTAGTCGGTACAATTTCTGTATCTCCCCCGAATAAAATATAGCAGCCAAATCCCCAATATTTATATACATCTTTAAGATAATTCCTAATTCTTTCAGCATTATCATACCCTGTATAGTTTTCATATATTTGTTCAGTTGTAACAATGATGGCAGGTACCCCTTTTTTATTTTTCCATTCAGCCAAACTTTCAAACTCTTCAATAAATTCATTATCAGTTATTATTATATACCTGGGAATAACACCTTCGTTAGATGGTAAGAAATTTAAATTATTAATATTTTCTAATGATCTATTATAATAAATTTCTTTTGCACCACCATAATAAATTTCCAAATCCTGAGGATTCTCTATAATTTTTTCAATAGTATTTATTGTTTGCTTGTAACTGTAATATGTTTGCCTTAATGGTTGCTCAAAAGGTTCATTTATAGGCGAAAACAATAAAGTGAAATCTATATTTGAAATAAAATTTAAAATTTGTTGATTGGGTGTACATTGTACAGGATGAAAAATAATAGTTTGTAAATGAAAGCCCATAAAATAAAAATCTTCACCTTTTTCAGCAATATAAGCTGGATAAGGATTGTTTGAGTTATAATATTCTGAATTAGGTTCTACAAATTCATATGTTGTTTTACCGTCTAAAATAATTGGATACTGTTTAGGATAAATATAAAATGAACCAGATATCTGGCTGCTACTATAAGAATTTATTTCAATTTCATCAACATATGAATTTAAGGGTATTAAATATAATAATTTAATTGCAGGTAGCTGTGGTGCACCAATAATGTCAGTATATTCAGAACTATTATAATAAACAACATCATATTCATCAATTGTTGAGAATGTTAGTTCATTTTGATCAAATGAAACACTTCCTGAATATTGTCCGTAGGCTGCAACAATAATAACTAAAAAAGCTGTTAGAATTGCTAATCTTAAATTTATTTTTTTTAATGTTTTCATAGCTTTAAAATTTTTGGATAAATATACTATATTTTTTTATTAATTCCAAATAAAACATGTTTGGTATCCCAATATTTTGAAAAAGGTATTAACAAATTTTACTTTTATACTATTTAACTTTAAAAAATTAACAATTTTTTAAAATTATTATCTTAATAATCAAAGCAATAAAAAATAATATACAATATTTTTGAAATTCAGGCATTATATATTTGGAATTATAAAGCTAATTTTGTATTTTTGTTGAGTTATAACAAATCTAATAAAGTAAGAATTTTAATAAATGAACGATGCACATGAATTAATTTCCGGAATAGAATACAAAGTCAGGAAGTTAGTGAATTTGCAAAAAGAAAATAAATCGGAAAATGAATTATTATTAAATCAAAATACAGAATTAAAAAACAATATAGAAGAACAAAAAAAAATTATTAATCAATTAAAAGAAGAATTTAATAAAATAAAATTAGCCAAATCGCTTGAATCCATGAAAGGATCAAATGATGCTAAGTTAAAAATTAATGAACTGGTGCGGGAAATAGATAAGTGTATTGAGCTTTTAAGTAATTAGTTGATAAACCGGTTAAATTAAATGGATGAATTAACAATATCAGTTACAATAGCTGACAGACCATATAGATTAACAATAAAAAAAGAGGAAGAAGAAACAATTCGGAAGGCAGCTAAATTTATTAACGAAAAAATAAAAGATTATTCTGAAAATTATGCGTTTAATGATAAACAGGATTTGCTGGCAATGGTGTCGTTACAATATGCTAATACTTCGTTAAATCTTGAAGAACAATATAAAAATAAGGATAATCGTTTTGCCGAAAGATTGATAGAAATTAATAAGGTTTTATCAGATAATTTAGTTTAAAAGATATATTACATACGTTCATTGAAAAATATTAAAAATTTACCCGCATTAATTCAAACATGTTTGTAAACTCAACATTATAAAATTTAGAGTTAAAGCTCATAAATTCGTAGGACGGGCCTCAGTCCGCTTCGGTGGAATTCCGGTTAATACCGGGACAGTGGAAGTTCGAAAAATTTGGCAACTCTATCCATGTCATCTGGGGTTTACTAAACTCCTGAATTTTTGCGGGTTTTTTAATTTTATTTTTTAATCACTTAGCATCCTTCCTTTTATTAAATTCAATTAACTAATATAAAAAATTATGGATATAATAGTATTATGTATAATTATAGGTGTTGTTGCATTATTCGCAGGTGGCTTGATTACCTCTACCTTTTTAAGAAAATCAGTAGAAAAGAAAAGTGAAAATATATTAAGGGAAGCACAGGATAAAGCTGAGGTTATCAAAAAGGATAAGATATTACAGGCAAAAGAAAAATTTCTTCAATTAAAGTCTGAACACGAGCGGGTTATTAATGAAAAAAATAATATAATCCAAAAAAGTGAAAACCGCCTTAAACAAAAAGAAGCAACAATTTCGCAGAAAATGGAAGAGTTTCAGCGAAAGCAAAATGAAATCAATACAATTAAGTCAAACCTGTCAAATCAGCTTGAGATAATCAATAAAAAACAAATTGATCTGGAAAAAGCGTATAACAGACAAGTTGAACAGTTGGAAGAAATTTCGGGTTTGTCGGCAAATGAAGCCAAATCTCAATTGATTGAAACATTAAAAGATGAAGCCAAATCCGAGGCAGCAATTTACATTAGGGAAATTGTTGATGAAGCAAAGCTTTCGGCAAATACAGAAGCTAAAAAGATTGTGGTTGAAACAATTCAGCGTACGGCTGCTGAACACACAATTGAAAATTCGGTTTCGGTTTTTAATATTGAAAATGATGAGGTAAAAGGCAGGATAATCGGCAGGGAAGGACGAAATATTAGAACATTGGAAGCGCTTACAGGCATTGAGATTATTATTGATGATTCTCCCGATGCTATTTTACTTTCCGGATTTGACCCGATTAGAAGGGAGATAGCAAAACTCTCGTTACATAAATTAGTTACTGATGGCCGTATTCATCCGGCACGTATTGAGGAAATTGTAGCGAAAACAAAGAAACAGATTGAACAGGAAATTATTGATGTTGGAAAAAGGACTGCCATTGATCTTGGTATTCATAATATGCATCATGAACTTGTTCGAATGATAGGTAAGATGAAATACAGGTCTTCTTATGGGCAAAACCTGCTTCAACACTCAAGAGAAGTTGCCAATTTATGTTCTACAATGGCTGCCGAACTCGGTTTAAATACTAAAATTGCCAAAAGAGCGGGATTATTGCACGATATTGGCAAAGTGCCTGATAATGAATCCGAATTACCACATGCAATTCTCGGAATGAAACAAGCGGAAAAATTCAAGGAAAAACCGGAAATCTGTAATGCAATCGGAGCACATCACGATGAAATAGAAATGAGTTCATTGATAGCACCTATTGTTCAGATTTGTGATGCTATTTCCGGAGCAAGACCGGGTGCAAGACGTGAAGTGGTTGAATCATATATTCAAAGATTAAATAAATTGGAAGAATTGGCACTGACTTATCCCGGTGTTGTAAAAACATATGCAATACAAGCAGGGAGAGAATTACGGGTGATTGTGGGTGCTGATAAAGTTTCAGACAGTGAAGCAAATAAAATTTCTTATGATCTGTCGAAAAAAATACAGGATGAGATGACGTATCCAGGTCAGGTAAAAATAACAGTGATCCGCGAAACAAGGGCTATTAGTTATGCCAAGTAGAAAAGGCTAAAGTTTAAAGGCTAAAGTTTGGTAATTGTTTATAGTTTGAAATTTGAAATTAGAAATTAGAAATTTTTTTTCCTATTTTGATGCTATTGATAAACGCACTCAACTTTGGACCAAGTTTTTCGATTACTATTTTGAACCTTTTTGTTCCACTTGTCAAAATAGCACCAAACCAAATCAGACAATTTTTCCGATAGTTTGTAAACCTATAATTTCTAAACTTATCCGTATGAAGCGAAGCTAGTCCGTATGGATGGATTTCCAATTTCAGCGTTCTGTGAATGATTACAAAGATTGTTTATTGAATTCTAAAATCTAAATTCTAAAATCTAAAATCCCTTATTCTTTACTTTCGTTATTCGCTTTTTTTTCAAATTCCAGTATCAGTTGCTCAGGGGTTTTGCCAAGATTTTCTATTGAGATCTTAGCATCATCAGCAAAATCATTGTCGGGATATTTCTCAAGAAACTCCAGGTAAATTGTTTTTGCCTTTTCAAGGTCGTTTAAGTTATTTTCATAAACAAAACCTTTCAGGAACAAACATTCCGGTGCCTTTTTAAAGTTGGGATAATCATTAATGATTTTATTGTAAATACTTATTGCCTTATCCGATTCAAGAATATTCATCGAAATATCAGCAGCATTAAACAAGTATTTTGCTGAATTTGAATCAGCAGGAAATTTTTCAGCAAATTCAATATAAGCATCAATGAGTTCTTTAGCATTGATTTTGTTTATGCTTGTATTTTTTTCGGAAAATAAATTTTTCTCAAGATTTTTAATTTTTGTTTCATATTTTTCTTTTGACGGGCTGCATGCAGCGAAATAAATGCTTATTAAAGCCAGGACTGATAATAATTTTAATGTTTTCATAATTATTTGGTTTTTTTCTTTTTTGGTGCAAATATCATTTTATATGAAGTTTCAACATTTCCGTTTGAAATATCTTTTAACTTTCTTTTTATCAATATCTTTTTTAAATTATTTATTCTGTCAACAAAAAGAATACCATTAAGATGGTCAAGCTCATGTTGCATGATACGGGCTAAAATTCCAGTGTATTCTTCATCTTTGTGAAATTTAAAGTTTTCATCAAAATAACTGATTTTAATTTTTGATTTTCTGATGACATATTCAATAATACCAGGAATACTTAAGCAGGCTTCATTAAATTCCCATTCATCGCCATTTTCAATAATTATTTCGGGATTGATTAAAACTTTTTTAAATCCTTCAGCTTCCGGAAAATCAATTTTATATGGATCGGAATCAATAACAATAAGGCGGATTGATTGATTTACTTGCGGCGCTGCTAATCCAACTCCAACCGAAACATACATTGTTTCAAACATATTGCTTATAATTTCCTTAAGATTGGGATAATCTTTATCAATTTCTTTTGCAACTTTTCGCAAAACAGGATGTCCGTATGCAACAACAGGATATATCATTAATTTATTATTTTACTTTGATTCTAAATATGATTGCAATATCAAGGTTGCACTTATGCTATCGATCAATGCTTTGTTTTGCCTGTCTTTTTTCTTGATACCTGCGTCAACCATTGTTCGTACTGCTATTTTTGAAGTAAACCGTTCGTCAAATCTTTCAATTTTAATATCAGGAAATTCCTTTTTTAATAATTTAATAAACGGTTTAATAAATTTTTCTGATTCCGATAATTTTCCATTCATTTGTTTTGGTTCACCAATTACAAAACATTCAACACTTTCTTTGTCAATATAATTTTTCAGAAATATTATTATGTCTTTTGAATGAACCGTAGTCAGAGAATTGGCAATCATTTTCAACTCATCAGTAACAGCTATTCCAACTCTTTTTCTACCGTAATCTATTGATAATATTCTTCCCATAAAAATTATTAGAATTGAATCAAAACGAAAATTTCAGCACAAAAGTACAAAGAAGTTTAAATACTTTAAAAATTTTGTATATTTTTGGATAAAATTATATTGATATTTATGAAGTCAAATCTAATTAGTATTATTGAATCGGCATGGGAGAACAGGGAATTACTTAATAAAAAGATAACTCAAAAAACAATACGTGAAGTTATTGATTTACTTGACAGAGGAGTTTTAAGAGTTGCAGAACCTGCTGAAACAGATAACAATTCTGGGGAAACAAAATGGATAGTAAATGAATGGGTAAAGAAGGCTGTTATACTTTATTTTCCAATTCAGAAGATGAAAAAGACAGAAGTAGGCCCGTTTGAATTTTATGATAAAATTGCATTAAAGAATAAATATGATGAACTGGGAGTGAG
>JAUXFX010000095.1 GCA_030622635.1 Bacteroidota bacterium
TTAACTTCGGTTTTTTTGAGGAAGTAAGCAGCGACACAACATTATCTCCTAATCTCAAATATGATTACAGATGCATTCATAACAACAATGTAATTAACAAGTATTATATCGGAACATCAATTGCACAAATTCCTTTTTTTTGGCTTGGACATTTATTTAATTTTATTTTGGGTTTTCCGCTGGATGGTTACTCGGTTTATTACCTGATTTTTATCAATATTGCAACTATTTTTTATTTATTCATTGCTTTATTTTTCTTAAATAAAATCCTGAAAACATATTACATAAGCAAAATTCACATCTCACTTATTTTGATTGCAATTGTTTTGGGCACTAATGTTTTTCATTATACGGTTTCCGAGCCATCAATGTCGCATGTTTATTCCTTTGCTTTTATCACTATGTTTATTTATTTCATGAGGATGTATTTCATATCATACAAAACTCTGAATCTGATTATTTCTGCTGCCCTTCTGGGAATTATCATTTTGATAAGACCAACAAACGCAATCATATTTCTTATTATTCCTTTTATCTCAGGAAGTTTTGAAAACCTGAAAAAAGGAATCAAGGCAGCTATTAAAAACTATAAAATAATAATTACAAGCTTTTTTATCTTCATTGCCATTATTTCAATTCAATTAATAATTTATAAAATTCAAACCGGAAGTTTTTGGGTATATTCTTATAAAGGCGAAGAGTTCAATTTTACGAAACCTCAAATAATTAATATTTTATTCAGCTATCGCAAAGGATTATTTATTTATACTCCATTATTATTCGTATCGCTTACAGGAGGATATTTTTTGTTTAAATACAGTAAATACCAGTTTTGGTTTTTATTTATTTTCCTTTTTATTTTAACATATCTGCTTTCATCATGGTGTCAGTGGTATTATGGTGGAAGTTTTTCATCAAGGGTTTTTATTGAATATTATGCATTGTTTGGAATTTTACTTGGAATTGCTATCAAAAATATCAGGAATAGATTTATTCATAAATTTTACATACTTTTAATTTTAGCATTGATACTTTTTTGCCAGATACAAACATATCAATACCGGTATGCACATATTCACTGGTCGGAAATGGATAAAGAGAAATACTGGAAAACATTTCCAGGTCCAAATAAAATCTTTAAAAACATCAAAGAATCATTGAATAAAGAAAAGTAAATGGAATTAGTGCCGTAGGCACAAGCTATTTATAACACAGGACGGTATTCTGTAACTCGAAACCCGTAACCCGTAACAATAAAATCTTGTTTGGTTCTGCCTGCCCTGTGACGAAGTTGCACAGTGGCTTGTCCAGGTTAAGGATGTGCAATAAAATAATATTCTGTGTTTTTATTAAAAATTTCGCAAAAAATATCTTTTGTTAAAGGAAGTTTATTTTTTAACCAATCATCTAATAAAGAGATATTAACTGAAAGTTCATTGACCAAATAATCGTAAACGTCTTCCGGTTTGGTTCCATAATATTCACTTGCTCCGATACCGCACTCAAAAATAATAATTGGTTTATTTTTTAAAATGATTTTTTTTGCTCCTTTCAAAACAGGTAATTCTCCGCCTTCAACATCAATTTTTATAAAATCAATTTTTACAGAATCGGGTATAATGCTATCAAGGGTTTTTA
This sequence comes from Bacteroidota bacterium, assembly GCA_030622635.1. GTDB lineage: Bacteria > Bacteroidota > Bacteroidia > Bacteroidales > JADFUO01 > JADFUO01. The sequence continues at coordinate 1,639 of JAUXFX010000095.1, forward strand.
CCTGTACTTTAATTTCCTGTATTTTCGGATTTTTAACGTCATATTTCCTTATTAGAATTCCGCTGTAAGCAGGTGCGTTTTTAACAAATTGAAATGTGGTTACGCCCTTATGATCACTTAAAGCAAAAGGAAATATATTATTTAGTTTTGAGTATTTTAATTTTAACTTATCATAAAATTCAGGTAAAGGTTCAAATGCAAAATGCTCTCCATTTGGTGCATATTGCAAAATCAAATCCAGGATTTCACCCTTATGACAACCAACATCAATACATATTGAACCGGATTTTACAACTTTAGAGATAACCTGTTTTGTAAGACGGTCGTATTTTAGATTTTTTGTTAAATCAATATGTAATGTATTTAAGCTTTTTCTAAGAAATTCTTTTACTATCATGCTGAATTATATTCAAACGTCAAACATCAAACGTCAAACCATCCTTTAGTATGCTCTTGCAAATATAACTCTTTGTTTTGAATGCTTGCCAGTATAAATACATTTTCCTTCTTCGTTCAAATTTTCTATAGGAATAGTACGAATGGTTGCTTTTGTTTCATCTTTTATTTTTTGCTCGGTTTCGGCTGTACCATCCCAATGAGCCAGAATAAATCCTCCTTTTTCAATTCTTTCTTTAAATTCGTCCCATGTATCTATTATAAAGGTATTATCTTCTCTGAACGATAATGCTTTTTGAAACAGGTTTGATTGTATTTGCTTTAATAAATTTTCAATTTTATTTTCAATATCTGTAATTTGCAGAACTTCTTTTTCAAGAGTATCCCTGCGGGCAACTTCAATAGTTTCATTTTCCAGATCTCTTGGTCCGATTACCAATCTAATGGGTACTCCTTTAAATTCATATTCAGAAAATTTCCATCCGGGTTTGTGTGTATCCCTGTCATCGTATTTCACGCTTATTCCTTTCTGTTCCAATGCTTTTTTTATCTGATTTGCTTTAACAGATATAAGGTCTAATTGTTCTTTTTTCTTATAAATCGGGATAATTACAACCTGTATTGGAGCTAATTTTGGTGGAAGCACCAAACCGTTATCATCAGAGTGAGCCATTATTAAAGCACCCATAAGACGTGTTGAAACGCCCCAGGAAGTTGCCCAAACATATTCCAGTTTATTTTCTTTAGTAAGGAACTTTACATCAAATGCCTTTGCAAAGTTTTGACCAAGGAAGTGAGAAGTTCCTGCCTGTAATGCCTTTCCGTCCTGCATTAATGCTTCAATGCAATAAGTTTCAACAGCTCCGGCAAATCTTTCATTTGGCGACTTAGTGCCCTTGAGCACGGGAACAGCCATCCATTTTTCGGCAAAATCAGTATAAATATTTAATATTTTTTCGGTTTCTTCAACTGCTTCCTTTTTGGTTTCATGAGCCGTATGCCCTTCCTGCCAAAGAAACTCGGTTGTTCTTAAAAATAATCTTGTACGCATTTCCCAACGAACCACATTCGCCCATTGATTAACCAGTATCGGTAAATCGCGGTATGATTGAATCCAGTTTTTATATGTATCCCAGATAATAGTTTCGGATGTTGGCCTGATGATTAATTCTTCTTCAAGTTTTGCATCTTCATCAACAACAATTTCTTTACCATCTTCAGAAGTTTTTAACCTGTAATGAGTTACAACAGCACACTCCTTTGCAAAACCTTTAACATGACTTGCTTCCTTATTAAAAAATGACTTAGGAATAAATATAGGGAAATATGCATTCTGATGCCCTGTATCCTTAAACATCTTATCTAAAGCAGCCTGCATTTTTTCCCAAATAGCAAAGCCATAAGGTTTAATAACCATACATCCTCTAACTGCCGAATTTTCGGCTAAATCAGCCTTGATCACAAGATCATTGTACCATTGAGAATAGTTTTCTTTCCGGGTTGGAAAATTTTTTGCCATATTAAATCTTGGTATAGTATTTGCTTATTTCTTAAATGTAATTTTAATAAGCAGCAAAAATAATAATAATGTATTCTAAAACACACATAATAAATATAAAATTTACAATGGAGGACAATATCATGAAAACTTTAATTGCTTTATTTGTAACTTCTTTATTTTTATTTACTGCCTGTACTTCATCAAACAAGACCGCTTCAACTTATGATGAGGTTTATTATACAACAAAAAAAGTACCGGCTAACCAAGATAAAGAAGTAAAAACTCAAACATATTACACATCAAAACCTGTTAGTGAAAGCGCTGAATTTGAATATGACGCCGATTATTCCGATGGTGAATATATTGAAGAAAGTGAATATTCGGAATATGAAAATGAACCGTACTATTCATCTACTGAAATAATCACTACTCCTGACAGTACAACTTATGTGACAAATAATTATTACTATGATGATTACAATTATGATGATTATTATGATTATAGTTATTCTGCCCGTATAAGAAGATTTCACGGACCTAATCATAACTTTAGCTATTATGACCCCTATTATACCAACATGTATTGGTATAACTACAATCCATATAGCTGGGGAACAAGCATTTATTTAGGTTATAATTGGATTTGGCCTGAAGTTTACATGGGTCCTTCATTCTTTTACGGTCCTACAATTTATGCCGGACTTGGATGGGGATGGGGCGGATATAACTGGAATTGGCCCTATTATTATGGCTGCGGTTATCCATACGGAGGCTACTGGAACGGATATTGGGATGGATACTACGGCTGGGGTCCTTATTATTACTATAACAGCTACGACGGAAACTCAAACTATTACTATGGACACAGACCTTCCAGAGGAAGTACAAATAGCAGAACAACTGTTGGAAGAAATGCAAGAGGCTTAGGAGATAAATACGAAACTGCTTTAGCTTCTGAACGAAAAGCACGTGATGCATCTAATATTAATGTTAGGGATGAAAGAAAAAGCAGAGCTGCTCAATCGGGTTCAAGCCGTGTTGCTCCAGCTTCCCAGCGAAGTGAAAGAACAGCAGGCAATCAATCGCAGGAAGTTAGAAAAATGAAACCTTCTGAAAGAACCCGTAATACCGGTAATGAAAGCAGGCAAGTAAAACCTCAGCAAAAATATTCTAAACCTAAAACTTATAATTCTCCTAATTACAGGAAGCCGAAATCCAGTCAGGAATACAGCAGACCTAAAGCAAACAGAAATTATAATGTTCCGAAAAAGAAAAATACAAACACTTATTCGCCACCTTCAAGGTCAAATAAAAAAAGTTACTCTTCACCATCAAAATCAAGCAGTAAGAGTTATTCCTCACCTTCGAGGTCAAGCAGTAAGAGTTATTCATCGCCTTCAAGGTCAAGCAGTAAGAGTTATTCATCGCCTTCAAGGTCAAGTAGCAGAAGTTATTCTTCTCCATCAAGTTCAAGCAGCAGAAGTTATTCTTCTCCATCAAGGTCATCAAGTTCAAGCTCAGGTTCACGTTCTTCAGGTTCTTCATCAGGATCAAGTAGTGGCGGAAGGAAAAGATAATTTACTGTATTAAACATTGATTTATAAATTTTATTAATTAAAACATGAATATATCATGAAAAGGATACTTATAACCAAAATTTTAATAATTGCAATGATAATACCGGCATTATCTCAAAATTCTGTAGATGCACTCAGGTATTCAAAAATAACATTCAACGGAACTGCCAGATACATGGGAATGTGCGGTGCCTTCGGTGCACTTGGAGCAGATTTCTCGGTTTTAAGTACAAACCCGGCAGGTATCGGATTATACAAAAGATCTGAATATATAATTTCACCCTCAATTTATTTGGGAAAAACCGCTTCAACATATAACGGACAAACAGGCGAAGATAATAAAATGAATTTTAATTTAGGCAACGCAGGAATAATATTAGCTCAAGATATTAGTCAAAGTAAAAAAGCAGGTGGCTGGAAAAATGTACAATTCGGATTTGGACTAAACAGAACTAATAATTTTAACAATCGTATCTATATTGAAGGAGTAAATTCAAAAAACTCACTTGTTGATACTTATGCCGAATATGCCGATGGAATACCATACAGGGATATTGAAAAAGATGAATACGGTGATTATGCTTATGACCTGAATTTAGCATGGTGGACTTACCTGATTGACACAATCAGTGGTTCAACATATAAAAGTGCAGCTCCTCCGGGTGATATTCTTCAAAGAAAATCAATAGAAAGCTGGGGATCAATGAATGAAATGATTTTATCATTCGGAGCTAATTACAACGACAGGTTATATATTGGTGCTACTTTCGGTTTTCCTTCAATTCGTTATTTTCAGCGTTCTACATACAGAGAAACAGCATTAACAGACGCAACTTTACCTAATGATAAATTCAGGGAATTCACTTTATGGGACGATCTGGAAACACGTGGAACAGGGTTTAATTTCAAATTCGGTTTAATATTCAGAGCAGCAGACTGGATTCGTTTAGGAGCAGCTATTCATACACCCACATATTACACAAATTTGACCGATGAATGGAATACTTCTATAAAATCGGAGTTTGACGATGGATTCACCGAAGTAAGAAGTTCTCCATACGGAACTTTTGATTATGACCTCACAACACCAATGCGTGCAATAGGAAGTATAGCATTTATTATCGGTCAATACGGACTTATAAGTGCAGATTATGAATACGTAAACTATTCAGAAGCAAGACTTCGTTCAAAGTCTTATAGTTTTTTTAATGAAAACGACGATATCAATGCAAAATATACTTCAACAGGAAATATCCGGGTTGGGACAGAATGGAGATACGACAGGCTTAGGTTTAGAGGCGGTTATGCATTTTATGGCAGCCCATTTAAAAGCGGAATAAACGATGGTAAACAAAATTCATATTCGCTTGGATTAGGTTTCAGAGAAAAATATTACTTTATAGATTTTGCATGGGTTCTTACTAAATCATCTGAAGATTATTATCTTTACGGAACTCAGGATATTGTGGTTAATCCGGTTAAAAACGATTTCACAAATAACAATTTTTTACTAACTCTCGGATTAAGATTTTAAAATTATCTAAATATCAGGGATTTTTCTTATGAATAAGATTTTGATAGACACAAATATTTTTATCTATGATTTAGATAAATCATATAATAAATTTTAAAATCATTACAAGTGCTATACATATTTAGTTTTTGTTTTCAATCCTGTTCAATCCTGCTTTTGCTTTCTGACTTATACTGGTTTTATATTCTTTAAATTTCAGAGATAAACATTTTTTATAATAGTATTTTGCCTTATCAAACTCCAATTTATTTTCGTAAATCAAACCTAACTGAAGGGCAGAATTAGCAGCAAAATAATAAGGAAACCCGGCTCCTGAAATTAAAGTAATTTCGTAATACGAAATGGCTTCTTCAACTTTTCCCCATTCATGATAAATACGCCCAAAACGATAATTATATTCCAATGAATCTTTTTCGGATTTTAAATCATTCTTAGAAATTTCCTCCTTCAAAACATCAATTGCTTTCTGATAGTATCCGCCATCAAAAAGTAAACGTGCCTTAAGAAGATAAACATTCGGAATTTCATTTGATTCAGCTTCAATCACTGCCTGTTTATCAGCATCAACCATTGACTTATCATCAATTCTTAAAACTCTTGAAATATATTCTTTATATTTTTTCTCATCACTTTTGATAAGGTAAAACCATGCAATTTTCTGATAAGCTGATTTAATATAATTACTGCCTTTGAAGTTTTGAATATAATTAAAAAAATAACTACATGCATCATTATCAAGCCTGCTAAGCTTAGCAAGTCCGGTGAGGTAATCAAGGTAAAAAAACGGAAAATATTCATTAGTTTCAGGACGTGATAAAAGCACTTCAATAGCTTTATCATTATTGCCTGTTCGTTTTAAAATACTTGCTTTTGAAAAACAAATCAATAAATTATCACTATCATAATTTTTAAACCTATCCATTAGTTTTAATGCTTCCTTTTTATTACTCTTCAAATTAAGTTCAATAAATGACAAAAAGAATAAACTTTCGGGTTTCAAATACTCATAATTACTATTATCAGTTGCCGAATCAAGTACAATCGTTAATTCATTAACTCCCTGATTGACTGAACCATCCATGCCTGCTAATTTTGTTAACCATTTATAATTATCAGGAATAGTTCCAATTAGGGCATGTAACAAGCCTAATCCGATATAATTTGGTAAAAATTCGGGAAACAATTTTTGATTCTGCTCCAGCAAATGATATGCTTTATTAACTTCAAACACGGCAGTAAAATATTCCCGGAATTTAATTCTTGCAAAAGCCCATTGAAGATAAACATTAGCCAAACAATAACGATAATATGGAGATGATTTATCTCCTTCGGATAATCTGTTTATTCTTAAAATTTTATTTGATTTTAATTTTTCAAAAGTAACTTCTTCTTCCCCTACAATTATTGTTAAAAAATCAATATAATTTTCAAGTAAATAAGGAATATTGTTTTCGGGATTTTGAAATTTTTCAATTTCAATCAATTTTTTGCCTTCTTCAAACTTTAAACTGATTATATCCGAATAAGCCTTTTTGCAATTTTCATTAAAATCATATTGTGCAAAAATCAACTCAGAAAGCAGTAATAGAATAAAGATTAACAAAAATTTAAATGATACCATAAGCATTCTATACTATTTTGCTGTAAATATAAACAAAAAAGAGGAGTCCGTTTTTGAACTCCTCTTTTTTTATCTTTAAATTACTTAAACTTGAAAATTTTTAATTAGTCTTTGTATGAAAACTAACTATTAACAATATCAACAATATCCTGGTCAACTAAAATTCTTCCGCAGTATTCACAAACGATAATTTTTTTATTCATTCTGATGTCCAATTGATGTTGAGGTGGTATTTTGTTAAAGCATCCTCCACAAGCATCTCTTTCAATTTGCACAACTGCCAATCCGTTTCTCGCATTTTTTCTAATCCTTTTGTATGCAGTAAGCAAACGATCCTCAATAAATTTCTGATTCTCTACAGATTTTTTAATGAGTTCATTTTCTTCTTTTTCAGTTTCGGTAATAATATCTTTCAGCTCACTTTTTTTGATTTCCAGATCGTCTTTTCTTTCCTTTAAAATCTGCTGGGAATTCTCAATATCTTCTTTAATAGCATTACATTTGAAATTGAATTCTTTTATTCTTTTTTCCGATAATTGCATTTCTAAAGATTGAAATTCAATTTCTTTGCTTAATGAATCGTATTCGCGGTTATTCCGGACATTCATTTGCTGATCTTCATATTTTTTTATCAATGCTTTACTATCAATTATTGAATTTTCTTTCTCAGCAATTGACTGTTTTAATAATTCTAATTCCTTAATATAATTATCAATTCGTGTTTCAAGGCCGGCAATTTCATCTTCAAGATCCTGCACTTCAAGAGGTAGCTCGCCTCTGATTATTCTGATTTTATCAGTTTGTGAATCAATTTGTTGTAATGTATATAAAGCAATTAATTTCTTTTCTGTTGTTATTTCAATTACCTGTTCTGCTTCAGGAACATCAACTTTTTGGGATTTAATTTCTTTAGTATCGGTTTTTTTTACGGATTTAGTTTTTCCCGATTTTTTACTTTTTGCTTTGGATGTAATTTTTGGTGTTGCTTTTGCCATAATTATAATAAATAATTTATTGAATTTGTATTTTTCTCCGAAATTCGGAGTGCAAAATTAGGAAATTTTTTAATAATAACTGCATATATTAATTCTTTTATAAATTGTTCGCTTTCAAAATGACCGATATCAGCAATTAATATTTTGTTATCAGCTTCAAAAAATTCATGATATTTCACATCAGCAGTTATAAAAATATCAGCGCCTGCATTTATTGCATTACTGATTAGAAAGCTTCCGGAACCACCACACAAAGCAACTTTTTTAATTTTTTTACTTAGTAAACTTGAATGTTTTATACAATCGGTTTTTACAATTTTTTTTATTTTTTTTAATAATTCCAATTCATCTGCAGGCTGTTGCAGCTCTCCGATTATTCCAGCTCCTACCCTGTTAAACTCATTATCTAAACTATAAATATCATAAGCAACTTCTTCATAAGGGTGAGTATTAAATAAATTTTTCAAGATTTCCTGTTCCTTATAAACAGGATAAATAGTCTCAATTCTTATTTCATCTTCATAATGCAATTCATTAATTTCGCCAACATGAGGATTAGCCATTTCGTTAGCTCTGAATGAGCCGGTGCCTTTTGCATTAAAACTGCAACTATCATAATTACCAATAAATCCGGCACCAGCTTCAAATAAGGCATTTCTTACCTTGTCTGCACTTTCAGCAGGGCAAAAAGTTACAATTTTTTTAAGCAAATATTTTCTCGGTAAAAGTACACGGGTATTTTTCAAACCCAGTTTTTTACTAATTACAGCGTTCACTCCATCAATTATATTGTCGGCATTTGTATGAACTGCATAAATTGCAATATCATTTTTAATTGCTTTAACAATTATTCTTTCAACTGCATTTTTTCCGTTAATCTTTTTTAAACCTTTAAAAATCACCGGATGATGCGAAATAACCAATTGAAAATTTTCAGCAATTGCCTCATCAATAATTTCTTCGGTTACATCAAGGCAGATCAGGGCTTTGGAAATTTCTGTGTTTTTTTCACCAATAATTAAACCCGAATTATCATAAGATTCCTGTAGCATTAAGGGAGCAAATTCCTCAATACAGTTTGAAATATCACATATTTTCATAGTTGATAATTTAAATTTCTATAAATCAAAATTAAACTAAATTAATCATTATTTATTGAAATATTTGCAAATTATAAATAAACTTATTAATTTTATCGTGTGAACTTAATCAGGATAATATTATTCCCCTTTTCACTCTTATATGGAATTGTTATTTCTCTAAGAAACAAAATGTTTGATTGGAAAATTCTACCCTCTCAACAATTCCATATACCTATTATTTCTATTGGCAATCTCTCATACGGAGGCACCGGAAAAACGCCCCACATTGAATATTTAATTCGACTTCTTAAAGATAAATATAATGTAGCTGCCTTGAGCAGAGGTTATGGCAGGTTATCAAAGGGTTTTGTGCTTGCTGTAGAAGACTCGGATTATAAGGAAATTGGGGATGAATCATTGCAATACAAACAAAAATTCGAAAATATTGAAGTTGCCGTTGATAATTTTCGCAGAAGAGGAATAAAAATCTTAATAAATACTATACAAAAACTTAATGTAATTCTTCTTGATGATGCTTTTCAACATCGTTATGTAAAACCCGGCATGTCAATATTACTAACAGATTTTCATAAACTATATGTAAATGATTTTATTATGCCTTGCGGTACACTCCGCGAATGCAGAGGTGGCGCCAGAAGAGCCGATATTATAATTGTAACTAAAACCAATACTGTTTTTTCACCAATTACAAGAAGAAGACTAACAGGGCTGATAAAACCTAAAGCTTATCAAAGATTATATTTTTCATACGTTACTTATGGAGAAAAACTGCCTGTTCCGGGCATTGAAAATAAAATCAATAAAAAAACCTTTAACACAATATTATTATTTTCGGGTATAGCAAATTCATATCCATTCCAGGAACATCTGAAAAAATATTGTCAGGAATTAATTGTTCTTGACTTCCCCGATCATCACAAGTATACAACAAAAGATTTAAATAAAATTATTGAAGCTTACAATGATGTTTTTTCAAAAAGCAAAATAATCATCACAACTGAAAAAGATGCAATGCGTTTAATTAAAACCGAA
>JAUXFX010000067.1 GCA_030622635.1 Bacteroidota bacterium
CATCGGCAAAATATCTTTTACACTTTTTATAATGCAAATTTTACCTGTATCCCCTTTTAAAATAATACGGATTTCCGATTTTTGTTTGTCTTCATATTCAGCCAAAACCTGACGACAGGCACCACACGGTGTTACCGGATGATTTATCTTAAAATTTATTGCCTTTGCTGAAACCGCTATTGATTTGATTTTTACATCAGGATACTGCGATGAAGCATAAAACACGGCAACACGCTCAGCACATATACCTGATGGATAGGCAACATTTTCCTGATTGTTTCCTGTTATTATTTTGCCATTCTCAAGCAAAACAGCCGCCCCGACATAATACTGTGAATATGGAGCATAAGCTGTATTGACCATTTTGCAGGCTGTATCAAGTAAGGTTTTATCTTCAGGATTTAGCTCTTCTATTGAATCGTATTCTTCAAAAGAAATTTTTAAGTCAATTTTTTTCATAAAACTTTATCTGGGAAAAGCGAAAATACGGAAAATTTGAAAAGTAACGGTAATTTTTATTCATTTTTTTGGCTAAAAATCAGAAAAGAATTAAAAAAAGCAAAAAATGTAACACCGGCTTGCGATTCAATGGTGTCTTCTGTAAACATTGAAAGTATAATTGTGATGAAAAAGATAACATAAAAATAATTAAGGAATTTTCGTGTTTTTATCGGAGGATATAACAATGTAAAAATAAACCACATAAATCCCAATAATCCGAAAGCAATAAATATTGACATGAATTGATTATGAGAACGCAAACGGTTTTCAAGTTTCAGGATGGAGTTCATTTTTTCATATTGTTCATTAAAAATATTTCTCATATCTCCTGTTCCAACACCAAAAAGAAAATGTTGTTTAATAATATTTATTGATGCTTTCCAATATTCAATCCTCTGCATTACCGAATTTCCATTAGGGTCGAAAGCATATTTAAAATTATGGTATCCCATCAGTATTTTTGAAACACGGGTTTTTAGATTAGGACTTTCAAGATAATTAATATTTGCAATACCCCGTTCAATTGCCTTGACTTCTTTATCGGTCAGTTTATTGACTCCTTCAGAATCTTTCCGATACTCTTTTGAAGTCAGGAATCTGATAATGGTAAATTTTATTTCTTGTCCGTTTTGGTCTTTTCCGTTATAATCATATGAGCTTCTTTTGTTCCATGCGGCTTTTAATTCTTTTTTCGACAGATAAAGTCCGATATATTTTCCATCTTCAATTCCAAGAAAAACAGTATCATGTACATAATAATTTCCAAGTGCAGTAAATTTATCAAGCTTGCTAAAATCAATATCCGGCACTTTGTTGTAATCTTTCACAATATCATTAATATAAGTATAAAGAAGTATGGGAATTATTACAAGCAGACTAATTATTCCGATTTTAAGATAAAGTTTTTTCAGGTTAAAAACAAGATAAATAAATAATACAAAACTAATAGTTAACAAAATAACTATACCAATTCCGGATTCTAAAATAAACTGGAAAACAATTAACCATGTAGCAATTATTCCAAATATAATTTTAGTTATAATATTAAAATATTCTTTTTTATAGATAAAATATATTAAAGTAAATATTGCTATGCTTATGTTCAAACTAAATCTTATTGGGGAAATTAAGATTGAAATTTTTCTGATATCTGTAAATTCCTGTTCCATTAGCACATGGGTGCTAATAAAAGTGCCAGTTAAAACAGCTCCTACGAACATCAACATAACCCAATTGAACCTTTTTTTATTGAGTGGTTCCATTGTAGATAAGATAACCGGAAAGGCAAAGAGCGGTAGTTTAGTACGGAGGTCTTTAAATGCATAAGAAAAATCGGATGTGTAAATTAATCCAATAACGTGAAGGAAAAAAAGCGATGTGAGAACTAATGCGGGTTTGTTTTTGAAAAAAATCCTGAACTTATCAATAATATTATTGTATCCTAAAATAATAACATAATTCAGGAAATTGATAAGCCCTTTAAAAAAATTAATTTTTTTGAAGAAACCAAAAACTTTCTCAAAAGAAAAACCTGCCCATAACCAAAGTCCAAGAAGAGTAAATTGCATAACACTCATCACAAACTTTGATAAGGGAAGGCTCATAGCCATAAGAATCAATGCTATAAAATATGCAGCCGAATGAAATTCCCTTTTATAAATGTACATTAATTATCGTCGTTTTGTTGATAAGTTCCGTTAAGGATTGATTCATATAAGGTTTTATTTTCTAATATTTCCATAGCTTCTTTAATTTCAGGGTCATCAGCAATAGAAGCTATAATTTTCCCTTTTTGATAATAATATCTTGTAACAATTTCAATTTTAAGTAATTCATTAATCTGGTCTTTATATTTATTCAGGTCTTCGTCTTTATCATGCTTCATTTTCATTTTTAAGGTTTCATATTCCGACTGAATAGCATCAAAATATTTTTCTTTTTCAGCATGCTTTTTCAATTTTTTAAGAGTTTTTTCACTTTCAGTTGTGTAATCATAGTCTTTATCTGAAATATAATTTTTAAAATCATCAAATATCTGATCGGTAATTATAAATTCATCTGCCGGTGGAATTTCGGGATTTTCCCTAAAAAACTTATTTGCATAATCAAAAATCAGAAACTTTGAAAAAAGGCTTGCTGCGATATTACTAAATTTTAGAGGTTTGAGTTTAATATCCGGTTCAATCCCACCTCCATCGTAAACCGTGCGACCATTTTGGGTTTTAAAAGCAGTAATTAATGAATCAGGAATTTTATTAAAATGACCGTTTTTATCTTTTAAAGAATAGTCAATGGCTTGTATGCATCTTCCGCTTGGGATATAATATTTTGCAACTGTAACCTTAACTTTTGAATTATAACTTAAGGGGATAACATTTTGCACCAATCCTTTTCCAAAAGTACGTTGACCTATAATTACCCCTCGGTCTAAATCCTGTATGGCTCCTGCAACAATCTCCGAGGCAGATGCGCTTGCCTGGTTAACAAGAACAATAAGCGGAATTGAAAGATCAACCGGTGCATAACGGGTTTTGTGCGATTTGTTTCTGTTTGATAATTTACCCTTAGTGCTTACTACTTCTTTATCTTTTTCCACGAATATATTGGTTATATCAACTGCTTCGTTCATTAATCCGCCTCCGTTACTCCTCAAATCCAAAATCAAACTTTTAACATCATTATTTTCTTTTAATTTCAGTAATGAATTTTTAACTTCCCTGGCTGCATTTTGGGTAAATCCGGTTAATTTAATATAAGCTATATCATCATTCATCATTCCGTAATACGGTATATTTTCAATTTTAATTTTTTCCCTGATAATTTCTTTTTCAATCGGTTTTGATTCGCCGTTTCTTTCTATTAAAATTTTTAATGTAGTGCCGGGTGATCCTTTTAACACTTTACTAACATCAGCCGATGATTTTCCTTTTGCTGATTTATTATTTATTTTCAAAATCCTGTCGCCGGCTTTTAGCCCTGCTTTATATGCAGGAAAGCCTTCATAAGGTTCGGAAATAACCACATAATCACCTTGTTTATGTATTAAAGCACCTATGCCTCCATATTGGCCTGTGGTCATGAATCTGTAATCTTCAACTTCCGATTCTGGAATATAAATGGTATATGGGTCAAGTGATTCAAGCATTGCATTAATGGCTTCCTCCATTAATTCGCCTGAATTTATTTCATCAACATAATTTATGTTCAGTTCCCTGAAAAGTGTTGTGTAAATATCTAAATTTTTTGATATTTCAAAATTATTTTGATTAAAGCCTGCAAATGGGAATAAGAATATAATTGCCAGGATACTAATTAAAATATTTGTTTTTTTTGAATGATGTTTGTTCATTTGTAATAATTTTAAAAAATTGATTTTAAAAAATTTCAAGGTACAGGGTCATAGCCACTTCCTCCCCATGGATTACATGATAAAAATCTTTTCAAGGTCAGCCAACCTCCTTTAAATGGCCCGTGTTTTTTCAGTGCTTCAATTCCATATTCCGAGCAAGTAGGTGTGTACCGGCATGATGGTGCAAAATATGGCGAGATAGCCCATTGATAAAAACGTATAAGTATAATAAAAAACCTATTTAAAAGTTTTTTCATGTTCATCAATTAAACGTTGTAAAATTATAATTATTTTTTTCTCCAGTTCTATAAAGGGAATAAATTCACCATCGGTATATAAAATTGCGAATACACAGTGTTTTTTTTGTCTGCTAAGGTATTCATAAAATAAAGATTTGTTTTTCCGGTAAACTTCCCGGATTTGTCTTCTGATTTTATTCCTGTCAACTGCTTTTTTAAAAAACCGTTTTGATACACTTATAAGAATCCGGGCAGGATATTTACTATCTGATTCAACATCCAACCAAATAATTTTAAAGGGATAAACATGGAATTTTTTTCCTTCTTCAAATAATATCTTAATTGTTTTTTTTTTGCAAAGGCGTTCTTCTTTTTTGAAGGTCTGCATTTTTGAAAGTCGGTTCTTATTAAATCAAGAAAAGGAAATAATTATTTTTTCTTTTTATTTTCTTTCTGTATGTATTGTTCAATAGCCATTGTCATTGAAGGAGCAGTTTTTGTTGGTGCTTTAATGTTTAAAGTTAAGCCTGAATCCTTCACTGCTTTTGTTGTTGTAGGACCAAAAGCTGCAATTAAAGTAGAATTTTGATTAAAATCCGGGAAATTTTTAAATAATGATTTTACACCCGAAGGGCTAAAGAAAATAAGCATATCATACTTATTTATTTCAACACGTGATAAATTACTTGCTACTGTTTTGTAAATTACAGCCTTTGTATATTGAATTTTATTATCGTCAAGAATTTTAGTTGTACTTATTTTATAAATATCAGAACATGGTAATAAAAATTTTTCATCGTTATGCTTATTGATGATATCTATCAATTGATGAAAATTTTGCTTTCCATGGAAAATTTTTCTTTTTCTGTATTGAACATATTTTTGAAGGTAAAATGCAGTTGATTCCGAAATGCAAAAATATTTCATTGAATCAGGCACTTCTACCCTCATTTCTTCACATATTCTGAAAAAATGATTTACTGCATTACGGCTGGTTAAAATTATTGCAGTATAATCTAATATGTTTATTCTGTCTTTTCTGAATTCCCTGGCTAAAACACCTTCTATTTTTATAAACTTATGAAATTCAATGTTAATATTAAATTTCCTTGCAAGATCGCCATAAGGTGATTTTTCTAATTCTGCTGGCTGTGGCTGAGAAACAAGAATATTTTTAATTTTCAATTTTTTTGTTTTTAAATCAATAATTTTATTCTTTAACTCAAATACCTTTAAACTGTTGTTAAGTAATACTTTAGTGCTAATTTAGCTATAACTATTAAAGGTAAAATTTCAAGGGTGCAAATATACAAAAATAAATGTAACAGAGAAAAATTTTTGTAAGATATTCCTATTTTTATTTCTCTGAAAATCCGGTACAGAAAAATTAATCCTGATAAAATTAAGGCAGCATATATGAATACGGAATAATTTGAATACAAAATCAAGATAATAACAGGCAATAACACGATTCCGGAAATTATGTTAAAAATAAAAATGTTTAATAAAATTTCATAAGACTGTTTGCCGGTTTTAAATATTTTCTCGCTGATTTTTATCATAGCTACTTTTAAAAACCAACAAATCAAAACAACACCGCAGATCTCTGCAAATAAAATAAAGTTAATATTAATATTTTCAGGTAAATTAAAGAAATATATTATTGTCTGGTAAATCACCATGGAAAAGACAATTATATATAAAAAAAACAATGGGATAGAAATGCGTTCTTTAAATATATTACCTTCTCTCGCAAGCTGATTGGCAAAATGTTTTGCAAAAAAAGCCTTGAAAATCATACTTAGCCGCTTTCTGTAAAATACCTGAATAAAGGAATAAAGGATCAAACATAGAATTAATATTCCAAATACCCAGTCATTATTTGCCTTATATAAGTTTTCAGGATTTATATTATCTGTTTTTAATTGATGTGAAGAAAACAAAAATTTTTGCTGATTATCTTCTTTCGAAGAATCTACTGAAATTATAATGTTTTGATTTATTGTATCACTTTTAAATGGTAACGTTAAATTCTCATTTGTTAAATTGTTTTGTTTCATAGAATTTATTGTATCGTAATTTCAAAAATATATGAATTAAATAACTTTTTAAAATCATGCAAATTTAATCTTTTTTAAAGCTAGTATTTATATATTTGCATGAAAAATATTTTTTAATAATTTTAAAATTTAATTTATATGTTCAATCTAATTATTTTTGGTCCTCCTGGTTCGGGCAAAGGAACACAATCAATAAAAATTGCTGAGAAATACGGACTTATCCATATTTCAACCGGTGATATATTCAGAAACGAAATCAGAAATAAAACCGAAATCGGTTTAAAAGTTAAAAGCATTACTGAAAAGGGCGAATTAGTGCCTGATGAACTTTTAATAGAAATACTTAAATCTGTAATGGATAAGCATAAAGAAACTAAGGGTTTTGTGTTTGACGGTTTCCCGCGAACCATTGTTCAGGCTGAAGATTTAGATATTTTAATGAAAGAAGTAAAATCTTCAATTTCATTGGTTATTGCTCTGGATGTTCACGAAGATGAGTTAGTTACACGTTTGCTCAACAGGGCAAAAGAAACCGGAAGAAAAGACGATACTGAAGAAGTAATTCAAAACAGACTAAAAGTTTATCACAAACAAACCAAGCCATTAATTGATTTTTACAAAAAACAAAATAAGGTTGAATTAGTTCATGGTGTCGGGTCAGTTGACGACATTTTTAACGAAATTTGTGAAGTGATTGATAAGAAGATTTGATGCTTATTTTAGTTAATGAAAGAAAGGTTTTTAGAAAGAGGGACTTACAAATACAAAACTTTCCCCAATTTTGTCAATACTTCAGTAGCTTTACCTTTTAAAAAAATATCGGTAATTGTATCGGTAAAATGTGATTTTTCAATATTAACTTCAATGATTGTTGCACCGTGTTCTTTTGCAGCAACAGGAATATCAGCAGCAGGAATAACTTCGGCATTAGTTCCGATAATTATAAAAACATCCGATTTTATTGCTTCCTCGAAAGATCTTTTTAACGCAAATTGCGGAATCGGTTCATTAAAAAAAACAATATCCGGTTTTAATATTCCTTTACAAACATAACAGGTTGGGGGTAAAAAATTCAAATCAACAAAACTCAGATCGTATTCAGATGAACATTCTGTGCATGAAAGAGTGCGTGATGTCCCGTGAAGTTCGTAAACATTTTTGAACCCTGCTTTTTGATGAAGATTATCAATGTTTTGTGTAATTATTGATTCAAGAAATCCTCGTTCGCCCATTTTGGCTAAAATTTTATGAGCAGCATTCGGTTTAGCCTGATCAAAAGTATCATAAAAAATTTCTTTTATTTTTTTCCATGACTGGAGCGGCTTTTTTTGGAAATATTCAATTTCAACAAAAATCGGGTCATATTTATTCCATAATCCGTTTTCCCCTCTGAAAGGTGGAATTCCGCTTTCCACGGAAATACCTGCACCTGTAAAAGCAACTGTATATTTTGATTTTCTTATCTTTTCGGCAGCTTCTTCAATCTTTTTATTATCTATCATTCCAGCAAATTTATTCACATTTTAATTCTATTAAATAATCAGTCGTTACAATTCTTTTGAAACACTAACTGAAGAATCGGAATTAAAGTGAATTTTAAAATCTAATTTTCTGAAAACAGCAATCATTGGTTTATTATCAGCAGTTGTTTCCGCAACCATACGTTCAATATTCCATTTTTTTGAAATTTCCATGCAATATTCAGTAAGAATACTTCCTAAATCTTTTCTATGATATTTGTCGGTAATCAAAACTGCATATTCAACAGAGTCAAGATCAGGGTCTGCAATAAGTCTTCCTACACCAATTAATCGTCTTTTTCCGTTTTCCATAATTTCTGCAACAATTGCAATTTCTCTGCCATAATCAATAAAGCAGAATTGAGTTGCAATTTCATGAGAATCATAATGGAAATTATACCTGAATCTTGAAAAGATTGACTCTTTAGAACAACTGCCTAACAGGTCTAACCACATCGGTTCATCTTCGGGCTTAATGGGTCTTAAAATTACTTGTGTGCCATTATTTAATTTGTCGGTTTTTACATATTTTTCAGGATAGGGATGCAAAATAAGATGTGAAAAAGGAACAACAGGTTTGCCCATTAGATTTTGGTCAAGCACTACTCTTGCATCCAATGCAATTGCATCTTTTTCAGTTACGAGAAGCGGGTTGATGTCAAGCTCTTCTATTTCGGGATAATCTGCGGCAAGGTATGATAAGCGTATCATAACTTCAATGAGCTTGTTTATATTTTTTGGTGTGCTGCCCCTGTATCCTTTTAATAATGGATAAATCTTTAAGGATTCTATCATTTGCCTTGCAAGTGTTTCATTCAATGGCGGGAATCCAAGTTTTTTATCTTTAAATAATTCAGCACCTGTACCACCCATACCAACTAAAACAACGGTTCCGAAAACAGGATCTTTTTTAATTCCAAGAATCAACTCAACACCATCTTTTATATTGATCATCTGCTGTATGGTAACACCTTCAAGCTTTGCCTCAGGTTTTTTCTTAGCAATACTTTCCATCATATTTTTATATGTGCTACGCACCATTTCTTTATTCTTGATGTTAAGTACCACACCTCCGACATCGGTTTTATGAGTTATATCGGGTGATAATACTTTCATTACAACAGGAAATCCGATTTTTTCAGCTTCCTTAACTGCCTCATCTTCTGATGTTGCCGGATGAGGTTTAGTAGTTGGAATACCATAAATTTCAAGGAATTCCTTTGAATCATTTTCTGATAATATTTTTTCTTTAATTATTAATGTATTATTAAATTCTTCGCGTAATTTTTTCCTGTCATAAGAAAATTTCACAGGTACATCTTTAGGTGTTTCAAACAATGCTTCAAGGTTACGTGAATATTTAACCAGGGTCATAAATGCTCTTATCGCTTGTTCAGGAGTATCATAAACTGCAATTCCTGTATCATTAAATAATTTTATACCTTCCTGCATACTCTGTCCGCCAAGCCATGCAGCCATAATTGGTTTTGCTGTGCTTTCCGAGAGTTTACAAATAGCTCTTGCGGTTTCAGTCGGTGCAGTCATTGCCTGGGGTGTTAAGATAACCAGAATAGCATCAACTTTTGGGTCATCCAGAACAATCTTTGTGGCTTCTGTAAATCTTTCAGGTGGTGCATCTCCGATAACATCAACCGGATTTCCATGCGACCAGAACGGAGGAAGACATTCGTTGAGTTTTTGCATTGTTTCATCTGAAAGTTTTACAAGTTTCCCATCCCATGAAATCAAAGCATCAGTTGCCATAACACCGGGACCACCGGCATTTGTGATAATAGCTAAATTTGCCCCCCTCGGAATTCGTTTTCTTGCAATCAGGTCTGTAAAATCAAAAATATCTCCAATATCATAGACCCTAGCAATACCTGCCCGTAAAAACATTGCATCATAAATTGAATCTTCGGATGCCATTGCGCCGGTGTGTGAAGCTGCAGCTTTTGCTGATTCGGGAAATCTGCCGGCTTTATAAACAATAATAGGTTTTTTGCGGGCAAACGCACGGGCAGCTGTCATAAATTTTCTTGCCTCAACAATTGCTTCTACATAAAGTATTATGGATCTTGTATGAGTATCTTGTCCGAAATAATCAATCAGGTCACCAAAATTAACATCCATGCTATTCCCGATAGAAACGAAATAAGAGAAACCGATTTTTTCTTCATAAGCCCAGTCTAACACTGAAGTACATAATGCACCCGACTGAGAAATAAAAGCAACATGTCCGTTTTTTGGCATTCCGGATGCAAAGCTGATATTCAGATGTAAACTGGGAATAATTACTCCCAAGCAGTTAGGTCCGATAACCCTCATATCCTCAAATTTATCAACTTCGGCTTTTACCTGTTCTTCAAGTTTTTTTCCTTCAGGTCCGGATTCTTTAAACCCTGCCGACATGATTATTATCCCGTTTATTCCTGCTTCTCCGCATTCTCTTATTAACTGAGGTACTATCCTTGCTCCTGTGGTAATAACTGCAAGGTCGGGAGTTTTGGGAAGACTTTTAACATTCGGATAACAAGTAATTCCAAGTACAGCTTCATGTTTTGGGTTTACAGGGTAAACAACGCCTCTGAAGCCGCCTCCGACTAAATTTTTAAGCGTTATTCCTCCTACGCTGTTAGGATCTGTTTGAACACCGATAATTGCAATCCTTTGTGGTTTAAAAATGCTGTTAAGTTTTTTAATGCCCATTTTTTGCTTATTTTATTATGATTAGTTACTTAAATAGTATTTTTTGAAAATTTTTGCGAAAGTAGTAAATATATTAAAAATAAAGTTCTAATTTGTTGTAAATATTTTCTAAACAAAAGATTGGGATTTTTTCACCATAAACAAAAAAAACCCGTCCTTGCGAACGGGTTATAAAATTGAATAAAAAATAATTTTAAACTTTCTTTGGAGTCTTTACAAGTATTGTTAAGACCGTACCAATAAGAACCATAATACCTGTAATTGTAAATGCAAGGGTGAAATTACCAATATCTCCCAATGCTCCACCTAAGATAGGGCATATAATTCCACCTACTCCATAGGCAAGAAATACAAACGGATAATTCTGACCGACATTTTTTGTACCGAAGATATCTGCAGTGATAGTTGGAAACAATGCAAAGTTTCCGCCAAAGTTAAAGCCGATTAAAGTTGCTCCGAGATAAAGCAGGTATTCATTTCCTGCCATAAATGTAAACAGTATCACAATTACTCCCTGTGTGGCAGTCATAATAATAATTGAAGTTTTTCGCCCGAGCTTATCGCTGAGCAAACCCCAGATTATTCTTCCTAATCCATTAGCAATGCTAAAGAAAACCGCCATGGCAGTGCCGGCAATTGCACTTGCTGAAACTACATCAAAACCTGATTTTTGTAATGCTTCAATAGGATATAATTTCATTAAACCTATAGACATTAATCCTGCTCCTGCACTAAAAACAAAAGTTAAGAAGATCAGGTAAAATTGAATTTTCTTTAACATTTCTTTACTTGAAAAGACAACTGTTCCGGCAGCAGCCTGTTCATTTGCTTTTGGTTCAGGTGCTTTATATCCTTTAGGTTGCCATCCTTCGGGTGGAAATATCATCCAAAATCCGCCAATAATCACCATAAAAGCAAATGCAATTCCATAAAACATAAAGGTACTTGATAGTCCGATGTTTTCAATCAGATGACCCCATGAACCTGCCAGTTTAACCCATCCCATAGCTCCAAAACCGAATCCTGCTACTGCCAATCCGGTTATCATTCCTTTTTTATCGGGGAACCATCTCATACCAACGGCAATCGGGACAACATAAGCAAAACCGATTCCTGCACCACCTACCAATCCTATTAAAAGTACAATCGCCCAAAAATTCGTACCTCCGAATAATCCTGCAAGTATATATCCCAGTCCAAGAGTTATCCCGCCAATCATAGCAAGTCTTTTGGGACCCCAGGTATTTAATTTTTTTCCTGCAAAAACCATAAATACTGCAAATGCTGCAAGTCCTACAGAAAAAACAATTTGTGTATCAAGCTTACTCCAACCTGCATCTTTTAAATCAGGTGTAAAAACCGACCATGCGTAAATTGCCCCAAGAGCTAATTGTATCAGGATAGCTCCGAGAATTACAAAGCCCCTCTTCATTACTTTTTTATTTTCCATAATTGGTATTTTTTAATTAATAATTTATATAATGTAAAAAAGACACTTTATGCCGTGTTAAGCATAAAATGTCTTTTAAATTATATCAGAAAATTTGCATTATCGTTTTACTTCGACTTTTGCACCTTCAATAATTTCGTCAACAACACCCGGGTCAAGTAATGTTGAGGTATCACCGAGATTACTGGCATCACCTTCACCGATTTTACGTAAGATCCTTCTCATTATCTTACCTGAACGGGTTTTGGGCAATCCGCTTACTAACTGAATCATGTCAGGCTTAGCAATTGGTCCGATTTGTTTTGTAACTGTTGCTCTGATCTCAGCTTCGATATTTGCAACTTCATCATCAGAAAGTTCATCACAAATTACATAAGCATATATTCCCGAACCTTTAATTGCGTGAGGATAACCAACAACAGCAGATTCATTTACTTTTGGATGCTGGTTAATAGCATCTTCAACTTCGGCAGTACCAATTCTGTGACCTGAAACATTGATTACATCATCAACTCTACCCATAATTCTGTAATATCCTTCTTCGTCACGTTTTGCACCATCACCGGTAAAATATAATCCTTTGTATGATGCGAAATAAACCTGACGACATCTTTCATGATCACCATAAGTTGATCTGATCATTCCCGGCCATGGGAATTTGATACATAAATTACCTTCAACACCATTACCCTTCAATTCTTTACCTTCGTGGTCAACAATAATTGGCTGAACACCCGGTAACGGCAATGTAGCAAATGAAGGTTTTGTTGGAGTAATACCGGCAAGTGGAGATATCATAATTCCACCGGTTTCGGTTTGCCACCATGTATCTACAATAGGACATCTTCCTTTTCCAACAAGGTCGTGATACCAGCGCCATGCTTCTTCGTTAATTGGCTCACCAACTGTACCAAGAACTTTAAGAGAACTAAGATCTTTGCTTGTAACAAACTCATTTCCTTGTGCTACTAAAGCACGGATAGCTGTCGGAGCAGTATAGAACTGATTGACTTTATATTTATCAACGACATCCCAGAACCTTCCTGCATCGGGCCAGGTAGGAACACCTTCAAACATAACGGAAGTTGCACCAGCCAAAAGCGGACCGTAAACTATATATGAGTGTCCTGTTACCCAGCCAATATCAGCAGTACACCAGAAAATATCACCATCACTATATTGGAATACATTTTTGAAAGTATATTCAGTAAATATCATATAACCGGCAGTAGTATGCTGCACACCTTTAGGTTTGCCTGTTGAACCTGATGTATAAAGAATAAAAAGAGTGTCTTCTGAGTCCATTACTTCAGCTTTATTTTCAGTGCTTACTCCTTTAATTGCATCGTGCCACCAAATATCTCTGCCATCCTTCATATTAACATCTTCGCCTGTTCTTTTAAAAACGATACATTTTTTAACAGTAGGGCATGATTCTAATGCTTCGTCAACAATACCTTTGATAGGAATATTCTTTGTGCCTCTGTATCCACCATCGGAAGTTATAACAATATTTGAAGTACCGTCAATAATACGGTCAGCTAAAGCATTAGCTGAAAAGCCTGCAAATACAATTGAATGTATAGCTCCGATTCTGGCACAAGCTAACATGGCAATTGCAAGCTCAGGAATCATTGGTAAATAAATAGTAACCCTGTCGCCTTTTTTAATACCTAATTTTAATAAGGCATTAGCAAATTGACATACTTTTTCGTATAATTCACCATAAGTTAATGTAACAGTATCATCATTAGGATCATTTGGTTCCCAGATAATAGCTGCCTGATCTTTTCTCAAAAACATGTTTCTTTCAAAAATGTTTTCAGTGATGTTTAATTTTCCATTTACAAACCAATTTACATTTGGTTCTTCAAAGTTCCATTCCAGCACTTTGTCCCATTTTTTGTGCCAATAGTAATCTTCTGCTATATTGCCCCAGAAAGCGTCAGGATTGGCTACGCTTTCCTGGTATTTTTCAAGATATTCACTTAAGCTGCTGATTTTGTTTGTCATAATTTTTTAATTTTTTAATTTTTATTTATTTTAATTTTTATTTATTTTCTTAATTAACTTTGTGCCGTTTTTTAAAAAAAAAGCAAAGATATAATAATTTTTTAAATATGGAATAAAGCCGGTAAATAATTAGTTATTAAAATTTAAACAACTTAATATGAAGATATTGATTTTAAATTGTGGCAGTTCTTCAATAAAGTATCAGTTATTTGAAATTGAACATGAAGAATTATTAACAAAAGGTATTGTTGAAAGAATCGGATTAGACGGCTCTTTTTTAAAAAATGAAAGAAACGATGGAGATAAAATCAAATTAGAAGTCGAAATACCTGACCATCAAGTTGGCATTAAATATATTTTGGAAATGTTAATAAATAATAAACACGGAAGTATTTCC
>JAUXFX010000079.1 GCA_030622635.1 Bacteroidota bacterium
GACCAAAATCCTGCACCTGATACGGCTGATATAATATTTACATGGAATACTGTTTGTAATCATGTTCAAAAATATCCTTATACAGTTACTTTTAAAGCTGAAGATACTGACACGGTAAATCTTGTAAGCTTTAAAACCGTTAATATTACAGTTATTGGTCCTTCACCAAAAAACCTGTTAGCTGAGGCTTTGGGAAATAAAATACATTTATCGTGGAATAAAAGTGAATGTGAAAATGCCGTCGGGTATAAAATTTACAGGCGAAACGGTTATTATGGATTTATTCCCGGTTATTGTGAAACAGGTGTTCCTGAATATACGGGTTACACTCAAATTCATGAGCTAAATGATATTAATGACACAACTTTTATTGATGATAATAATGGAACCGGTTTAATACATGGGATTGATTATTGCTATATGGTTATTGCAACTTACCCTGACGGAGCAGAAAGTTATGCTTCTCTGGAAGCCTGTGATGCACTTAAAAAAGATATTCCGGTTATAACTAATGTTAGTAACGATAGTACAAATATTGCCGTAGGTAATGTTTTTATTGCATGGTCAAAACCAATAGACCTTGATACAATCCAATATCCCGGTCCATATAATTATTTGGTTTACCGTTCTGATGGATTTTACGGTTCAAACCTGAATCTAATTGCCAATAAACCCGGATTGAACGATACATTGTATTTTGATGATCAGGTAAATCTGAATACAAGTGGAATTCCATACAGTTATAGAATTAACCTGGTAAGTGAGACAATCGGCGATATTGGTTTTACCCGGATAGCTTCATCAATTTTTCTTTCAATTTATGAAACCGATAATGAATTGCAGTTAAGCTGGGAGTTGAATGTCCCTTGGGCAAATAATTATTTTGTTGTTTACAGGCGCGACCCCGGACAAAGCGAATTTAATTCTATTGGAATAAGCAACACAAATTTTTATAATGATTCAGGGCTAATCAACGGACAGGAATACTGTTACTATATTGAAAGTGTTGGTAAATATACTTCTCCAGGATTTGTTGAACCGATAATAAATTATTCGCAAATTAAATGCGGCATTCCTTATGATAATGTGCCTCCTTGTCCACCGGTTTTATCAGTAACAACAAACTGTGATTTAATTGAAAATGAATTAGTATGGAATAATCCAAATAATACTTGTGCTGATGATGTTGCAAAATATTATATTTATTATTCTCCTTTTGAATATGGTGATTTAATTTTAATTGATTCTACTAATCACCCTGATGATACGGTTTATGTTCATTCCAATCTTTCTTCAATAACGGCTTGTTATGCTGTTACTGCAATAGATTCGGTTGGTAACGAAAGTGAATTTAGTAATGTGGTATGTGTTGATTATGATGTTTGTCCTCTTTATAAATTGCCAAATGTATTTACACCTAATGTCGATGGATATAATGATAATTTTGTCCCTTTTCCTGAAACTGTTGCTGCAGTTGTGAAAATTGAGTTAAAAATATTTAACCGTTGGGGAAAAATAGTTTTTAAAACTGATGACCCTAAAATTAATTGGGATGGGAAAAATCAACAAAACAAACAGGATTGCCCTCAGGGCGTTTATTTTTATATTTGTGATATTTTTGAAATTACCTTGGATGGTTTAATAAGACGTAATATCCAGGGATCGGTTACGATTTACAGATAGAATTCCCTTGCCATTAAAAATCATTTAGTTACAAAAACATTCCATTTCTAAAAAAAATATTTTTAAAAAATGATATTATTTAAAATAATTTGAAATAACAATCAACAATTTTTATAATTTTGGCATAAATTTTGAGACATTCAAAAGAATGAAAAAATTTTTATTATCAGCAATATTACTTTTTACAATTACTCTTGCTTTTGCAGATCACCAAAGGGCAGCAGAAATTATTTACAAACATATAAATAATCTCACTTATGAAGCAAGAATTATTACATATACAAAAGATAATTTTGTAAATGATCAACGTGATTATTTAACTATTGAATGGGGTGACGGAAGCTCAGAAGAAATACCAAGAATTATAAAAGATATAAACGGTAATATAGTTTATAATGAATATTTAGGTATTCATACATACCCGGCTTCCGGAACTTATATGCTTTCAATGGAGGACCCAACCAGAAATTATGGCATAATTAATATTCCCAATTCAATAAAAGTTCCGACTTATGTTGAATCGGAATTAGTGATTAATCCGTTTCTGGGATATAATAATTCTGTTGTGTTATTGAATCGGCCAATAGATTACGGTTGTGTGGGCAAAATATTTATTCATAATCCCGGAGCATACGACATTGATGGCGACAGTCTCTCATACAAACTTGTTGAATGCCGCGGAACTGAGGGATTGGTGATACCAGGATATACACTTCCTGCAGCTTCAAATTTTTTTACTTTAAACTCTCATACAGGTGATGTTATCTGGGATAGTCCACTTATTCAGGGTAAGTATAATATAGCTTTTTTAATAGAAGAGTGGAGAAACGGAGTGAGAGTAGGGTATGTAACACGTGATATGCAAATACTGATAAGTAGTTGTAGTAATGACCCACCTTTGATTGAATGTATTTCAGATACCTGTGTTGAAGCAGGAAGCACACTGGAATTTGATGTTATGGCTATTGACACTGATGAATATTTTGTAGAAATTACTGCCACAGGAGGACCTTTTGAGCAAAGTCAAAGTCCGGCATTTATTTCACCCGACCTAAATCCTGCCCCGGATACGGCTGAAATAATATTTACATGGAACACTATTTGCGAGCATATTCAAAAATTTCCTTATACCGTAATTTTTAAAGCTGAAGATACTGATGACACAGTAACTCTTGTAAACTTTAAAACAGTAAATCTTGTAAACTTTAAAACCGTTAATATTACAGTTATCGGTCCATCACCCAAAAACCTCTTAGCAGAAGCATTGGGAAATAAAATCCATTTATCATGGAATAAAAGTGAATGTGAAAATGCCGTTGGATATAAACTATACAAAAGAAACGGTTATTACGGTTTTATTCCCGGTTATTGCGAAACAGGTGTTCCAGCATATACCGGATACGTTCAAATTCATGAAATAAACGATATTAATGATACAACTTTTATTGATGATAATAATGGAAGTGGTTTAATACATGGTATTGATTATTGCTATATGGTTATTGCAACTTATCCTGACGGAGCAGAAAGTTATGCTTCTCTGGAAGCCTGTGATGCACTTAAAAAAGATATTCCGGTTATAACAAATGTTAGTAACGACAGTACAAATATTGCCGACGGGAATGTTTTTATTGCCTGGTCAAAACCAGTTGATCTTGATACGATACAGCATCCCGGTCCATATAATTATTTGGTTTACCGCTCTGAAGGATTTTATGGCTCAAACCTGAATCTAATTGTTACTAAAACGGGATTGAACGATACATTGTATTTTGATAATGATGTAAATCTGAACACAAGCGGAATTCCATACAGTTACAGAATTAACCTGGTAAGTGAGACAATCGGAGATATTGGTTTTACCCGGATAGCTTCATCAATTTTTCTCTCAATTTATGAAACCGATAATGAATTGCAACTAAGCTGGGAGATGAATATTCCATGGGAAAATGATTATTATATTGTTTACAGGTGCAACCCGGGTCAAATTGAATTTGATTCAATAGGGTTGAGCAATACAAATTTTTATAGTAATTCCGGGCTAATCAACGGACAGGAATACTGTTACTATATTGAAAGTGTTGGTAAATATACTTCCCATGGATTTGTTGAACCGATAATTAATTTTTCGCAGATTAAATGTGGAATACCTTATGATAATGTGCCTCCATGTCCGCCTGTTTTATCAGTAACAACAAACTGTGATTTAATTGAAAATGAATTAACATGGAACAACCCGAATAATACTTGTGCTGATGATGTTGAAAAATATTATATTTATTATTCTCCTTTTGAGTTTACAGATTTAATTTTAATTGACTCTACCAATCATCCTGATGATACGGTTTATATTCATTCCAATCTTACTTCAATAACGGCTTGTTATGCGGTTACTGCAATAGATTCGGTTGGTAATGAAAGTGAATTCAGTAATGTGGTATGTGTTGATTATGATGTTTGTCCTCTCTATAAATTGCCAAATGTATTTACACCTAATTTTAATGGATATAATGATAATTTTGTCCCTTTTCCTGAAACTGTTGCAGCAGTTGAGAAAATTGATTTAACTATATTTAACCGCTGGGGAAAGATAGTTTTCAAAACCGATAATCCCAAAATTAACTGGGATGGTAAGAATCAAAGGAATAATAGAGATTGTTCACAAGGTGTTTATTTTTACGTTTGTGATGTTTATGAAATTACTTTGGAAGGTTTAAGAAAGCGTACTATACGTGGTTCGGTTTCAATTTATAGGTAAAATTCCCTTGCCAGCTAAAAATCATATAGTTAGAACTAATTCTAATTAAAAATTAATCTAAAAATGAACTACAGATTATTATTTGCTTTTTGCTTTTTTTGTGTTTGTTTTCAAGAGAATTTCGCACAAAATCAAAATGATAGTATTAAGGTAATTAAATTAGAAGAGGTAGTTATAACAGCTACAAAATCTATCCATATTCTTAAAGATGTTCCAGTTGAAACTAATCTTATTACACTAAAGGAAATTGAACAATCCGGAGTTATTACAGTTTCTGATGCTATTCGATGGGTCCCGGGTCTAAATATTTCAGGAGGAGCTCCATTTGGTTCATCAAGACGTTTTACAGGAATTATCAGAGGATTACCTGCTCATTACAGTCTTGTGTTGATTGATGGAAAAAGAATAAAAGGAGAGCATATTCATACCGGGGTGAACCTTGGTTTAGTTCCGATAGAAATGGTAGAAAAGATAGAAATAGTTAAAGGGCCGTCATGTGCCTTATATGGCAGTGATGCAATGGGCGGTATTATTAATATTATAACAAAAACAATATCTGAAAAGCAAACTATAAAATTTGGTGCTTCATATGGCTCATTTAATACTCAGGATTACGATTTATGCTATGGGAACAAATTCGGAAAATTTGGTTGTTTTATCGCGGGAAAATATACAAATTCTAAAGGATTTCCATTAATATTGGATGATAAAAAATATGACAACCAGTGGTTTAAACAGTTTAATACTCTTGTAAAGATTTCATATGATGTAAATGATAGAAACACAATAAACTTAAATGCAAAATATTACAACATTAATTATCTGCGAAAAACTTCTGCCGATATAAATGACAATGAAATTGACCTTATTCTTGACTGGAAAACAAAATTTAATGAAAAAAGTTCACTATCTGTGTCAACAGCCTATTCAGAGTTTACAGGAAGAAGAAAAGATGCTAACAATATTACTTCATCAGGCGATGTGATGTATTATTACAAACTATCCCAAAATCATGAATTAACTACAGGAGCAGAAGGCAGACATGAATATTTTACAAGAGTTGGCGTACAACCCGGACATAAAGAAAACATATTTAGTATATATGCTCAGGATGAAATGAAATTAGGAGAAAAAATTAGAGTTACAGCAACTGTTCGTGTTGATATGCATCCCAATCTTGCCCCTGTCGTTTCTCCTAATGGAAGTGTTTTATTTAAGCTGTCTGATAAGACTTCAATAAGGGGGGCTGTTGGAAGAGGGTTCAGGGCTCCGTCATTACAGGATAGATATGAATATCATTTCTATCATAAGACATATTACCGGGATGGAAATTCTGGCTTAAAGCCTGAATTTTCTATATCTTATAGCGTATGTTTGGAGCAACAAATAACAAAAAATCTTTTGGGAAGAATATCAGTTTTTAGAAATGATTTCTCAAATATGATTGTTGTATTACCAACAGGTGAATATGAAACAGATAGTATTCCTATTTACAGAAGACAAAATATTAAAACAGCTTTGACACAAGGCATTGAAACTGAAATCAGATATAAATGGAATAATCTTAATATCGTTGTTGGATACACATACCTTGATACTAAAGATGATGAAGGACTTGTATTATCATATAATCCCAAGCATCTTACAACAGCAAGAATATATTATGATTTCAAGAATATTAACATTATAGTAATGTCATCTGTTGAAGATGCCAGAGGAAGGTATTACAATGAAAGTGGTAATATAAATCAACTTGAAGATTATACTTTATTGAATCTTCATGTAACTAAACAAATTAGAAAACAGTTTCATGTATTTGGCACTATAGGTAATATATTTAATAAACAGTTTGAAACATATGAGGAGGGCAAAACATTTGCAGCATATGGAAGAACCTTTACTGTAGGTCTGAAAATAAAAATCATATAGTTACAAAAATATTTCATTTCCACAGAATATTACCTCATCTCTATAATCCCCTAAACTCCATTAGTTTTACAATCAAATCCACAACCCTGTTTGAATAGCCCCATTCATTATCATACCAGTTAAGAGTTTTAACAATCCTTTTTCCAAGTACTTTTGTATATTCCGAATCATAAATTGAAGAATATGAATTGCCTACAATATCGGAAGAAACGATTTTTTCTTCTGAATATAAAAGGATATTTTTCATTTCTTTTGAATTAGCAGCGAGACGGACGGCATCATTAATATCCTGAACCGTAACATCTTTTTCAACTTCAACAACCAGATCAACAACCGAGCCATCAGGCACGGGAACCCTTGAAGCCATTCCGTCTAATTTTCCTTTAAGCTCAGGAATTACTACACCAACTGCCTTTGCAGCGCCGGTTGTAGTAGGAATAATATTTTCTGCTGCTGCCCTGCCCCTTCTCCAATCTTTATGCGGAACATCTGCAAGGCGTTGATCGTTAGTGTAAGCATGAGTTGTTGTCATCAAACCTTCAACAATCCCGAAAGCATCATTGAGCACTTTTGCCATTGGAGCAAGGCAATTGGTAGTACAACTGGCATTGGAAATAATCCTGTCTTCGGGTTTTAAGCCCTTATCATTTACACCTATTACAATAGTATAATCAATTTCACCTTTTGCAGGAACAGTTAAAATAACTCTTTTTGCTCCGGCTTCAAGGTGAGGAACCAGTTTTTCTCTTGTCCTGAAAATACCTGTAGCTTCAACAACAACATCAACGTTTAAAGCTTTCCATGGTAATTCTCTCGGGTCTTTAATACTAAGCATTTTTACTTTTTCATTTGGAGTAATTAAATAATCACCATCCAAATACACATCCTGCCCGAATCCTCTCATAACAGTGTCGTATTTGAGCAGATATTCCAGCACATCATTATCATAGAGATCATTTATTGCTACAACATTTATATCTGTTCTTTTACTAAGAATACGAAATACAGAACGACCTATACGTCCAAACCCGTTAATTGCTACATTCATTTTACACCTCCTTTCGTGCTTAATTTATTATAGGCAAGCATAATATCAATTATCCTTGCAGCCATTGCCATTGCGGCATGATACCATGTTAATGTTTTTACCATTCTTATTGGTGAGTGCATTGTTGCCCTTTTATCGTAAACAACAGAATGGCGATTACCAATAACATCAGTTGAAACAATAGGGTCATTTTCAACCTGAATAATATCCGGTAATTTTTTTGATGCTTCTTCAATTGCAATGTTAATGTCGTTAATGCTTATACTACTGTTTTTAAAAACAGTTGTAAGATCAAGAAGAGAACCGTTTGGTATGGGGACATTCAAAGCATAACCCTCAATTCTTCCTTTAAATTCTGGCATTATTTTTTGAATCCAGTATGGTGAGGGTGTTTCATTGGGGATGATGTTCTCAGCAGCAGAACGACTGCGACGGTAATCATCGCTTGCCTTGTCGCGTAAAGGTTGGTCGGAAGTATATGAGTGAACGGTAGTTAGCATGGCATAATCAACTCCAAAATTTTCTTCAAATATTTTTAACATAATTGCAGTTGCATTTGTAGTAGCCGACCCTGCCGATATTAATTTATCGGAAGTTTTGATGGTATGTTCATTTACACCCATAACAACAATACGATCAATTTTATCATTTGGCAGGTTTGATAAAATTACCTTTTTTGCTCCTGCATTTATGTGCCGTTGCATGTCGCTCCCCGATTTATATTTACCTGTACTGTCAACAATAAAATCCACATTAAAAATATCCCAAGGGACTTCACCGGGTTCAACACCGTATACAAATCGTGCCTTGCCGTTTTTTGAAACCAAAAAATTTCCGTCAAGTTGTACATCAATTTTGCCTTTTGTCTCGGCAACAAGCAAATAATGTAGTATCTCGGGTTTACCGATTTCGCTTATGGCTACAACTTCAATAAGATCATCTTCAAGGCATAACCGGTAAATATGCCTTGGAATCTCACCGAAACCCATTAATCCTAATCTAATCTTTTTCATGTTTGATTTTCTTTATTTAATAATGTTACAAATATAAATAAAACAATGTTATAAAATATAAAATACTATTTTTGCAATTGATGGAAAATATAAGAAATTTTTGCATTATTGCCCATATTGATCACGGCAAAAGCACGCTGGCTGACCGGTTGTTGGAGTTTACCAACACCATTTCGGGTAAAGACTTACAAAACCAGGTTTTGGATGATATGGAACTTGAGCGTGAGAGAGGTATAACCATCAAAAGTCATGCTATTCAAATGGCATATAAATTTGATAATAAAGATTACAAACTGAATTTGATTGATACTCCCGGTCATGTGGATTTTTCTTATGAAGTTTCTCGTTCAATTGCTGCATGTGAAGGTGCTTTACTTATTATTGATGCCACTCAGGGCATACAAGCTCAAACAATTTCTAATCTTTATCTCGCTATTGATAATGATCTGGAGATAATTCCGGTGCTTAACAAAATGGACCTTGAAAATGCAATGCCCGAAGAAGTTAAAGATCAGATTGTGGATTTGTTAGGATGTAGCAGAGATGAAATTATTGAAGCAAGCGGTAAAACCGGATATGGTATTGAAAAAATCCTTGAAACCATCATAAATATAATTCCATCGCCAAAAGGTAATACTCATGCACCTTTACAGGCATTGATATTTGATTCGGTATTTAATTCTTTCAGGGGAATAATTGCTTATTTCAGATTATTTAACGGTGAGATCAGAAAAGGTGATTTTGTAAAATTTGTTAATACCGGCAAAGAATATCATGCTGATGAGATTGGTGTTTTAAAACTTGATCGTGAAGAAAAAAAAATATTAGAAACCGGAGATGTTGGTTACATAATTTCAGGTATTAAAACTTCTAAGGAAGTTAAAGTAGGTGATACGGTAACTCATGTTGAACGACCGTGCGACAAGGCAATTGAAGGTTTTGAAAATGTTAAGCCAATGGTTTTTGCTGGTATTTATCCTGTTGATACCGATGAATATGAAGAATTAAGAAATTCAATAGAAAAACTGCAACTAAATGATGCGTCTTTAACTTTTGTGCCTGAGTCATCTGCTGCTTTAGGTTTTGGTTTCAGATGCGGATTTCTCGGTCTTTTACACATGGAAATCGTTCAGGAGCGACTTGACCGTGAGTTCAATATGAATGTTATTACTACAGTTCCAAATGTTTCATATAAAGTTATTACCCACAAAGGAGAAACTATTGAAGTTCATAATCCCTCAGGATTACCTGAACAGAAATTTATTGACCACATTGAAGAACCTTATATAGTTGCACAGATAATTTCCAAATCAAATTATGTAGGTTCGATTATGAATTTATGTATTGATAAACGCGGCACACTGAAAAATCAGGTTTACCATACAAGCGACCGTGTTGAAGTTACTTTTGAAATGCCTCTGGGTGAAATCGTTTTTGATTTTTATGATAAACTCAAAAGTATTTCAAAGGGTTATGCTTCGTTCGATTATTATCAGTCGGATTATAAACCTGCAAATCTTGTTAAGCTTGATATTCTTTTAAATGGAGAATCTGTTGATGCCTTATCAACTCTAATTCATCGTGATAATGCTTACAATTTCGGACGCAGAATGTGTGTTAAACTTAAAGAGTTGATACCCCGCCAGCAATTTGATATTGCCATACAAGCTGCTATCGGAGCTAAAATTATTGCCCGCGAAACAGTTAAAGCCCTCAGAAAAGATGTTACTGCAAAATGTTATGGTGGTGATATTACCCGTAAACGCAAACTTCTGGAAAAACAAAAAAAAGGTAAAAAACGTATGCGTCAGGTGGGAAATGTTCAAGTTCCACAGCAAGCGTTTTTGGCTGTGCTTAAACTTGACTGAAAAATTTTCACTTTGTAACTTTTACTGATATTAATCCGTCATAAGCATTAGACGGAAATTCAAAGTTTGAATGACAACAACTGAATACAATTTGTGTGCAGATGAATTTGCAGATGGAGTTTATCGCTTTATCCTTAAAAATATTAAGGATGAGGATAAAGCAAAAGATATTGTGCAGGATTCATTTATGAAAATGTGGGACAGACACAGCAATATCTCTTTTGATAAAGCAAAATCTTACCTTTTTACAACTGCTTATCATACAATGATTGATAATATCAGGAGAGATAATAAATTATCCGGGCTGGATGCTGATATACATGATCCTGTATCACAAGAAAACGGGTATTCTGATTTGAACGAAATATTAAATAATGCAGTGGAAAAACTACCCGAAATTCAAAAGTCGGTTGTTCTGCTCAGAGACTATGAAGGTTATTCATACAGTGAAATCGGTGATATTACAAATTTGAACGAATCGCAGGTGAAAGTTTATATTTACAGGGCAAGATTGTTTTTGAAGAATTATATTGGAAGCCTTGATACTGTTATTTAAGATAAAATTGAAATGAAAATCAACAGAAATAATTACGAAATATTTTTTCTTGATTATATGGATGGAAATCTGGATCCTGCCCTGATTGCCGAGTTATTGATATTCATGGAAGAAAATCCCGGTTTAAAAGAAGAATTTGAAGATTTTGAACTTATTTCAGTTCCTGTTGAGAGTTCGGTGATTTTTGAAGATAAAAATAGCTTAAAAAAAAATCATGTAACTGGAGTTGATAACATTAATTCAACTAATTACCAAAACTATTTTATTGCTTCACTCGAAAACGATTTGAGTGTTGAAGAATTAAACCTGTTAGACCTTTTCTTAAAAAAAAATCCGTTCTTAGTTAAAGAATATGAACTTTTCGGAAGCACTTTTCTAAAACCTGATAAAAAAATTGTTTTTGCAGATAAAAAAACATTAAAACATTATCCGTCTTCAATTTTATCAAAAAAAGCTGTTTTATATTCTGTTTCAATTGCAGCTTCCATTCTTATATTATTCAGCATCTTATTTATTGATTTTAAAAACAACATAACCGAAGATAGCGATATTCCTGCAAAAATAGCTTCAGTTTCATCAACTATTATTTTTAATAAAATACAATTTAAAAAGCAAAAAAATATGCTGGATTACAGGAAAATTCATTTATCTGTCGCACATTATGAAGAGCCGAAAATTCATCATTATGAAAAACTCGTGAAGATTCCGGTTAATAATTTAGCAATAAACTTAACTGAATTTTTTGTAGTCGGAGAACAGGATAAAAATATAATTGGAAAAAAATATTATCCCGAATCAGATTATAAAATTAAACCTGATGAAATATTTTATGCCGATAGAGATAAGACATTTATAGGCTCAATACTTGCTAATTCATTTGGAAAGATCAAAAGTGTTTTTTTAAAAAATCAAAAAACACCCGATAATGATAATCCAAAAAAATTCACATTCCTAACTTTGGCCGATGCCGGTATCGAAGGATTTAATTATTTA
This sequence comes from Bacteroidota bacterium, assembly GCA_030622635.1. Taxonomy (GTDB): domain Bacteria; phylum Bacteroidota; class Bacteroidia; order Bacteroidales; family JADFUO01; genus JADFUO01. The sequence goes on from JAUXFX010000079.1 coordinate 11,849, forward strand.
ACAGATAACGACCTGAAAATAAATAAAAAGTATGATGATAAGGGTAATCTTATTGCTTATTCTTTTGTTAGTGACAATTTTCAAATCTACAGAAGTGTTAAAAAGTAAATTTTTCAATTAAATTTTAACAAACAAAGACTTCCTGTTTTCCACATAGATAAATAAAGTTGAATATTTTAAGATATAAATTACAGAATAACAATATAATACAACTTGATCTTTTATGGTTTTGGGTGTCCCGAAAATTTAAAGCCAATTTTTTTGATAAACTTTAATATGTTATTAAATTCAGAGACCTCTGCACAGATATGTAGCTTAATTATTGTACTTTTTTCTTGATAAAAAAGTACCAAAAAATCAAGGCTTATTAAAAATCAACTAAAAATGTAAATCCTCCGCTAAAAAATTCAAGCTACTTACATTTCTGGAATTTAATAGATTTTTGTATAACGGATTTATCTATGTCATTCTATATAAATTTAATCGCACCCGAATTTTTTTTAACGCTACAGATTTTCATTTTTCCTAACGGCCGTTGATTTTTAATAGGCCGATCCTTCAAATACCCCCCTGACCTTTTAGAATTCTTTTAGAATCTCTTGCTACAATAAAAAGCGAGGGCATTGTGTTAAGCAATCCTTGAGCGAACTTAATGGTTAATTTTATATAATTGCAAAAAAAATAATTAAAAGACCCTAAAATTTACTTCTATGAAAAAAGTAAGCGGCTTGGATTGCGGGGTTTTATTGCTGCTTAGAGATTCTTATGGGAATTCTAAGAAGTCTTGAACTTTTGGTTCTTTTGGTTCAAGCCAAAAGAACAACTAAAAAAATTCATACTAAATATTTTCAATTAAATTGTAACAAACAAAAACTTCTATCCGTCATACAGAAAAATTCAAATAAAATTTTAAAAAAGAAATTATGAAAAAATTAAACTTCAAAATCGTTAGTATAATTTTAATCGGCTTGATGTTAAATTCCTGTTTAATTGGTTTTGCTCAGGAAAATGAAAAAAATAATATTATCAAACAGGAACGTCAAATTGATGAATTCAACGGGATCGATGTAGGAGGCGCATTTACAGTTTACTTAAAACAAGGTGACCGGTATTCTGTAACAGTTGAAACCAAAGCAAAAATTATTGATAAA
>JAUXFX010000042.1 GCA_030622635.1 Bacteroidota bacterium
TAACAAAAGAAATTCCTGCAAATGGACTTATTGTTTTATTTATTTTTTGTACTTTCATACCCGCAAATATTTTATCACTATTAGTTTGTTTTGTAGCACTAAAATAAGTGATAAAATGTACCAGTCAAATACTGTGTAAAATACTTTTGCACAGTTTTTTGGCTGGTTTTGTTAATAACTGTTTGCGGATTTAAGGTATTATGAAAAAGTTATATGTTCTATTTATCGGAATTTTATTTTGTTCATTCTTAAACGCCCAGCAAGTGGCAAGAGACAAGGTCATAGTAGAAATTGCTACGGGCGGCTGGTGTCCATATTGTCCTGGTGCAGCAATGGGGGCTGATGATCTGGTTGCAAACGGTCATGATGTTGCAATTATAGAATATCATAATGGTGATCCGTATGCAAATACTGCATCAAACTATCGTAACGGTAGTTATTATAATGTTTCAGGGTACCCGACTGCAAAGTTTGATGGAACACTTACTGTTGTAGGTGGTAGTAATACTCAAAGTATGTACCCGCAATATTTGCCCAGATATAATCAGCGTATAGCTGTTAATTCTTCATTTACAATTGATGTTCAGGGTGTAACATACGGACTGATTGATTTTGAGGCAAACATCACTGTTGAAAAGGTGGCAACATCATCTGCATCGAATATTAAATTACATTTGGTTTTAACCGAGTCAAATATTGAATATAACTGGCAGGGAATGTCGGAATTGAATTTTGTTGAAAGATTAATGGCACCAAACCACTTAGGAACATCAATTGATTTTTCAGGTGGTAATACACAACAGCTAACTCTTAATTTTAATCTGGAAGATGACTGGGTTTATGAAAATTGCGAGGTAGTTGTTTTTATTCAGAATAATTCAACAAAAGAAATTTTGCAGGGAACAAAATTGAGCTTAATGGATTTTGTGCCTGCTTATGATTATGATGCTGCCATTATTGACATCAGTAATGTTCCTGAAGATAATTGCTCGGGAACCATCGCTCCGATTGTTACACTTAGAAATAATGCAGATTCCGATCTGGTGCAGATTGATTTTAATTATTTTGCTAATGAAGGAACGGTTGAAACTTATTCATGGACAGGAAATTTAGCATTCCTTGAAACAGAAGAAGTTGAATTACCTGCTGTTAATTTTACCCTTGCTGAAGATAATACTGTTGTTGTTTACACAACCAATCCAAATGGAAATCCCGATCAATATCCTGCCAATGATACAATTACTCAATCGTTTGGAGGGACAATGTTAACAAGCTCCCCTGTAAAACTTATGTTAAGACTTGACAATCATCCTGAAGAAACTACCTGGGAAGTAAGAGATTTTGACGATCAGGTTATTTACTCGGGCGGACCATATTCACAGGCCGGTCAAAATATTAATGAAACTTTTGACATAGCTACTCCGGGCTGCTATACTTTTTTGCTTTATGATTCGGGCGGAAACGGTTTGGAAATACCGGGATTTTACATGTTGTATTTCGGAAGCAGTTCAGTTATTATGCAGGGGACAACATTTGGTTACCAGGTTTCAACACAATTCCAGGTTGAATGGGTTGGCATTGAAGAAACAGTTACGGAAGAATCTATGGAGATTTATCCTAACCCGTTTAAAAATTTCACTAAAATATCGTTTAAATTAGCAGATAGTAAAAAAGTTTCCTTAGATGTTTTTAACATTATCGGTGAAATTGTGTATTCTGTTAATGAGAGATATTATGAACCCGGAAATCATACAATTCAGCTTGAAGGAGGAAATCTTTCAAATGGGATATATTTAATAAAATTATCGCTTGGTAACAGAATATTAACAGAAAAGCTTACTGTAAATAAGTAAAGTAACGAATTAAGGAATTAATTGGCTTACCATAGCAAAGGTATCAGTGCCTTGCGTTCCTGTGGATAATTGTCAAAATTTGTTTGATACCATTTGTGATATGACCAGGCACGTGGTGCCAAATTAGCAACCGTCCAAACAGCAAACGACAAGCCGGGTAATGACCATGTAGCAATTGCCCAGCCTATCCATACCAAAATTTCGCCAAGATAATTAGGTTATGGAAAAATGTTAGTTCAGTCATATTTTTCGGTTAAAAAAAACAGATATGATGCTATAAAAATTGAGAAATATATTAAAAACTCAAAAGTAAGAAAATACTTGAAAGATTAATTAGTGGCTGTCCATAATGTCAAACAAATTACGAATTAAAGCACCAAAACTTGTCCGTATGGATAACAAGAAATCAAATAACAAAACTTGTCCGTACGAAGCGAAGCAATCCGTATGGATGGATAAATTCCAAAAATCAATGATCAAAATTTGTCAGTATGGATGTTCAAAACCGCTTCCTTAAATAATTTGCGCTCTTCTTTACTCAGTTTAAAAATAGCGTTTTTATCATTGTTTTTTAGATAAGCCACACCAATGTTAAACATTTTTAATGGGATTATGCTTTCTTGATATTCAATAAGTAATTCGGTTAGTGCTTTCTCAATATTATTTAGCCTTTCTTTATCATAATCCTCAATGTTTATCAAAATGTCAAATAAGGAATCAGGCAGGGCTTTCCATAGTTGGCTGTCTTTTTTCTTCTTCAACATCAACCTTAACAGAAAATCAAAATAAGATTTAATAAACGCATCTGAACCAAACCTGAAAAGGTTAAAAAAAACATCTTCAGTTAAAAAAATTATCAGCAAATCATTTTCAACTTTGTTAATGATGTTAATCATCAATTCTTTGCTTTTATTTTGGTCGTTAATTCTTACATAAGCACTAAGCAAACTAAAGTTGGTATATTTATTATCAGGTTTAATCTCCAGTCCTTTATGAAAAGCCTCAAAAGCATTGTCAATTTTATCTACTTTTAAATAAATTAAACCTAAGCTGTTATATGTACCATCATTATCAGGGTTGATTTCAATATCCCTTTGGTAACTTTTTATTGCATCATCGTATTGTTTCAGATTTGAAAATGCTTTTCCCATGTTATAATAAGCCGCATCATTATCAGGATTAATCTCAGCGGCTTTTTGGAAGTTTTTCAGTGCTTTTTTGTGTCTTCCAAGATTGCCAAGAGCAACTCCCAATCCATTTAAAGCCGCATCATCATCAGATTTAATTTCAACTGCCTTTTGAAAACTTTTTATTGCTTCTTCGTATTGTTTCAGGCTTAAAAATGCAATTCCCATGTTATAATATGCAAAATAATAATTAGGATCGGTTTCAATAACTTTTTCAAGACTTTCTATTCCCTTTTTGTATTGATTTTGAATAATGAAGGCGTTGCCAGTATTAAAGTTCTCAGTAGATAATTTTATTTGTTTCCTAGCAATAGTATCAATATCGTGAATTTTGCTATACAGTTCATCTTGACTTTTTGCTTCTAACAAGAAATTATGGGCTAACGTTATTGTATTTTGTTCAATAGGACTTAAAACCATAGCATACATAAGAGCTTCATGTTCGTATTTGTTTTTTATTTCTTCACTTTGAAACCTTGCCCCGTATTTAAACTTTAAATAATGTTCCCTTAATATTTGCCTGTCGTAATAATCGCTTAAAAAATCAACAAATAGTTTTGAAATACCGTTGGGACTTTCACTAATTTCAAAACAAATCCTCATCAAAGGCTCCTTTAGTTCGTAAAAAACATCTTTACCTGACTTGTTTTTATCTATCATACCCCTCTCATACAGTAAAGATATTTGCTTGCTAAAAACATTAGGTTCAATAAAACATGCTCTAGCTATTTCTTTTCCGCTTACTGCTTCCCGGTTCAGGCTAAGGTGCTTTACAATCTTTTGCTGTTGTGCCGGCAAGGCATTTACAAATTGCTCATAATACGGTTTTAAGTCGTTCATTACTTTTATAAAAATACCTGAAAGCTCAGATTTGAAATCTGCTTTCAGAAAAGAATAAAAGGTAACAAGTAAACGGTGGTTGCCTTCGGTAAGTTCGTAAATTGCCCGGAGTTTCCCTTCGAACTCAGGTTTTTTAATTTCATCCATTAACTTGAGGTTGCCCTCCATTTTTGCAATTGCTTCTAAAAACCTAACAGTTCCTTTATAATCTAATTTATTAAGTTGAAAAACATTGAAGAAATTATAAAAAGGGCTTTTGCTATCCTGAAGGTTGGCAATTAGGTTTTGGCTTGTGGCTATTATGCTAAGGTTATTGTATTGATGAATAAAATCACGAAGGCTTCTTTGTCCCTGAGAGCGGAGATACTTTAGAATTTTATCAAAATTTTCAATAAGAAGTATAATTATCCGTTTATCAGCAAATCCAATAAGTATGTCCTTAACAAATATTTCCCTTTTATTATTATCTTTTATCAAGGATGCTTCTGAAATTTGAGCTTCAAGTGTTTCGCTTCCAACTTCGTTGTATCTTGCAAATGCCCGTAAAATACTAACCATAAGGTCTGTAAAATTGGCAATCCCTACCTCATCTTCCGACATATATGCAATAACCAACTTGTTGGATAATTTTTTATTATTTTTCAAACGATGATACAAAACTTTGACAATATGTGTTTTACCACTGCCTCGGGGAGAAATTATCAACGATTGCAAGGTGGAAGAGTTTAGTGTTTTATTTACGCAATTCTTCTCAATTTCATTCACTGTCTCTTTCCTTACGGTCAATGTTTGTTCAAGAATTTCGGGCTTAACACTTTTTGCCCCAAATGTTAAAAGTGAGTTGATCATGTTTTATGTTTTTAATATGCTTTATTCATTTTCCACCACAATTTTAGCAAGGAGTATTTAAAATCATATAATCTTTCTCCCCCTTTGATGATACGAAAAAGATATCCATCATTTCTGAGCCTCTCAATTTCTTCATTGATTTCAATACGGTCAGTCTCAGTTGTGTTTGTCAGTATATTATTGGCAATTTCCATTTCTGTCACTGCTTGAGTACTTAAACTTATATAATTTAAAATATAAACTGAAATTTTGTAGTTTGGGTAAAAATTTTCAATTCTGTCATAAAAATGCCTGATGCTTTCTTTGCCCTTAGTGTCATCCAATATTTCCTCAAACGCATTGTCAATTGCTTTTTGATTGGCTTCTTTCGCTTTTGAAATTTTATCAAAGACAATATCAATGAAATAAGGGATATTGTTAGCTCTACTGCAAATTTGCTCTATTAGTTCATCTGGAATTTTTAACTTACAACCTAGATTAAGGCACTTTCCGAAATATTTAGCGTTATCGTCAGTAAATGGCTGAAGTTCATGTTTATACATATGATTTAATGGGTCACCAATATTATGCCCATCTTTTTTGATTTTATCCAATACCAGATCAATACCTATTGAACCGCAATAAACAAACCTGATGTTTTTGAATTCTTTTTCAAAAGTGATGTTTCTAAAAAAACCAATCACATTAGATGCTTCATCCTTTTTCAACTCATCAAGGAATATTGAGAATTCATCAAGCATTATTACAATCTTTTTGTCTTTATGCTTTTCTATAAGTTTTTTAAAGAGATAAAATAACTGTTTTTGCCAGGTGTATTCTAACTTTTTCAGTTTTATTCCTTTTACTTCTTCGACTAGTTCTGTTGTTTTGTTATAGAAATTTTCCAGTATTTTAAACAGACCTTCATCAATCAGGTTCATCTCCTTAACTCTATCCAGTAATACTGCTGCTACATTTTCAGGGGATGAAATACCTTCAATTGGTTTATATATCGGGATAAACCCTTTTTGTCCGTCAGCCTCCATCTTTCTTAAGATTGAACTTTTACCAAATCGTCTTTCTGCAAATATAATATATTTTTCTTCGTGAGTCAAGTTTATCGTGCGTTATTTATATCATGCGTAAAATAAGTGATACGATAGGGCTTCCTATATAAGCATATTAATATAACTTAGCGTAGCGAAGCTACAAACAAATTAGCTTAAGTGATAGTTAATAAAAAGTAAGCAGTTGGCAGTTGGCAATCGGCGATTAATAGGCTGAAGACTGATAATCAAAAAACCAATACTTTGCTAAAAAAACAATCACAAAATTTCGGGATTACAGGATAATAGTATGATTTGATAGTAACAAGATAAACCACAAAAATATAATAAAAGTAAATGTTTTCCTACTCTAAAAGAACAATATCAAGGATTTCTATTCTGGGATCAAAGTATTGTCCATCAATTTTAAATTTATGAATATTGTTTACAATATCCATGCCTGAAACAACTTTTCCGAAAGCAGCAAAACCCTGACCATCAGGATTTCTTTTACCTCCATAGTCAAGTTCTGGTTGGACTCCTATACATATAAAAAATTCAGTTGTGGCTGTGCCGGGATGATATCTTGCCATTGACAAAGTGCCGTTCTGGTGTAGGATGCCTGTTTGAAATGTAGTTTCATGTTCAATTGGAGGAAGTGAATTGGGATGATTATCTTCAAATAATCCGCCTTGGATCACCTCAATTTTTATACTGTCATCAGGCTGATTATCCATTGTTACTGTCCGGTAAAAAGTGGCTCCCTCAAAACGTTGCTCATTTATATATTTTATAAAGTTGGAGGTGGTAATTGGAGCTTGATCCAAATAAAGTTCTGCAATAATATTCCCAAATTTAGTCTTAATTACAACCCTTGGATTATCACTACTACAAGACCATAAAAATAATATGGACAAGTTAATAATCAAAATATTCCTCCATTGGAATTTAATCATTAAAAGCCTCCGTGTTTTTTATAAATATTATGAAAACAATTTGTATTATTAAAGCAGATATCACAAAATTAAAAATAAAAATCAACATTTTTTTACAAATAATAAAATATCCTTTTTATTATTAATCAGTTTTTTATACTTTTGCAGCCATTTTTCAGAAATTAAATTAAAACATCTTAATAAATTATAGAAAATGAAGGTATATCAGACAAATGAAATAAAGAATATTGCATTGATCGGAGGTGCAAAATCAGGTAAAACGACTTTAGCTGAAGCCATGCTGTTTGAAGGTGGCATTATTAAAAGAAGAGGAACAATTGATGATAAAAATACTGTTTCGGATTACAGGGAAATTGAACTGGAACGTCAGAATTCGGTTTCTTCAACAGTACTTTATACATATTTTGAAGATAAAAAAATTAATATAATTGATACTCCCGGTTTTGATGATTTTGTCGGAGAAATAATATCTGCATTAAAAGTATCTGATACTGCAATTATGGTTGTTAATGCACAAAACGGAGTTGAAGTTGGTACTGAAGTAAGTTGGAGATATACCGTTAAAAATAATACTCCGGTGATTTTTGCAATCAATCATTTGGAACATGAGAACTCAAATTTTGATGAAACAATCCGTCAGTTGAAATCACAGTTCGGAAACAGTGTCACTGTTTGTCAATATCCGGTAAATCAAGGTCTTGGATTTGATTCAGTGATAGACCTTATAAAAATGAAAATGTATAAATTTCCTGATGGTGGTGGAAAACCGGAAATTATTGATATACCTGACTCAGAAAAAGCAAAAGCCGAAGAAAAGCAAAATACTATGATTGAGGATCTGGCTGCTAATGATGAAGAATTGATGGAAACCTATTTTGAAAACGGCACACTTAATGAAGATGAAATTCAAAAAGGTTTAAAAATTGGTTTGTCAAACAGGGGGATGTTTCCTGTATTTTGCATAAATGCAAAACATGATATGGGTGTTGCCAGGTTAATGCAATTCATTAACAACAATGTTCCGGCATCAAATGAAGCCAAACCTGTAAAAACCACCGAAGGAAAAGAACTTAACTGTAATTCTAAAGACCCGGCTTCATTATTTGTTTTTAAAACAGCAATAGAAACACATTTGGGCGAGCTTTCATTCTTTAAAGTGTATGCAGGCGAAGTTACAGAAGGTATGGACATGATTAACAGCGTTTCGAATACAAAGGAAAGAATTTCCCAACTGTTTATTGTTGCAGGTAAAAATCGTGAAAAGGTAAGCAAAGTAACTGCCGGAGATATAGCTGCTACAATCAAACTTAAAAAAACCTGTACAAACGACACATTAAATTCATTAAAAAATCCTAATGATATTATTGAACCTATTGTATTTCCTGAACCAAAATTCAGAGTTGCAGTAAAAGCAGTTAATACATCAGATGATGAAAAATTAGGTGCTATATTAAATGAAATGCAAAAAATTGACCAGACTATAATTGCCCAATATTCAAAAGAATTAAAGCAAATGATTTTTCAAGGTCAGGGTGAACTTCATTTAAATATTGCAAAATGGAAACTTGAAAAACAGGAAAACATACCTGTTGAATATATCTCACCTAAAATTCCTTACAGGGAAACAATCACAAAAGATGCAAAATCAATGTATCGTCATAAAAAACAATCAGGTGGTGCAGGTCAGTTTGGAGAAGTATATATGTTGATACAACCATATACTGAAGGAATGGCTGATCAAACAGAATTCTCGATCAGGAAGCGTAATGAAGTTGATTTGGAATGGGGCGGCAAACTTATAATGAATAATTGTATTGTTGGCGGTGCTATTGACACAAGATTTATGCCTGCAATTATGAAAGGTTTGATGGAAAGAATGGAAGACGGACCATTAACAGGTTCTTATGCACGGGATATTGTTGTTAATATTTATGATGGCAAAATGCACCCTGTTGATTCCAATGAAATTTCATTTAAGCTTGCAGGAAGACATGCTTTTAAAGAAGCATTTAAAAATGCCGGACCTAAAATCCTTGAACCGATCTATGATGTTGAAGTTATTGTCCCTGAAGAAAAAATGGGTGATGTTATGACCGATTTGCAGGGAAGAAGAGCTATTATTATGGGTATGGATGCTGAAGGAAATTATCAGAAGATTAAGGCAAAAGTTCCTTTAGCAGAAATGAATAAATATTCTACTGCTTTGAGCTCAATTACCAGTGGCAGGGCAATGTACAGTATGAAATTTGCTGAATATACCCAGGTGCCCGGCGATATCCAAACTCAATTGTTAAAAGCTTATGAAGAACAGGAAAAAGAAGATGAATAGTTACATTTATTAGAGTGGACTCAACATTAAGTCAATGAGTTTTTCATAATCTTCAGGATTTAATTTATGATTCATTCCAGTTACTTTATTTGAAATCATTCCATCAAAAATTATTTGTTTGTTATTTTTTTCAATACCAATATCACTAAGCTTTAACGGGCATTCAATTGATTTGAAAAATGCTTCAAAAGCAGTTATTGTTTCATCAGGTGTATTAACATTAAAAATATTTTTACCAAGTTCAGCAATTCTGTCCGGAATATTGTTTTTCTGAAATTTTAACCATGCAGGATAAGCAATTGAAAGAGAAGCTCCGTGAGGAATATCATAAAGTAAAGATAATACATGCCCGATTGAATGTACTCCCCAGTCACCGGATACTCTTCCATATAATGTAGTACGGTTTAATGCTGCTGTGGCTGCATACATTATTTTAGCACGCAAATCATAATTTTGCAGATCGTCAAGCAATGGCGGCCCGTATTTTATTGCTTCCTTGATAATTGCATAAACAAAGCTGTCGGAAAGAGAAGCATCGCCTTTACCGAAGTATGCTTCAAGGCAGTGAGCTATCAAATCGGTAATGCCGTAAGCAGTGTAATTTTTTGGAACAGTAAAAGTGTTTTGCGGATCTAAAAATGAATGTTTTAAGTAAAGCAAATCATTCCCATAGCCCCATTTTTGCTTTGTTTTATTATTTTGAAGTACTGCATAAGGATTCATTTCAGTGCCGGTTGCAGCCAAAGTCAAAACCGAAATAACAGGAATGGCTTTTTGAGGTTTGATTTTATTTTCGTAAAAATCCCAACATGTATTATTTACAGGAATTGTAATTGAAATTATCTTTGCAGAATCAATAACGCTTCCGCCACCAACAGCGAGTATAACATCAACATTATTATCTCTGCCAAGTTTTGCAGCTGCATCAACATCTTCATAAACAGGATTTGGCTTTATTCCTTGATATTCAAAAATCCTGGCATCAATACTTTTCAGTTGACTGATAATTTTATCATATATACCGTTATTTTTTATTGATCCGCCGCCATAAACAAGTAAAACTCTCTTACCGAATTTTTCAATTGTTTTTCCTAAAATATCCGTTACATCTTTCCCAAAATGCAATTTGGTCGGATTATATGCTACAAAGTTTTCCATGGTTTATTTTGTATATTGATCAATAACCAGATTTATCGCCCGCTCACAGGCAGGACAAAATTCATTATATCTTGTAAACATAATACAATTAGGTGCTGAGCGATACATTCCTTCCGACATATACATTGCTCCCTCAAAAGCTCCAACGCAACCTGAATACTTCATGTTTCCGAGCAGTTCATTATCCCATTCTCTTTTATCAATAAAAAATTTCTCCATAATACTTTCCGGAGTTTTTGCTTTTCGCATCTCACGGCGTTTTTTCTGAATTTCAATGCTGTATTCATCATATTTTTCTTTCTCCCATGGAGTAGGTACCGGGGTGCCGGGCGTAAGTAGTTCTTTCCATTTTATTGTTTCCTTATCGGGATGAGCAGTTACATTGAGTTCCCATGGCTCAATAATATCCGATGTCATATCATAAGCTGTGGCAGAAGTGTAATACTCATCAGCTAATCCTGCAAAATGATGGCCAAATTCATGAACAAATAAATAATCACAAAAAGCATTATCTGCAGCAGCTGTAATATACAGGCGATAAATACCTCCACCACCATAAATGCTGTCGTTCATCAAAATTACCGTAAACTCATAAGGCACAGCAGAAGCTGCATTTCGTATTGTCTTATTATCAAAAGCAAGAGCATAACGTTCAGAATCAAATGCTCCGTAACTAACCGAAAGAGCTGACCTTTTATAAATATCCTGATGAGGATGATTTACTCCGTTATCTGGTGAAGGAGTTTCAACAGCACGAATATTAAATTTTTCTTTCCTCGAAGCAAATGGTTCGGTTCCAAGTAAAACCTCAGCAAAATGTTCGGCATCTTTATGAAATTTATCCATTTCATTTTTTGTATATCCTTCACCCAGAATTACAATGTCCACCATATTTTCAGGCTCACCATTTTCAACAACAGAAAAAACATTATAAAAATCTCTTATCTCCGCCGGATTAACCCTGTAGGCATCTGTGTTGATTGAATATTCCCAGACTTTGTCAAATGTATTGTGAAGATTTCTTTTGTAAAGAATAAGTTTTACATTTTCCTTCGGCCATGGAAAACGAACCGATTCGTGATAAACCCCCCAGTTTTCTTTTGCATCAGGGGTTGTTTCCCATTCGCCGTAAATGCTTGCAAAGCCGCGGGAATAAATAATTTCACCGGTCTGAGCATCAACAACTTCGTAAAAATATTTTCCTAATCTTAGCTCATCAATAAGTTTCGTTTTACTGCCGGGCCATACCCCATCATTCACAATTCCATCAAAAGCAAAATGCTCTTCTGTGGCATTTCCAGTATGATAATAATCAAAACGCATTGTTTTGTCGAGAAAGAATTCTTCGAAATTAATTGCATTTGCCGATGTAGTTATGGCAAATAAAAAGGTTAAAAAGATTATTTGTTTTTTCATTTTTTATGGGTTTTGTATTTGATTGCATGACTTTGCAATTTGTTTGTCTTACATAATTGCGTTATATTTTTAAAGTCTAAGTTTTAACTGCCTTTGTATTTTAGGATAAAATGTTCCAATAATTATAAAAGGGTTTTTACCCCTAAAATGATTTAATTTTGTTGTTCCCAGATAAAAGTATAAATCTTTAGTTTTTACAAAATCATCCCAAAACTTTTTCTTAACATCTTCACATGCTGCTTTTTCGTTTCCCTTGTGTCTTTCAAGGCAGTTCCAGTATAATGCTCCTAACTCCCAATCTTCATTCATCAAAGTACATTTTCTACCATTGATATCCTCAAAAACATAACTAAATTTATAGGGGAGTTTTCTAACAACTTCAAAGTCTTCTTTTTTTTCAAATAAACTCTGTTGTTGAAGAGCAGCTTTTTGCTTTTTATTCCATTCGCGAGATACTGGTTCACAAATAAATTCATTAATGGTTGTTGGTTTAAATACAGCAAGAGATGTGCATACTTCTCTGCTTTTTGCTTCACTTATCAATAATGAGATGTCATTATAAATGTTTTTCAAAACAATCTTTTTTCTTATTTTCCAATTTTGTTCTGTACCAATTTTATTAAGAAAAGTAATTACATTATCTGCATCAATATTTACAGGTCTATAACTTTCCGGTCGAAAATCACTAGTATTTTTAACCAAGTCCATTTCTATCCATTGATATTTGTTATAGCGATGAACATAGTCTAACTTTCTAAAAGGAATAGGATAAATTCTTATCCAGTTTCCTTCTTCATCAAAACCAGCAGTGCAAACTAACTCATCGTATTTTTTTGATATAGTCGGGTATGTTTTAACTGTGATAAGTACCTTCTTTCTTGCCATTTATAGGTGTTTTAAAAGAATCTCTTTATTAAGATTAGTAACAGCATTTGCAACCATTATTCTATGGCATTGCTCTGGTAACGCTTCAAAACATGTTAATGCAATTCGGCTATAATTATTTATCAAATCAGAGATGAATTTAATTGTTTGTGATTGATTCGGAATAACAGATTGTTCATATTCTATAAATAAATCGTCATAATCGCTTTGAGAATTTAAGTTTTTTCTTTTTTTAGAAACAATGCCAAGTTCCGGGAAATGGAAGTATTTAATATTTACTGCTTCACATGCATTTTGTAATGTTTTTTTTGAAAAACCATATTTTCTGCTTATTGGATTTTTTCTTACATCACAAAGGACTTTTATATCTTGTTGTATTAAAATATTTAAGTAAGATTCTAAGCTCCTTCCTTCATACCCGATTGTAAACAAGCCGGATTTGTTTTTTTTTGGTTTAAATTTTTTAATTACTGTTAATTCATTTTTGGATAAGTATTTTGAAGCGACTTCACTATTGATTGCAAAATAGGGATAATTTAAGTATACATATCTTATTAAGTCTTTAGTAGAGAGATTAGTAAACCTTTTTTTAAGCTGAGTCAACTGTTTTCTGTCAGTTTCATTTAGAGTTTGAACAAAATTTGTATTGTCAATATTTAATGACCAGCTTTGTGAATTTTTTAAGTACCCTTCTTTTATAAGATTATTTTTATCTGCCATTGCCTGAAAAGAAAAACAGCCAAACTTATATGGTACAAAATCAAATTTCTTTTCAGTCTGTCTTTCTGAAAATATGAATAAAAGCTTCTGAAAATCGGTCGCACTTATTTCCCCTCCAAACAATTCAGTAATAGCTAATAATATTATTTTTCTATATATCATTTTCTGATAATTAAAATGTTTCACAAATTTAATCATTTTATTTGTGGGACAAAACAACTGATTATTATAATTATTACTTTCTAAACCAGCTTTTACTTTTTTTGATAAAAGTACAAAACTTTCGCAAACCCAAAATTCCGACAATTACATTTACTGCATATTAAACAAAAGGCCTTCTATATTTTTAGAAGACCTTTATTTTTATACATCTGATACAATACTAATTGTTATTCATCTTTTTCATTATCATTCCCATCATTGTCGTCATCATCGTCATCATCATCGTCATCATTATCGTCATCCTCATCATCCTCATCGTCATCCTCATCATCCTCATCTTCAACCTTAACATCTTTAATAGTAAGTTTACCATCTGAGGTAACTAATATTTCTACCTCTGTCTCTTCAATTTCAAGCAGGATTTCATATCCTTTAAAATCGGGCTTTTCAATGCTTTCCGCTTCTTCTATCTCAAAGCCTTCAAATTTCAAGTTAATTGCTTTGAATACTTCAGCCGGAAGGTCTTTAATTTTTACTTCAAATTCGGTTTCGAGCCATTTTCCCGTATTGTCGTAACAGGCTGTCATTTCCTTACCATTAATTTTAAACTCGGCTTCCCATTCATTTTCTTCTTCCATGTCCCATTTTACTTTTTGAGCGTCAGGAAATTTTTGAGTGAAAGCAGTTTTTACTTTTTGGGGAACATCTTTTTTTTGTCCGCAAGCTGTGAAGCTAAACATTCCAATAACCAGGGCTATTAGTGTTAATGATTTTAATGTTTTCATAATTTTATTTTTTTAATGATTATTATAGCACAAATGTAAAGCCGGAATCTAAAGGAATTTTAAAGTCATAAATCAAGCATAAAGCAATGTTTGTTTTCCTTAAATGAATATGTGATTTTTATGTTATGTGTATCACAAATCTTTTTTACAATAGCCAGTCCTAAGCCAACAGATTTCGAAGATGAGTTCTCTTTATAAAAACGTTTGAAGATGTTCCCGGAATTTGAAAGTATTGTGTCGCCTGAATTTGAAATAGATAATTGTCTCTCTTTTATTTCAATTTTTATTTTGCCTTTTTCTTTATTGTGATTGATAGAATTAGATATAAGGTTATTTATAAGAATGTTTGCTAATAAAGGACTTATTACTACCAAAATATCTTTATCTAAAAAGGTTTCAAGTTTTAGATTTCCCAGACTTATTAATTCCTGAAATTCAATCAGTTTTTCTTCAATCACTTTCCTGATACTTATTTCTTCAACATCCCTGAATTGCTTATTCTCTATTTTGGTTAATAATAAAAGGCTTTTATTCAATTTTGATAAGCGGTGAACAGAAGAATAAATTGATTTCACTTTCTCTAATTGTTCTGTATTTAAACCATTGCTGTTAATAAGCGATTCAAGTTTTGCACTGATAATTGTAAGCGGGGTCTGAATTTCATGTGAAGCATTTTCGGAAAATTGTTTAACACTTTTATAATCTGAAATAACTTTTTCTGTAAGTGAAAAAATTACATTATTGAGTTCGTTAAATTCTTTAATATTTGTGGGTTTAAGGCGTAAAGGGGATAAACCGTTCAGTGAGAAATTTTTAACAAGCTTAAGGTTATTATAAAAAGGAAACCAAACCGATTTTGCAATCCGGCTGTTTGCGAGAAATAAAATAAATACCAAAACAATAAAAGCCAGGAAGATTATCAAAGCAATACTTTCAAACAATTCATGTGATTCCATCTTTGACTCCCTGGTAATTATTTTGTATGTTTTTCCATTTATTTCTTTTATGGAAGTCAGTTGCCTGAATTCTTCCAATTCTTTCTCCTGTAAATTTTCAATTATGGTGTCGGAAAATAAAGTTTGTTGCTTCATGAATGCTCCTTCAACAACTTCAATATATGGTTTGATAACAGGAACCTGATTTTCATTTTTTATTTGAGCCGTAACCCTTTTTTGAATAGTTAAAAGTTTCTCATCTAACTCTTCAGAAATAATATATGATAAAACAAAGTAGAAGGTTATCCCTAATAGAATTAATACGCCTACTGAAAACAAAAGATATAGGATGTTTATTTTATTCAGTAATTTCATAAGTCGGTAAATTTATAACCCATCCCATAAACATTTTGAATATAGTCGTTGCCGCCACATCTGAAAATCTTTTTACGAAGGTTGTTTATATGGGTATATATAAAATCAAAATTATCGGCTAAATCAATATTGTCACCCCAAAGGTGTTCGGCAATAGATTCTTTTGTTAATAAACGGTTTTTATTAGCAATAAAAAAAATAAGTAATTCGTATTCTTTTTTTGTTAAAATCAGGTTTGTGTTATTAACCTTAACTGAGCCATCTTCAGGCTGAATTATAATTTCATTAAAAATAATTTCTGGCGCACCTTCAAATTTTCTTCTGCGTAAAACAGATTTGATCCTTGAATTAAGTTCTGCAAGGTGAAATGGTTTGGTTATATAATCATCTGCACCGATATCCAGCCCTGTTAATTTATCATCAAGTGAATTTTTTGCAGATACAATCAGTATGCCTGTATCGGGGTGGATTTGCTTGAGCTTTTTAATCAATTGCAACCCGCTTCCTCCGGGGAGAGTAATATCAACAATTGCAATATCGTAATGATATATCCATATCTTTTCATCTGCACTGAGATAATCCTGAGCTGTTTCGCAAACAAAACCCTCTTTTTCCAGGAATTCCTTAATTTCCTGAAGCAAATCCAATTCATCTTCAATGATTAAAATTTTCATGTCTTCAAAGGTACAATGAAATTTTAAAGGAAATCTAAAGAACTTTAACCTTTCTCCATCCAATCATTACAAATCACCCCACTTCCGAGGCAGATTTGTTCATCCTCATCATAAATAACCCCGAACTGCCCTGCCGCAATACCGGCAATTTTTACATCCGATTTTATTTTATAGATTTTATTTTCTTTAACCAATGTTCCTGAAGTAAACTCAGGAGTATGCCTTATCTTGAATTTTATTTTCTGAGGAGTAGAATAATCTTTATCGGGTTCGCCATTTATGAATAGGAAATCTGCAAGTAATATCTCGTCTTCATACTGAGCAACAGGGTCATACCCCTGCGAAGCATAAATAATGTTTTCTCTTGTATCTTTTTTTACAACAAACCAAGGTCCCTGACTAAGTCCCAGTCCTTTTCTTTGACCGATAGTATGAAACCAAAAGCCGTTGTGAGTTCCCAATACTTTTCCTGTTTCAAATTCAATAATTTTTCCTTTCTTCTCACCAATATATCTTTTGATAAATTCATTGTAATTTATCTTACCCAAAAAGCAAATCCCCTGGCTATCCGGGCGATGGGCACTCGGTAATTTCATTTTTTCTGCAATTTCCCTGACTTCTTTTTTAATAAGATTTCCTATCGGAAAAAGTAATCTATCAACTTGTTTCTGGTTAATTTGTCCTAAAAAATATGTCTGGTCTTTTTTCTTATCCGTTGCTGTTTTTAAATAATTCTTTCCGTTTTTAAATAAAATATTTGCGTAATGACCTGTTGAAATCTTATCAAAATCTTTTCCGTATTTTTCTTCAAAACTCCCGAATTTTATTAATTTGTTGCACATCACGTCCGGGTTGGGAGTCAATCCTTTTTTTACTGATTGAATAGTATAATCAATTACCCTATCCCAGTATTCTTCCTGTAAAGAAATTATCTCAAGTTTACATCCGTATTTTTTTGCGATGTAAGAAGTGATCTCAATATCTTCTTCAGCCGGACAATCAACATAACCCGGCTCATTTTCCATTCCTATTTTTATGTAAAAAATAACAGGTTCAAATCCTTGTTCTTTTAATAAAGGAATTGTAACAGAGCTGTCAACGCCACCCGAAACAAGTGAAGCAATATTCATAACAGGAGTTTTTTTACAAAGGTATAAAAATAGCTAAATTTAAATTGAAAGTAGTTTTATCATATACGTTTTGTTACGTGACTTTATTTGAATAAAATATAATCCTTTATGTAAATCGGGAAAATTTATTTCAAGCTTATTATTTGGTTGTATGAATGTTTTAATATTATCCGAAAAAACCAATGAACCATTTACATTAAACAAATCAATTTCCTCAATAAATATTTTTTCACCGTTATTAATTATTTTAAGAGGCTGATTCTTTCCCAAAGGATTTGGGAAAATAACAAAAGATGTCTGATCTTCCGAGAATTGATCTTTAATATCAACTGTTGCATTTATGCTCCGGTATAAATTATAAGGTGCAATTTGATCTAAAAAACAATAAATAAACTCAAAAGGGTCTAAATAAAGATACTCAGGAATACTATTTAGTCCCTCGTCTAATTCTTCCCAATTCTGCCCATCATCATAAGAAACAAATACTCCATTATTTCCTGTAACATAAATATGATCAAGACTGTTTATTTCAATCGAATAAATATCATATGTTCCAAAATGATTACTTTCCCAGGTATCTCCATTATCATAAGAATAGAAAATGCCATCAATCCAGGATGTAACGAATAATACATCTTCTGAATTTATAGCTATACTTATAACATGTTCATTTAAAACCTGTTCCCATGAATCACCCCAGTCGGTCGATTTGTAAACACCATCAAGTTCTTCAAACAAATAATCTATTACTGTTATAAAAAGTTCATCATTCGAATTTTTTACAATCTTATTGATCATGACATTTCCCTGGTTTCCAAAATAAATTGCTGTATCCCAGGTTTCCCCTCCATCAAATGTTCTGGGTAAATAATTCCAATTACAGGGAAAAATAGTATCTTCATTGTATGGAAGGATATAACCAATACTAATAAAATCATGAAATAACAACGTATCCCATGTTTCCCCACCATCCGATGTTTTGCATAAAGCCTTATTAGTCCCAGCATAAATCGTTTCATTGTTTCCTGATGCTAAAGAAAATACAGCATGCCCGACAAGTCCTGCATTTTCCCATGTATTTCCTGTATCAAATGATTTGTATACTCCAGTATATCCATATTCATTACTACCTGTTCCAAGATAAATAGTATTGTTTGAATCAACAACAATACTTTGTATTCCTAAAGTATCCGGTACATATATTTGCTCCCAAAAATTCTGGGATTTTGATGTATTTGGATAAAAGAACAATGACAGGTATATAGATAAGAAAAAATAAATAAAAAAATACCGTTTTAAATTCCACATAACTTTTAATAATTATTATATGCAATTATAAGAATAATCATGTTCAAAAACAAGATATTTTTAGCAAGTTAGTGGGTAAGTTAAATTTAAATCCTGTTTTCAGCACATATAAATAAAGTTGAATATTTCAAGATATAAAATACAGAATAACAACCTAACGCAGCGAAGCTGCAAACAAATTGATTTAAGAACAAGGATTAACCCCGATACGCTAAAGCTACGGGGCAGGCTGATTTTTGATTTTAGAAGTAATGATGAATTATGAATTACTAAATATAAAATGATGTAGTACTAAAAGTATAAATAGACAGACCTATACAGCAATTCTAAAATCATCATTCTTAAATTCAATCAATCAAAAATAAATCTGAAATCGTTAATCGTTAATTGATGTTCGATATTCAAAAAAACATAATAAGTTTGTTAGAAAACAAAGTTTTATAAGATAATAGTATAGCGCCATAAATGGCAAGTTACATGTTATTCAGCAATCGCTTAATAATTGTGGATTTGCAAAAAAACACTCAATAAGCAACACACAACGACCAAAGGAAGTCCGTATGGATAATCAATAAACA
>JAUXFX010000186.1 GCA_030622635.1 Bacteroidota bacterium
GCATTGGTAATGGCTACACCTTCATCATTGCGTGCAATAGCCTGGTATTTAAAACTCTGAGGAGCTTGTGCCATTACTGATCCAATAATGATAAGAAATAGAAACAAAAAATTTAATTTTTTCATTTTAAAAGGATTTTAGTTAAAATTTACTTTTTGATAATTTTTTTACCAATAACATTGTACCCGGAAAATATCAGTCTCATCATATAAAGACCTGGATTTAATTGCTTTAGGCTAACAGACATAGGGTTGTTATTAAATTGTGCTGAGAGAACTATAGAGCCATGCATGTCAATTATTTCAAAACGTATGGGTTTATCAATAGCTCTGCACATGATGTAAACCAAATCGTCAGATGGATTAGGGTAAACATCAATATCGTCAGCACCAATATTATGTTCATTAATTGCCAACTCCTCTCCCGCTCCTTGTAAGAATCCCTGCGTTAGCATAACTCCCTGTTCAGTATATGACTCAGTAGCTATTTCGCCAATTACGAAATCGAGTGAACAGCCGGTGGTAATGAAAGTTTCACCACCTGTAGATATTACACTTGGATTAAGTTGCTGCGAAATTGCGTAATCGGTGAGCCCTATGATCAAAATGAGCTGCAAAAACACCATCATGATTATTCTTGAAAATTTTATAATCGTTTCAATTATCCTCTTTTTTATCGTCCTGAATATGTTTTAGAATTTTGATTAATGCACCTTTCTGATGCTTTATTTTTTTTTTAATATTGGAAATTGAATCAGTTTCTGATTTTTTTGTTTTCTTCTTTTTACCTCTATTTTGGTCTTTATTTCCCATACAATTTGTGGAGATTGTATGGCGAAAATATTGGGACTTTAACGGGTATCAAAATTTAACAGGTCGTGAAAAAGTAACACGGGAGGTTTCAAAAAGTCACAATTCATGCAACTAATTGAATTTGAGTGAGATGAAAATTGATAATTATTATATCTTCATAAGAAATGGCACCAGATTTTCGTCAGACGAAAGGCTTAGTTTCTTTCTCAAACGGTAGCGTGTGGTTTTTATGCCTCCTTCTGATTTAAAAGTAATGGCAGCAATTTCTTTTGTGGTCAGGTTTAGTTTTAGCAGGGCTGCTGTTTTTATTTCTGTTGCTGTCAGGTCAGGGCATATCTCAAGTAACTTATCATAAAACCCGGAATGAATATTCTTGAAAATCTTATCAAATTCGTTCCAGATATTTTGTTTTGTTTGATTTTCAAGTTCATAAATTATCTCTTTAATGTGTTGTGACTCTTCCGGGGTTTTATTTGCTGTACTATTAAAACCTTCCAGTTTTTCAATAATGGACGAAATGGCATCATTAAATCGAAGCATTTCAAAAGCCTTTGAAGCAAGTTCCCTGTTTTTCGATTCCAATTGTTCCTGCAATATCAGGTTTTCCTTCTCAATGATCTCACTTTCCTGGGCATGAATAATATTTTCCTGCTCCATAAGTTTCTGTTGCCGGTTTAATGCTGTTGACTTAAACCTGAACAGGAAAAACAGAAGAACAATAACTCCAAACAAAGCAGTGATCAGAACAGTTAATAAAATATTATTTTTCTGTTGAATCTTGCTTTTGCCTTTAAGCAACTTTATTTCATTATCCTTTCGCTCCGATTGAAACTTCGCATCAAATTCAGTCAATAATCGCTCTTTATCGGCAGTAAATAAGCTATCCTGCAAAGCTTTATGCCTGATCAAATATTCATAGGATCCTTTATAATTCTTATTAAAATAAAAGATATCAGATAATACTTTGTACCCCTTGCTGATAAGAGATGGATTGTCAATTGTTTTGGCCATTGAAAGTGCATTTTCAGCAAGCCTGAAGGCACCGGTTCTCCCCTGAAAATTCCTGGCAATAGCCAACCGAAGGTTTGTCATACATATACCTGTTTTTTCGTCAAGCATGCTAAAGTTTTCAAGTGCAATATTTAACGATTCCTCTGCTTCCGCATACTTGCCCATTTTAATAAGTATTCCTCCAATGTTGTACTCTGAGCCTGCGATTGCCCTCTCCATTTTAAGGTCATTACGTATTTTCAAAGCCCGGTGGAAGTACAATAAAGAAGAATCAAGCTCTCCCAATTCTTCATACGATTTGCCAATACAGGTTAAGGTGTTTGAGATTCCTTGTTGGTCATCAATAGCCTTCTTAATGGATAAAGTTTCCTTGAAATAAACCATTGCATTTTCCGGATCATTCCTTTTGAGAAGCACCACTCCCATGCTCATGTAAAACGATGACATGTATTTCATGTTCCCTGTTTTTTCAGTAAGCTTAATGGCGGTTTTGTACATTTCCATAGCATGAATGTAATCACCCCGGATGCTGCAAACTTCTCCTTTTGCAAAATAAAGAAAAGCCAGTACATCCAATTCATTTGTGGTTTCCAGTATTTCTTTGGCCTTGTCCAGGTATTTGACAGAAAGGAAGTAGTCATCTTTGTAATAATACACACGGCCTTGCCACAGAAGGCTTTTTCCGATGCCTTCTGTGTATTTTTCAGTAGTTGAGATTGTAAAAGCTTCCTGAAGATAGAGCAGGGCTTTTTCATTATCTACACTACAATAATACTCGCCTAATTTGATTAATATATTTACTTTAACCATATCCTCGGGCAGGTTGAACAGCTTGCTTTCGAGTTGCTGAATATCATCTTCTGCAAATACATTTTGAATGCTTAACAATACCAGAAAAACAATTAAAAAACACTCTTTTGTGAAACAAGAGATTGATTTTTTAAACAGGTTTGGTTTTTTGTTCATTGCTGCAAAAATACTAATCTTCATGTAATGAGCTATCAATAGTTTGTTTATAATTCAGGCTAAAAGTTGTATTAGTTTTTCCTTTTCTATTATTTTTATCTCCTTGTTTTTTATTTCAAGCAAACCATCATTTTTTAATTTTAAAAGATTTCGCGTAAGAGCAGGTCTTGTTATTCCAAATAAAGTTGCCAATTCTTTGTGGGTTTTTCCTAACTTAAAACTGGTTTTACCCATATTCTCTTTCCCCAAATTTAAAATATAATTTGCCAGTTTCCCTTTTATTGTTTTAATCATTAAAAAATGAATTTTCTCCGTTACAATAACAAACCTATTAGAGATAATATTCAAATAATTATCCAGAATTTTCATGTTTCTATTCAAAAGTCGAAGAAAATCCTCCTTATAAATAACAAGAATTTTAGTATCTGTATTAGCTATAATATTTATTAAAAGTTTATTTTTATCTGCAAATAAAAATGCCTCAGCAAAGGTATCCGGGGCATGGATTTCACTAACAACAATATTTTTTTCATTATAATTACACATTTCACCTCTGATACTTCCTTTAAGTAAAAGATATAAACTGTCGCATATCTCACCAGAGAATGCTATAACACTTTCTGCTTCATACGAACGAATCTGATAATGAGTTGTATTTAACAATTGAATTATTTCGGACGTTTTAAACCCTTTAAAAACAGGTGTTTTAGATATCTCAGCAAACATTTTTATTTCAAAGGTAATAAAAAATAATCATCAATGTAACTTCGGTTACATTTTATTAAAATTTACTATCTCAAATTTGCAAATAGTTTCAAACCAAAAAATCAATTTAGATTATTAATTATGGAAAAAAACTGGTTAAAACACAAAGAAAATTTTACTGATATTGATGTAAGGTCATTAAAAGGAAATTTTTTGTTGGCAATATTACAAAAGGCAAAAAGTATTGATATCGGCAAAGGAATAAAGATTATTCAAAATTTTGAGCCCATACCATTGTATTCAACCATGAGAAACATAGGTTTCGAATATCATACCGAATGTTTAGACGACGGGACCTATCATTCCTATTTTTATCGTACAGAGATAAAAGAAGCAGATGGTACTGAGCTGCCATTAAAACCAATTGTTATGCCCAGGTATGCTGATATTGATAAAGAGATTGCCAATCTTACGGTAAATTTCTGGGATAATATCTGGAATAAACCTAATCCTGCCATTGAGCTAAAAACAAAATTTTTATTGTCGCTCTCTAATGCAGTAGGCTCAGGGAAAATCAGGCAAGCTACCAGAGAGCTTATAAAAGCTTATTATATGGGTGTTACAGTAGCGCAATTTGATGAGTTATTCTCTCTAATTATTTGGAATCAAGGGATTGGTCATTTCTCATCCGAAATAGCACAATCATCTCTTTTTAAGGTATATCTGCTCATAAAAGATTTAGAAAAAAAAGGGGGAAACAAAAAAGAAATCATGTCTGTTTTAACAGAAAAATTCGGAGAAAAAAATCCGGATACAGGATTTAACAATCAAAATAAATAATTTCACTAATATTAAAATCACAAAATTATGAGTATGTTTTGTTATCAATGCCAGGAAGCAGCTAAAGGAATAGCTTGTACTGGCAATAAAGGAGTGTGTGGTGTAACTGATAAAGTTATACATGTGCAGGATTTGGCAGTTTATCTACTGAAGGGGTTATCAGTTCTTGCTCAAAAAGCCAGAGAGCTTGATATTGAAAATATTGAACTCGATAAACATATTTACGAAACATTGTTTAAAACAATCACTAACGTAAGTTTTTCGGAGGATGATTTTGTAAAAAACATCAAAAAGTCGCTCAGATTAAAAGAAAAAATAAAAAAAACAATTGTTGAGGCTGGAGGAACTGTTGATGATGTTACTCATCATTCAGCTACATGGACAGCAACAACAGATCAGGAAATTATTGATGAGGCTGAACAAATCAATGGGAAAATTGACGCACCCAATGAGGATATTCGTTCGCTTCGTGCATTGATGCTTTATGGCTTAAAAGGCCTTGCAGCCTATCAGGAACATGCCGATAACCTGGATTATCAGGATAAAAGTTTGT
Source organism: Bacteroidota bacterium (assembly GCA_030622635.1). Taxonomy (GTDB): domain Bacteria; phylum Bacteroidota; class Bacteroidia; order Bacteroidales; family JADFUO01; genus JADFUO01. The sequence goes on from JAUXFX010000186.1 coordinate 4,888, forward strand.
ATGCATTTGTTCAAAAGGCCTTAGCATCAATGATTAATGATGATCTTACTTTAGAAGAAAATATTGCTTTAGTCCTGGAAACAGGAAAATTTGGTGTTGAAGCTATGGCTCTTTTAGACAAAGCCAACACCGAATCATATGGGAATCCGGAAATTTCTGAAGTGAATATTGGAACCGGAAGTAATCCCGGAATATTAATTTCAGGCCATGATTTAAAAGACATGGAAGAACTTTTAAAACAAACCGAAGGAACCGGAGTTGATGTTTATACTCATAGCGAAATGCTCCCGGCAAATTATTATCCTGCTTTTAAAAAATACGAACATTTTGTAGGAAATTATGGGAATGCATGGTGGGAACAAAATAAGGAATTCCAATCATTTAACGGTCCGGTTTTAATGACAACCAATTGTCTTGTCCCGCCGAAAGATTCTTATAAAGACAGAGTTTATACAACAGGCCCTGTTGCTTTTGATGGCTGTGTACATATTGCCGAAAGAAAAAATGATAATCCGAAAGATTTTTCTCAATTAATTGAGCATGCAAAAAAATGCCAAGCTCCAACAGAAATTGAAACAGGCAAAATAGTTGGTGGTTTTGCTCACAATCAGGTAATCCAACTTGCTGATAAAGTTGTTGATGCAGTTAAAACAGGAGCAATAAAAAAATTCTTTGTGATGGCAGGTTGCGATGGGCGCCATAAAACCAGAAGTTATTATACGGACTTTGCTGAGAAACTTCCTAAGGATACAGTAATTTTAACCGCAGGATGTGCAAAATTTCGTTATAATAAACTTAATCTGGGTGATATTGGAGGGATTCCACGTGTATTGGATGCAGGACAATGTAACGATTCTTACTCATTGATTATTATTGCTCTTAAACTGAAAGAAGTTTTCGGACTTCAGGATGTCAACGAATTACCAATCGCATACAATATTGCATGGTATGAGCAAAAAGCAGTAATTGTTTTATTGGCATTGCTTTACCTGGGTGTGAAGGATATTCATCTGGGGCCAACATTACCGGCTTTCTTATCGCCAAATGTTGTTAAAGTCTTAGTTGAAACCTTTGGTATCGCCGGTATCGGCCAGGTAGATGAAGATATCGA
>JAUXFX010000173.1 GCA_030622635.1 Bacteroidota bacterium
AAAAATGGCAGGAACTGGGATTAAGAGTTTCAACAGCATATACCACCCAATCATTATTAGAACTAAAGAATTATTATTGTAATGAAAAAAAGTGTCTGAATTGCCAGATAGGAAATATTTTGCTGAGAGGAACTTAGCCTGAATAATTCATCACGCAAAGACGCAGAGGCGCAAAGATTTGAATTAAAACAATTTAATACCTGCAATACTTTTTATATAATGAAAGTGAATATTTGAATATCTATTGCTAATTTACTAATTCTTTGCGGCTTAGTGGCTTTGCGAGAAATTTTTGAATAATGCAGGTTAGCTGTATAAATTTACAATATTTTCTATCACATTATCATAACCCAAAAATATTTTGGTAAGCGTTTACAAAACGCTGAAATTGGAAATTGAAAATTAGAAAAAAATAAAAAGAGTTTATGAATTAATTGAAAAACTTGATCCAAAGTTGAATGCGTTTATCAACAGCACAAAAATAGGATAACAAAAATTTCCAATTTCTAATTTCTAAACTTGTCCGGACAAAGCAAAGCAATTCCGTGTGGATAGATTTCAAACTGTGAACGGTTACACATTTTGGTAATAAGATTTTTAATCTTTTTAAATTTGATTTACTATATTTGCATATATATTTCAATTTACAAATATTTTGGAAAAAAATACAAATAGGAAACGGATTATTTTTGCAGTTATTTTGTTGGTTATTCTGTTATTTACAGGAATAACAGGTTATATGCTTATTGATGATTACCCGTTTATTGATTCATTATATATGACAATAATAACGGTTTCTTCGGTAGGATTTGGCGAGGTGCATGGACTTTCTGTAGCAGGAAAGATTTTTACAAGCTTTTTAATCCTGTTTGGTTTGGGTACATTAGCTTATGTAATTTCAATAATTACAACAATTATTTTTGAAGGACAACTAAATTATTTTATAAGAGGATACAATAAAAAATCAAGAAGAAAAAAAATGGAAAATCATGTTATAATTTGCGGATACGGACGCAACGGGCAACAAGCAGCTGAAGAACTAATTGCACATAAACATTCTTTTGTTGTTATTGAAGAAAATCATGAATTGGTTCTCGATAATATGGATAAAAACATTCGTTTTATTGAAGGTAATGCAACCGAAGATGAAACATTGATAAAAGCAGGCATAAAAACTGCGAAATCACTTATTACCACTTTGCCTAACGACACTGATAATTTGTTCGTTGTACTCACTGCCCGTTCATTAAATAAGGATATGACAATTATAAGCAGGGCTTCAAGCAAAAGTTCTGAAAAAAAACTAAAAATTGCAGGTGTTTCAAATGTTGTGATGCCCGAAAAAGTAGGCGGAGCTCACATGGCTACACTTGTAACTTCTCCGGATGTCATTGAATTTTTAGAGCATGTATCCGTTCGCGGAGATGCACCGACCAATCTTGTGGAAATTATATGTAGTCAATTACCAAAAGAGCATCTTAACAAATCAATTTATGAAATCGGGGTTCGTAAAAAAACCGGAGCCAACATAATCGGGTTTAAAACTCCCGATGGTGAATATATTATCAATCCCACTCCTGACACTAAAGTTATCCCGAACTCAAAACTTTTCGTTTTAGGCACACCTGAACAGATTACTGAAATGAAAGAAATTTTCAGGTCAGGAACGGAATAGAATGAAGGAATAAAATTTATTTCACCGTTAACTGATTTTTTTATACCTTTAACTGATAATATCTTTTTATTATTTTGAAATTTTCTTATCTTTAGCATTCAATTTATTTACTAATAATGTAATATAAATAAAATCCTAATATTATGAAAAAAGTATTAATTTTTTTAGCAGTTTTTATTATTTCCAAAACTATCTTTCCTCAAATTATTTTTGGAGAGCAACAACTTATTACGCATCCTGCTGATGATGCACGTTCTGTTTTTGCTATAGATTTAGACAGTAATGGGGATAATGATGTGCTTTCTGCTTCTTGGTCTGATAGTAAAATCGCATGGTATAAAAATGTAACATCATCAGTATTTATTGAGAATTTCATTGATGATAATAATATTGTAATTTTTCCTAATCCGGCAAAAAAGACAGTAAATGTATCTTATGATTATGATTTCATTCTTGAAATTTGTGACTTATCAGGAAAAGCTTTAATTACTACAACTAAAAATACTATTGATATATCAAAATTATCTAAAGGAATTTATATCGTATTAATAAAAAACAAAGAAGGCATTTTGCAGAAAACAGATAAGTTGGTAGTTGATTAAAACACACAGATAAATAAAACCACTTTCATTTTAGCTTTGCTTTAATATCAACAAGTGCAGCATTAGTACCAAAAACATTAATTATATCACCAATCCTCAAATAAGTATCTCCATGTGGAATATACATGTTGCTTCCCCGCCTGATAAGCATTAAAGTCCCGTCTTTATGAAATGGGATTTCTTTAATCTGCAAGCCGTCAATATCCTTGCTTGTTACTGTTATTTCTTCAACCGTAAAGTTTTCAAAGGTCTCAACAAGGGAATGATATATGGTTGGTCTTACAATCAAATTTTCAATAGTGGTTGCAATTACTCTTGTAGCATCAAGAATTTCAACTTCAAGGCGTCGTAATGTTTGTTCAATAATTGAATTTCCTGATTTTGATATGATTTTTTCATGATTGAACTCACGTCTCAACAATTCGCAAATCTTAACATTTTTTTCATTCGAGCCTGTAAGAACAACTATATAGTTTGATGGTGATAATTTCAAACGCTCAAAAACCAACCTGTCCGTACCATCACCTAAAAATGCTTGAAACCCTTTTAAATGAAGTTCATTATATCTTTTTTTATTTTTCTCAACAATAATTGCTGATTTTCCATGCATTTTTAATCTTCTTGCCAAAAGAACTCCAGTGCTGCTTCCACCGACAATAATCGTTTTATCACCGGCAAAAATACTTTTCGGATTTAGATAATTATAAATAATTGGCGAAATAAAACAGGTTACAACTGCCATAATAATAAAACAAGCATTAATTCCGGGGCTGATTATTCCTAATTCAAGACCAATAGTTGAAGCAGCAATTATCAAGCTTAATCTTGAAGCCATTAAAAAACCTCCGGAAATTGCTCTTTTAAAACCGAATAAACGCAACCAAAGCAGAGACGGAATAACTTTTACGGCAAATAAAGTAATTGTCAGAAAACCCAGGAAAACAAAAAGCGAATCGTCTAATTCACGCAAAGCTTCGGGGTTGAAATTAGCGCCAACCATAATAAAAAATATGGGAATAAAAAAGCCAAAACCCATGCCGTCCAATTTAATAATCAATAGCGAACGATCTTTGTGCAGGAAAATAGAAAGAAGTAAACCACCTAAAAATGCACCAAGTAAAATTACCTCCTTACCGATAAACTGGGCAAGAACAACAAAAATAAGTATTAAAAGTATTGTACCCCTTATATTAATTTGAGAAGCAGCATGCGATAACTGATAAGATAATTTTCTATATACAGAAACTTTTGTAAGCCGGACACCAATCCTGTAAAAAATAAAAAATACAAATAATAATGCCAGTATATATAAAAGCTCTATCTTAAACCCTTTACTGATAATGAAAGCAGTAATTGTAAACAAAACAATACTAAATATGTCGGCAACAGCGGCTGCAAGTATCATCATCTGTCCGAAACGGCTGCCGATTTCCCCGCGATTTTTTAATACGGGAAATATTATTCCAACCGAAGTTGTAACCATAATTAAGGCAAAATACCAAATATTATTTATTTTAACAATCCCTGATAATAGTGAAGCTCCAAAATATGATAATATCAAAGTAATAAAAAAAATTACAAGCCCAACAAGTAATGGATTTTTCAGGAACAGGGCATAAGTAATTCTTCTTCTCGGCATTGATGCAAGAATCTGGTCAACATCTATTTCAAGTCCGCTTAAAAACATTAAAAAAACAAATCCGGTTAAAGCTAAAAAATCAAGTATTTGAAGATTGCCATCTGAGAATGAAGCTAAAAAATACTGTCCAATAAAATATCCAACAATTATTTCAACAATTACCGTTGGTATTTTACTTAAATTTAACAACGACATTATCATAGGCACAAACCATGCTATTGCAACAACAATCAGCAAAGGAAGATAGTCGTAATCAAAAGATATATTTAATAAAATGCCTGAGAATGAATTCACAAAATACTGTTTTTTTTTATAAAATTAGTAAATATTTTAGTACTATGATGTATTTGTTGGTAAATTATTTTTTGTCTGATTATTAATTTTATGTAAATTTGTTTTTGATATGAAAATATTTTCAACACAAGACTCTAAATTTGATAAGAAATTCTTTGATGCAATCATCAATAAACAAACCTATTTAAATCTTTTGTTTTTAATTATCTCATTACCACTCGGAATATTATACTTCATTTTTATTACAACGGGATTTCTTCTTGGGATTTTGTTATTAATAATATGGATAGGAGTACCGGTACTTTTGTTCGTATTTAAAGCATCAAGGAAAATTTCTGTTCTGGATAAAAAATTAACATCCAAACTTTTAAACATACAAATACCTGCCATTTCTATACCAAGGTTTGATAACAGCATTCAGTTAAAAGAATTTATTTCATACATAAAATATTTCAGAACATGGAAAATTCTGTTATATCTTTTATTAAAATTACCTGTTGGAATAATCTCAATTATTATACCAGTATTAATATCTATATTATCGATATTACTTATCTACACACCTTTTAATGCAATTTTTGGAAAAATTGACATTATGGGAATTTATCAAACCGAGTCGTTTATTGAAGCAATTTTTTTCTTCTTTTTCTGTATAATGATATGGATTGGATTATTGAATTTAATTAACTGGTTTGCTTCAGTTTCAGGTGATTTTACTAAAAAAATGCTTGGAAGGTAATTACTGAACTCCCTTATTTTCCATATTAAAAATTTATAATCACAAATCGTAATTATTTACCAGGTAATTTATCCTGTAATAAAATTATATCCGTCAAAGGTATTACATAATTCTGAGAAAACACTACGATTATGTTTTCTTGCGGTTGAAATGAAACCTTCAATTCTTGCATAGATTTCAGCTCCTTCAAAAGAACGAAAACCGTTTGATATCTTCTGTTTTACTTTTGCCGGCCTAATATCTCTTTCAGCAAGATTATTGGTAAATGGTACATCGTTATTGAAAGCAAATGCAAGTACAGCATTTTTTTCTCTGATCAGGCGTTCAACAAGATTTCTCCCTTTAGTTCGTTTATATCTTCCTCTTTTTCCTTGTGTTTTTATGGGTAGAGGTTCTAATTTTTCGCCAATACTACAAATGAGGTCATATCTGGATTCAATATTTTGCCGTTTTTTGACTCTTTCTTCAAAAGGCATCTGATAAACACTCATAAAAAATGTTTTAAAAACTTTTGCCCATTTACTTTGCTGACTTTCTATCAAACCTTCTAATTCTCTAAGAATATGAGCTCCGCAAATAGCATGTTCTAATTTTTTAAAACTAAAATAGCTACTCCAACAATCATGAACAAGCCAGCCAATGATTTTGTCTAATATTGATTTATCACTTGTTAATGCTATTCCTCCTCGTTTTTCATGCACAAAAAGATATGTAAAAAGCAATGAAGATGCTGTATGTAGCCAGTGTAATTTCCCTTTTACACGAAGACCGGTTTCATCAGCATGGACTACATTACTTTCAGCGATTTTTGATTTTATTATTTCTTCTGTCTTTTTAAGTTTTTCATAACACCGCCTACCAGCAGAATAAACAGTTGATTCGTTTATTGAATAGCCAAATAAATCGTTGAATAATAACTGTACTTTTTTGAATGGAATCTTATAATGCGAATTTAAAAGTACTGCATAAGCTTTTACTTTATTGCCATATTGAACAGGAGCATTAACAGGTGCAATCCCTTTATATGTTTTACCGCAAACAGGACATGTTGCTTTATGGATTTGGTATTCTGTAACTTCTAATCGTGGTTTCGGCAAATCAAAAACTTGGCGAGTTTCTGATAATACCAACTGATCTTTTGTGAACTTATGTCCACAATTACATTTATCAGGATTACATTTTATCATTATATCAGGATCAGCAACTTGTTGTAAAGTGTGGCCTTTATGACCTTTTTGGCCTCCTTGTTTGCCGTTTTTCTTTTGGGGAAACGCAGGCTTTTTTCTATATCCATCACTTGATGGGGGCTTGCTACTATTTCTACTATTGCTGTTTAAGCGAGTTTTTAGTTCTAAATTTTCAACCTTGAGTGTAGCATTTTCTTGACGTAGAATTTTATTTTCTTCTTCGAATCGTTCCAATTGACAGACTCGCAAGGTCAATCTATTAACCGTATTAATTAAGTCCTGTAGTTCCTTGTCTTTATCCAAAACTTTTTTCTTGCAAATATACCCCGGATAGTTGTTAAATGTCAGGTTTTTAAAGACATACTTATACAATTCTATACAGTAAAATTGTTAATAACCTTCTATTTTCAAATTTCAGAAACGAAATTTTGTAAAATAAAATTTTATGGCAGAATTGCTTTTCTGAAATTTTATATTTGTGTTTCTTAATTTGCTTATAAACTGCAAGATATAATTATTATAAAACTTTGATAGAGCTAATACTTTGCTTCAGATTTATGAAAAACTTATCCTCATTTCATTTTTTTAATTGAAGCATTGTTAATAACTCTGAATTTTTTATCTTTACACCACCTAAATAATTAC
>JAUXFX010000038.1 GCA_030622635.1 Bacteroidota bacterium
ATACTCTTGCAAGTCTGGGTTGTAAGGTTGCTCCTCCCGAAACTATCAATTTTATATTATTTCCAAGAGCCAGCCTCCATTTGCTGAACACCAGTAAATTAGCTATTTTCAGCTTAAATTCGTACCACCATCCGTTTGCCTTATTTATTTCGTAGCGGTGTCCCAAATTCAACGCCCAGAAAAATATTATCTTTTTTATTCCTTTCAGACCTCTGCCTTTTCTAACTATTTTGTCATAGGTCTTTTCCAGAACTCTTGGAACAGCACCAAAAGTATGTGGCTTCACTTCCCTGATATTCTTTCCCAGATTATCAATACTCTCTGCATAGTAAATTGACATACCAAAATACTGGTACATGTAATTCAGCATACGTTCGTAAACATGACAAAGCGGTAAAAAGCTCAATGTCCTGTCAGTCATATCAAAATCAGGGATGGTTGCTGCTGCTAAAAAATTACTGATAAAATTATTATGCGAAAGCATAACTCCTTTCGGTGTTCCTGTAGTACCCGAAGTATAAATGATTGTTGCAATGTCGTTTGGAGAAATTGAAGATTTAATTGTCTCTAAATTTTCCGAAACATTATTTTTCCCTAATGTTAAAATTTCCTGCCAGTTTTTTACACCTGAAATTTTCTCAATGGAATATACGTCTTTTATAGTGGGAGCATCTTTCAATACCGGTTTTATTCTCTGGTAAATTTCATTATTTGAAACAAAAACATATTTAATTTCTGCATCATAAAAGATAAATTTGTAGTTAGCTTCACTTACTGTCGGATATATAGGCACCTGAATAGCCCCGATTTGTAACAGGCTCATGTCAATAAAATTCCATTCAGGGCTGTTAAGCATTATTGTGGCAATTTTATCGCATTTTTTTACTCCGAGTTTTAATAAGCCGAAGCTGAAATTGTTGACATAATTGAGATAATCTTCAGATGAATATGTATTCCAAACATTGTTAGATTTAAAACCCAAAGCATCTTTTTTTGAATAATATTTTTCTTTGTACTGATCTAACAGATCAAATATCCTTGTAATTTTAGTCATCGCTTTTTATGTTAAATAATTTGTCAACTTGTGTTTTATATTTTTTACAGATAAAATCCCTTTTTAATTTCATGTTAGCCGTTAACTCACCCGTTTCAATTGACCATAGAGCATCCATTAGTTCAAATTTCATTATCTGTTCGGTTTTCCCGAAAGATTTATTATAATTATCAATTTCCTTCTGAATACGTTTTTTTATCCTTGGGAGTTCAATCATTTCTTTGTTGGAAGTATATTTAATATCCTTTACAGTACACCATGATTTTAAATAATCAAAATCAGGTACAATCAACGCTGCAGCAAATTTTTGATTTTCACCTAAAACAACAATGCTATCAACAAAAGATGATTCTTTAAATTTATTTTCAATAAGTTCAGGGCTGATGTATTTGCCCATTGCTGTTTTGAACATTGATTTTTTACGTCCGGTAATTTTCAGTTGTCCTTCGGGTTCAATCCTGCCGATATCACCTGTATGAAACCATCCGTCTTTATCAATTGCTTCTTTAGTTAATTCCGGTTCTTTATAGTAGCCCTTCATTACATTAGGTCCTTTGCAAAGTATTTCGCCGTCTTCAGCAATTCTAACCTGCACATCTTTTAACGGAGGCCCCACAGTACCGAATTTTCTTCCGTTTTTACCAAAATGATTTACTGATATTACAGGAGAAGTTTCAGTTAGTCCATAACCTTCCAGAACCGGAATACCGGCTGCTGTGTATGATCTGTTCAAACGTGGCTGTAATGCAGCACCACCTGACACTATAGTTTTAAGTTTCCCGCCGAGAGCTTCTCTCCATTTTTTGAAAACCAACTTATCTGCAATTTTCAATTGAAACTCATACCACCAGCCGTTAGCACCATCAAGTTCATACTTTAACCCCAAATTTACAGCCCAGAAAAAGATATTCTTTTTAAAACCCTTGAGCTTTCTGCCTTTTGCAAGGATTTTGTCATAAACCTTTTCAAGCAAACGTGGAACAGTTGTAAGGATTTCGGGCTGAACTTCCCTGATATTATCTCCTATTGTTCCCAAACTTTCAGCATAATAGATTGACAGACCCTTTATATGATAAACATAGAGATTTGTTCTTTCATATACATGGCTGAGGGGAAGGTAACTAAGTGCTCTGGAAGTTTCATCAATAGGAAATATATGATATACATTTAACACATTATTGATTAAATTATCATGCGACAATAATACACCTTTTGGCTTCCCTGTAGTACCTGAAGTATAAATCAAAGTGGCAATATCATCTTTATTAATGCCTTCCTTTAGTTCTTCTAACTTTTCCGGAACGGAATTTTGTTTGCCCAGTTCTATCAATTCATTTAAATGTTTTACATCCTCAATATCATTAAAAGTATAAAGTCCTTTTATTGACGGAATTTCAGGCAAAATGTGTTCAATTTTATTTAATAATTCCTTTCCTGAAACAAAAACATATTTTACTTCAGCATGATTTAAAATATACTTATAATCCGATTCACTGATTGTCGGGTAAATAGGTACGTGAACAGCACCGATCTGAAGCACCCCCATATCAATAAAGTTCCATTCAGGGCGGTTATTTGCAATAGTCGCAATCTTATCACCTTTTTTTACTCCTAATTTCAGAAAACCATAACTAATATTGTTTGCAGTTTTAATGTATTGGTCAATGCTGTATTTCACCCATTTGCCTTTTTCTTTTCCTGCTAAAGTGTCATCCTTAGATTTAAATTTCTCTTTATAATAGGGTAATAGGTCAAATATTCTTGTAACTCCCATAATATTTTTTACTTTAAATTTTCAATACAATATTAAATAAAAATTTTACATATCTTTGACATTTCCTGACATTTTTAAAAGATATGCTTTTTAGAGAAATTATCGGACAAGACAATATTAAGCAAAAGCTTATACAAACAGTAAAAGACAGTCGTGTTAGTCATGCACAATTATTTTTCGGACCTGACGGTTCGGGTAAGCTTGCTCTCGCAATTGCTTATGCCCAGTTTATAAACTGCAAAAATAAGATTAACGGTGATTCATGTGGGGTTTGCCCCTCATGTATTAAGTATAACAAGTTGATCCATCCCGATTTACACTTTATTTATCCTGTGTCTAACACTAAAGATGTACCTAAAAAACCACAAAGTAAAAGCTTTATTAATAAATGGAGAGAATTGTTGATACAGAATGATTATTATATCAATTTAAACGAATGGTATGGAAAAATCGGTATTGAGAATAAACAGGGCATAATTAATAAAGATGATTGTAATGAGATAATAAAAACATTAAGTTACAAACCCTATGAAGCCGAATATAAAGTGATGATAATTTGGATGGTGGAAAAATTATATTATTCTGCTGCTCCCAAAATCCTTAAAATACTTGAAGAACCACCGGAAAAAACCCTGTTTATATTGGTTTCAGAAAATCATGATCAAATCATTAAAACCATTATATCCAGAACTCAGTTAGTAAAGATACCCAAAATTTCCAATAAGGATTTAAAAGAAGTTTTTCTGAAAAAATTGAATTGCACCGAAGAAAAAGCACAAAGAATAGTTAATTTTTCAAGAGGAAGCTATAAGGAAGCATTAATAAATATTCATAAAAATGAGGAAGAAAAAGATAATTTTGAAAATTTAAGAAAATGGATGCGTTTATGTTTCCAAAATAATTTTATTGATATTCATAAATTTGTTAGCGAAATAGCAAAAACAGGCAGAGAAAATCAAAAAAGTTTTTTAGCTTTTTCTTTAAAAATTATCAGGGAAATTTTATTGATAAATTATGAAAATAAAGATTTGGTTAAGCTTAACGATGAAGAATTAGAGTTTACTCAAAAAATATCACCTTTTATAAATCCTGCTAACGGAATAAGATTTTCAGAAGAGTTTAACAAAGCCCTCTTTCATATTGAAAGAAATGCAAACCCGTCAATTGTATTCATGGATTTGTCAATTACTGCAACTAAGCTTTTTAAAAAATAAACATGACTAATCACAGTAAAATTTTGTAAATTTGCAATCCAAAACACTGGTAAATGAAAGATGATATAAAAAATAATCCAAATCCGTTTTTATCTCGAGGTTGTAGCGAGCTTCCCGATACTTATAATAAGAATGAAAATATATTTCAACATTCTTGTTGTAAGTTAGATGATAATGATTGGTTAAAAAATATTGAACTTCCGAAAAATCAAAAAAAATTTAATTATGTAGAAGCGCGTTTTAAAAACAGTCGAAAAGATTTTTTTAGTTTTTCTGAGGGAATGGAATTGAATGAAGGTGACATTATAGCTGTTGAAGCTTCTCCCGGACATGATATCGGTATTATTTCCATGACAGGTGAAGCAGTGAGATTACAAATGAAAAAAAAGAATATCAGCACTGATAATGAAAATTTGAAGAAAGTTTATCGCAGGGCTCGTGCTACAGATATTGAAAAATGGAAAACAGCAGTTGAATCTGAAGACTTTTCTATATATAAATCAAGAGAAATTGCAAATGATCTTTCTCTTGAGATGAAAATAAATGATGTAGAATATCAGGGTGATAATACAAAAGCAATTTTTTATTATACAGCAGAAGAACGCGTAGATTTCAGGGAACTTATAAAATTACTTGCTGAAGAATTTAAAGTCAGAATTGAAATGCGGCAAATAGGTGTAAGGCAGGAAGCAAGCCGCATCGGTGGAACAGGCTCCTGCGGTAGAGAACTGTGTTGCTCAACATGGCTTTGGAATTTCAAATCAGTTTCTACAAATACAGCCCGAACACAACAACTTTCACTTAATCCTCAAAAATTAGCAGGACAATGCGGAAAATTAAAATGTTGCCTGAATTTTGAAAACGATAATTATATTGATACTTTTAAAAAATTTCCGAATAATGAGATTATTTTAAAAACAAAAAAAGGAGAAGCTGTTTATCAAAAAACTGATATTTTTAAAAAAGTCATGTGGTATTCATATGTTAATGATGAATCAAATATGTTGGCAATACCGATTGAAAAAGTTCAGCAGATAATTGAAGATAATGCAAAAAAAATATTTCCTGAAAAATTAGAAGATTTTGCATACGTGAAGGAACGGAAAACTAATTACGAAAATTCAGTTGGAAAGGAAGATTTGTACAGGTTTGATTAATGTTAATTTGTTTGACGTTTTGCCGCAGGCATCATTTTATAAGGCGAATACCTGAATGGATACAAATTATCCGGGACAGTTATACAATAAATTCAGGAATAATGCTTTAATAAAAAAAGCAAAGTTTAATATGGATTTTAATAACCTAAATAAATTTTATATAATTTCCCTTCTCTTAATTTTAGTATTTGCCTCCTGTGATTCAAATACGGTTTACGACGTGTACTTGACTGTTGGCAAGGAATGGAATAAAAATGATGTTTTGGAATTTGAAGTTGAAATAACCGATACAACTTCATTGTATAAATATTTTATTAACATCAGAAATTCAACTGATTATAAATTCAGAAATATCTATTTCTTTTTAAATACACAGTTTCCCGATGGTCGCAGAGCCCGTGATACTATTGAATGTATCCTTGCTTCTATTGACGGAAGATGGCTGGGCAGCGGCTTAGGTGATATAAAAAGCAACAGCATTTTATTAAAGAACAAAATAAAATTCCCGCAAGCAGGTAACTATAAATTTAAACTGGAACAGGCAATGCGTGTTGATAATCTGCAGGGGATTGAAGATGTAGGAATAAGAATAGAAAAAGAAAAAGAATAATAGTAACTATTCAGTTTGTAAAAAATGACTAAAAAAAATAAATATTTTTCTTTTAATTACATCCTTAAGTTTTGGATAATTTATTTATTATTTATTTTTTCAATAGTCTTAATTTTTATTGGCATCGCAAACGAGTGGTTTGGAAAGATGCCTACTTTTGAAGAACTTGAAAATCCCAAAAGTAATTTAGCTTCCGAAATTTATTCGGCTGATGGAAAACTTTTAGGCACATATTATATTGAAAATCGTTCGAATATCCATTTCAGGGATTTATCGCCAAATCTTATAAATGCACTTATTGCAGCCGAAGATATTAGATTTGATGAACATTCGGGAATTGACGGCAAAGCCTTGGTTAGAGTTGTTATAGGAGTATTAAGCGGTAATACAAGAGGCGGCGGGAGCACTGTTACTCAACAACTTGCAAAAAACCTTTTCCCTCGAAAAAGAAACCCTTCAATACTTGATCTTTCAATAGCAAAATTTAAAGAATGGATTACAGCTACAAAACTTGAACGTAATTATTCAAAAGAAGAAATAATTGCCATGTACTTTAATACTGTCCCGTTTGGAAGCCAATCTCATGGCATTAAAGCTGCTGCAAAAACATTCTTTAATAAAACTCCTGATTCACTTAATCTAGAGGAAGCAGCCCTGATGGTTGGTGTTGTGAATGCACCAACACGATATAGCCCTGTCAGGAATCCCGAAAGGTCTTTTAAAAAAAGAAATCTTGTATTGAGCCAAATGAAAAAATACGGATATATTAGCGAAACCGTATATGATTCCATTAGCCTGATTACTATTGATATGTCAAATTTTGGAATTTTAGACCATACACGTGGGCAAGCACAATATTTCAGGGAATTTTTAAGAAGCGAATTAAAAAAATGGTGTAGTAGCCATTATAAGGCCGATGGAACATCTTATGATCTTTACAAAGATGGATTAAAAATTTATACTACATTAAATTCCAAAATGCAGCAATATGCCGAAGAATCCGTTCGGGAGCATTTGTCGCTGGATTTACAACCGGCTTTTTTTGAACATTGGAAGGGTTATACAAATGCTCCATTTGTTTTTGAAAGTGATTCTGTGGAAGTAGAAGTTGAAAAAGTTATGAATTTAGCCATGCGACGTTCCGAAAGATACAGAAAACTGAGAAATGCCGAAGTTCCTATTGATTCAATCAAACTGTCATTTAATACTCCTGTTGATATGACCGTTTTTTCGTGGGATAGTGCAATTGACACAGTAATGACCCCAATGGATTCAATAAGGTATTATAAATATTATCTTTTGGCAGGTTTAATGTCAATGGAGCCACATACGGGATTCGTAAGGGCTTATGTTGGTGGTATTGATTATAACTATTTTAAATATGATCATGTAAAACTTGGGAAACGTCAGGTAGGTTCAACATTTAAGCCTTTTCTTTATACTCTTGCCATGCAGGAAGGAGAATTAACACCATGCAGTAAACTGCCGAATGTACAGCCGATTATTGAACTTATAACAGGAGATACATGGGAGCCCAGAAATGCTTCAAAGAAAAAATTAGGAGAAGAAATAGCATTAAAATATGCACTGGCAACATCAAATAACTGGATATCAGGTCATTTGATTAAAAGATATTCTCCGCAATCAGTTATTAAAATTGCCCGTAAAATGGGTGTTACAAGCTTTATTCCTCCTGTGTATTCAATTGCTCTCGGTTCAGCTGATCTTTCACTGTATGAAATGGTTGGTGCTATGAACACTTTTGCAAATAAAGGCGTGTATGTAGAACCTATTTTTATTACAAGAATTGAAGATAATCACGGGAATATTATTGAAAGATTTGTTCCTGAAAAAGTTGAAGCAATGAACGAAAAAACCGCATATCTTATGCTTGAGCTTCTAAAAGGTGTGGTTCAGTATGGTACAGGTATTAGATTGCGGTTGAAATATGGGTATAATAATCCTATTGCTGGTAAAACAGGTACAACAAATAATCAGTCGGATGGATGGTTTATGGGAATAACACCAGACCTTACTACAGGGATATGGGTAGGTTGTGAAGACAGAAGTGTCCATTTCAGAAATATAACATTAGGTCAGGGTGCTAATATGGCTCTGCCAATATGGGCTCTGTATATGCAAAAAATTTATGAAGATAAATCATTGGGTATCAGTATGGGTGATTTTGAAAAACCTTTACATGAAATGGATATTGAATTTGACTGTGAAAAATTGAATAAGAATCATGGTTTATACAATGAGTTAGAAAGTGATGATGTGTTTTAATATATCTTTATTTTAAAGAGCCATGGTTTTTAGCAGCAGTTTATTTTTACTTTATTTCCTTCCGGTTTTCCTTATAGTTTATTATTTCCTTGACTGGAAATACAAAAACCTGTTTGCTTTAATTGCAAGTATTTTCTTTTATTCATGGGGTGCACCTGATTTTATTTTTATTGTACTCGGCTCAATTGCTATTGATTATTACATTGTAAATTTATTAGCAAAATCTTCCGGAAAAAACAAACGAATATTTCTTTCACTTTCCATTATTCTTAATATTGGATTACTCGCTTATTTTAAATATGCTAATTTTTTTATTGAAAATGCAAATGAAATATTAGGATATTTCGGATTCAATCATATTCAATGGGTGAAAGTTATACTACCAATTGGTATATCATTTTTTACATTTCAAAAATTAACCTATTCGGTTGATGTTTACAGGAAAGTTCATACCCCGTTAAAAAAAGTCACTGATTATGCTCTATACATATTGATGTTTCCCCAACTTATAGCCGGTCCGATTGTAAGATTTAATGAAATTGCCGACAGGATTGAGGACCGTAGAAAGTTTGAAACTATTGATAATAAACTGCTTGGATTTTTCAGGTTTGCTATCGGTCTGGCAAAAAAAGTTTTAATTGCTAATGTTATGGGTGCGGAAGCTGACAGGATTTTTGCTATGAATGCAGATGATATGACTATGCCGATTGCCTGGATAGGAGTAATTGCTTATGCTTTTCAAATATATTTTGATTTTGCCGGATATTCAGATATGGCAATAGGAATAGGTAAGATGATTGGATTTTCTTTTCCCGAAAATTTTAACAATCCATATATTTCTCAAAGTATTACGGAATTCTGGAGAAGATGGCATTTAACACTTAGCCGCTGGATGAAAGATTATCTTTATATCCCTCTTGGTGGTAATAGAGTTGCTACTAAAAGAAGACTATATTTTAATTTATGGATTGTCTTTCTTATCTCAGGTTTATGGCACGGAGCAGCATGGACCTTTATAATATGGGGCGCTTTTCATGGACTTTTTTTAATACTGGACAGGCTGTTCCTGCTGAAATTCTTTAAATTTATCGGTAAGTATCCAAGCATTATTATTACATTTATTATTACATTAATCGGGTGGGTTTTATTCAGGTCGGAAAATTTATCGCATACTTTGGTGTTTATAAGGAAAATGTTTGAGTTTAATTTCAGTGATACAGGAATATATTTAAACCGGCAATTCATAATTATTTTATGTGTTGCGATATTCTTTTCATTTTTTGCAGTAATTAAAGGAGTTGAAAATTGGCAAATGAAACTTTTTACTAAAAATAAAACTATTACAGGCTATATAATTATAATTTCAATAGCCTTGATTTTATCAGTAATTAGTATAGGATCAATTACATCATCAGGATTTAATCCGTTTATATATTTTAGATTTTAATAACAAATGCAGAAAAAAATAAAAAATATAATCTTTAGCATAATCCTGATATTGTTAATCCTGCCGTTTATTCAGGAACAGTTTGATATTTTTAAAATTAACCCTCTGAAAGGTTCTTTCAAAAAATTGGAAGAACCCGAATTTAGTTTCTCAGCGTATTATTCAGGAGAATTTCAAAATAAATACAATGATTATCTTGAACAGAATATTGGCTTCAGACCGTTTTTTATACGGGTTAATAACCAAATTGCTTTTTCAGTTTACGATACTGCTTTAGCTAACTGGGTGACTATCGGAAAGAGAAATTATTTATATGAAAAAAATTATATAACCGCATATTTAGGTAAAGATTTTATCGGGAAAGAAAAAATTGATAATAAAATCGAAAAAGTTAAATTTTTACAGGATACACTTCGGAAAATTGGAGTTAAGCTTGTTTTGATTTTTGCACCCGGAAAAGCAAGTTTTTATCCCGAATATATTCCGGATAAATATAATCCGTCTGAAAAAACAATTTCTAACTACGATTATTATACTAAACGATGTATAGAAGAAGGAATAAATCATATTGACTTTAATGATTATTTTATACAAATGAAAGATACTTCAAGATATCTTTTGGTTCCGAAATGCGGTATTCACTGGAGCTTATATGGAGTAGCAATTGCAGTTGATTCCTTAAAAAAATATATGGAAAAATCGCAAAATATTAAAATGCTTGATATTACATGGGATACTATTGAAGTTACTAAAGACCTTCGTGATACTGATTATGATATTGCTGATGGGATGAATCTGTTATTTACAATTCCTCATCAAAAAATGGCTTATCCTAAATTGCTTTTTGAAAAAAATCCTAATCAAACACGTCCCAATGTTATCACTATTGCCGATAGTTATTACTGGAATATTTTCGGGTCGGGTATGGCTACTCAACTTTTTGGGAATAATTCATTTTGGTATTACAATAAAATGGCACATAATAAAGAGTATTCAGAACCAAAAAAAGTAGATGAACTTAATGTAAAAAAGGAAATAGAAAGCCAGGATTTTATATTTTTGTTAGCTTCGGAAATCAATTTACATAAATTTGCTTTTGGCTTTATTGATATAGCTTTTGAATTATATTCAACAGACAAAGAAACTGCATATTACGAAGATTTAATCCGAAGTAGTCCTAAATGGATTGCAAAAATCGCAAAGAAAGCAAAGAAAAAAAATATTAGTCTGGATGAAATGATACGACAGGATGCAATATGGATGAAAAATAACAAAGGTGGAGAATAATTATTTTAATGTGAATTCGTCATTTTAATTTCTTAAAAGCTATTTTATTGATTTTGACGCTGATAAACGCAGATTTTTTGTGATTAAAAAAATATATAAAGAAACTAATCCCGAACTCACGTTATTTTAGTACTTTTCTGTCGAATAAATTATATTTCAAAATACAAAATATTGCCTTGAAACCATCTATTGCTTTAATCTTTTTTCCTTCCTTATAAACTCTTCCATAATATGAGATTCCAACTTCATAAATCCTGATATTTGGATAACGGGAAATTTTTGAAGTGATTTCCGGCTCAAACCCGAAACGTTTTTCTTTTAATAATATTTTTTTCAGAATATCAGTCCTGAAAAGTTTATAACATGTTTCCATATCTGTTAGATTCAGGTTGGAAAACAAGTTTGATAAGAATGTAAGGAATTTATTACCGA
The DNA here is from genome assembly GCA_030622635.1 of Bacteroidota bacterium. Taxonomy (GTDB): domain Bacteria; phylum Bacteroidota; class Bacteroidia; order Bacteroidales; family JADFUO01; genus JADFUO01. The sequence goes on from JAUXFX010000038.1 coordinate 11,262, forward strand.
TTGAATGCCAGAAAAATAAAATGCGGTGCGGGCTTCCACCCATAAAGCGCGACCCGTAAACAACATCTGCAAATCCGTTAATTACAGGTTTTAACAGTTTATTATATTCGTTCGGGTCATATTCAAGGTCCGCATCCTGAATAATCAGAAAGTCGCCGGTAGCTAATTCTATCCCTTTTTGTATTGCTGCCCCTTTTCCCTGGTTAGTTTCTTGATTGAATAATTTAATATCCTGATCAATATAAGAATCAATGTATTCATTTGTAACATCTTCGGATTTATCGGTAGAACCGTCATTCACAATAATAATTTCTTTTTTTATACCACCGGTTAGCTTAACCTCCTTGATTTTGTCAAGTATTACCGGAATTGTTTCCGCCTCATTGTAAACAGGTATTAAAATTGACAGTTTTTTTATTTTCATATTTATAAGTTTCGCAAATCGTAAATATCTATATTTTTATAACTTCCGATTTTATTTTTTATATAAGGTTGAATATTGTCTTTTTTATAAATAGTCGAATCATTTATTATCAGGTATTCAGCACCTGCTTTTATTTTTTTTGCGATTTTTTCACCCCGGTTTAAATTAACATCTCCATAATCCGTCCATCCTTTTTGATCCATCAAATACAAAGTAATATTAAAACTTATATCGGGAATACTTATAACTTTATCTGTTCTATCAATACCCAAAGATCTAAGATAAGGAGTAATTGTTTCAAGTGCTTGAAAGCGCTGTAAATGCCATTTATTCATCCATCCTGAAAACCTTCCACTGATATGTTCTTCACAATAGCCGATATTGCTTATAAGAAAGACTAAAAAAACAAATTTAAATATCAGTGAATTAAAAACTTTAAAATGGTTTTTCCTTAAATAACAAAAGAAACTAAGAAAAATTGAAACTAAAAGAATTAATAAATTGATTAGATAATAATCATGATTTTTTAAAGCATTGAACCAAAAAATAAGATATAGAAAAACTCCTGTGAATATAACAAGTGTTGATATCCATAAAAATTTGTTGATTTTCTTGTATAAAAACAAATTCACAATAAATAATACTAATGCTATGTATAATATTGTTCTATTGAAATATTCATAAATCCATATCTTTGAGATTCCTTCAAGTGTAATTTTGATTTCCTGCGCATCCATTCTCCATAATGGCCAGAGGTCATTAAAAGTATATTTTCCTCCGTGAATATTATTGAAAATACTTGTATAATAATACCAGCCAGCAATTCCAATTAATACAATTATAAAAGGAATAAATTGAATTTGTGGTTTATTAAATATTTTTCTCCCGTTTTTAAATTTATAAAGCTTAAATAACTCAATAAAAAATAAAATTAATAACAAAATAAAACTAATTACAGCAGTTATTTTTAACAATGCAGCTAAAAGGAAAATCATTAAAGAAACGAATAACCATATTAGTTTCTCGTTTTTGAAAAATTGATAGAAAAAATACCATGCAATTAACACTAAACTGAAAGCTGGAGCATTTGTGAGAAAATTGCTTGAATAATAAACATACATTGGAGAAGTGAAAAATAATAATGATAAGCCTATTGCCCAAAAAGAATCTTTTAAGACATCTTCAAAAATTTTAAATAAAGCAAATAATCCTAAAAATGTAATTAACATATTTACAAGGCGACTAATAAATTCATGCGGGCCAAAAATTTTCCATAACAAAGCATTAAAATAATACAAAGCAGGAAATTCTCCCATTGTCAGACCACTGGTGCTATTATCACTAATAAGATTGTGAATGGAAGGTTTAAAGAAATGCATCCCTTCTTTATAATAATTCATCGTGAATGATATACAATCAGCTTGCCTCCACTGATGAAGTCCCTGAGGCCTGAGAAATAATATTTTATGATATTGATAAAATAATGAGACAAGAATTAGCAGCAATAAAAATATCCATTTTGAATATTTCGGATTGTAAAAAAATATTTTTTTGCTGTTAAATAATTTAATTGTCTGTATATAAAATTTTTGTAATATCATTTATGCCTTTATAAAGAATTGCCAAATTTAATTAATTTTGCAGAATCAAACTTATAATCTTACTAAAGAATGATTTTTAATAAAAAGATTGTGGTTGTTTTACCGGCTTACAATGCTGAAAGTACACTCAGGCAAACTTACAAGGAAATTCCCTTTGACATAATTGATGATGTAATTTTAGTGGATGATAAAAGTCTGGATAATACAGTTAAAGTTGCCAAAGAAATAGGAATAAAGCATATCATTAAGCATGATGTTAATAAAGGATACGGTGGCAACCAAAAATCCTGTTATAATAAGGCATTGGAAATTAGTGGTGATATTATAATCATGCTTCATCCCGATTATCAATACACACCTAAGCTTATTCATTCAATGGCATATATTATTGCTAATGATATTTATCAGGTTGTGTTAGGTTCACGAATTTTAGGTAAAGGTGCATTAAAAGGCGGAATGCCTTTGATAAAATATATATCAAACCGTTTTCTTACTTTTATTCAAAATATTGTTATGAATAAGAAAATGTCTGAATACCATACCGGCTACCGGGCGTTTTCACGAAAAGTTCTTGAAGAAATTAATTACAATATTAATTCCGATAATTTTGTTTTTGATAACCAAATGTTATCTCAAATACTTTATGCAGGATACGAAATTGCAGAAATAACCTGCCCTACAAAATATTTTAAAGACGCATCATCAATAAATTTAAAAGACAGTACGATTTATGCCCTGGGGGTTTTGGGTGTTTCGTTTAAATATTTTTTAAATAAAATAGGATTAATAAAATCAAAAATTTATATTAATACAAAAAACTAATATTACCATAAATACGTAAGTTAATTGCAAGACGCTGATCCATACGGACAAGTTTCACGCAGATTAATTATGATTAAAAGGCTGATAATAATAAAATAATTATGAGAAAATGTAAAGCTTCAAAAATAATTAAAAGTTTTTTACTCATAGTTGGCTCAATCCAAAAGTATGAAAGTTTAATTCAAAATTAATATGGTTTATGAATAAAAGAAAAACGTCTTTATATATCGCAATATTTTTAAGCCTGATAATTGTAATATTTAATTTTTTATATATACCTGCCAATATACTTTCGTGGGATGTATTCGGTTATTATTTATACCTGCCATGTTTGTTCATTTATAATGACCTGGGTTTAAATGATATATCTATTATTCACAATATAGTTGAACAATACAACAGTTCTGCAACATTTTATCAGGCAGTTCAATTACCATCCGGAGAATGGGTAATGAGATACCAAATGGGAATGGCAATTTTGTATTCTCCTGCTTTTTTTATTGGTCATTTAATAGCTTTAACCGGTGGCTATACTGCCGACGGATTTTCATCTCCATATCAATATTCAGTGTTTATTGAGAATATAATAGTTACAATTATTGGAATATTTATAATGCGAAAGCTATTATTAAAATTCTTTAATGAAAAAGTAACAGCAGTTGTTTTGATTATTCTTGTTATTGGTACCAATTTCTTTTATCACAATGCTTTTTATGGAGCCAATGCTATGAATCATAATTATTTATTTACTTTATACGCTTTATTAATTTGGATAACAATCAAATGGCATGACACTTATAAATTTAAATATGTTATATTTTTAGGTTTGATAATCGGAATAATTACTTTAAGCAGGCCACCGGAAATAATTTGTATACTTATTCCTGTTTTATGGGGGATTAAAAACAAGGCAAGCTTTTTAGAAAAATTAGAATTAATAAAACAGAAAAAATATCAGATAATAACATGTGCTTTAATAATTTTATTTATAGGATTTTTACAACTATTTTATTATAAATTATACACAGGGAAATTTATCTTTTATAGTTATGGTGGTAATGCAGGTGAAGGATTTGAGTTCCTAAACCCATATATTTTTAGTTTTACATTCAGCTTTAGGAAAGGATGGTTGTTATATACTCCGATTTTGATTTTTTCTATTATTGGATTTTATTTCCTGTATAAAAGGAATAAGTCTATATTTTTCCCTTTGTTTTTATTTTTTATTGTTAATCTATATTTAGTTTCAAGCTGGTCAACCTGGTGGGGCGGCGAAACTTTTAGTCAAAAAAATGTAATTCAGTCTTATGCTATTCTGGTATTTCCATTAGGATATTTTATAACATATCTTAATGAACGAAAAAAGTATATTAAAGCCGTTTTTTATATTATATTTTGTTTATTGATTATTTTAAATTTATTTCAAACCTGGCAAATTCTACATGGGGTTTTGCATCCGTCAAGAATGACCAGGGCATATTATTTTACAATATTTGGCAAGACTTCAGTATCAGAAGAAGATAAAAAACTGCTGATTGTAGAACGTTCTTAAAGCTATGAAGAAGAATTCAAAAATCCTGAAGATTACAATAAACGAATATTTGATTTTATTAGCTTTGAAGATAACAATAATAATAACCCACATTATTCCGATTCAATAGCTCATTCGGGTAGTTATTCTATGGTGCTTGATAGTAATTTTTGTTTTTCTACAGGTATAGCAGCAAAGTACAAGGATATTACCGATAAAGACCATGTCTGGATAAGGGCTTCAGTATATATTTACCCGGTTATTGATATAAAAGAAAATCCGAGTACTCTCGTTGTTACTTTTCAACACAAGGGGGCTAATTATAAGTACAGAACTGTTAATACTGAATATTTGAATTTGAAACTAAATGAATGGAATAAAATCTCTATGGATTATATGACTCCATTTCCTCGTTCAAAAAACGACAACCTTAATGTTTATTTGTGGCACAGAGGTAAAAATGAAGTATTTATTGATGATTTAAAAGTAGAAGTGTTTGAGAGAAAGTTTTAAACTGAACGAAAACGAATTTGCAAATTTATCCAAATCCAAATTGCAAAAAACCAGTCTGTTAACTTGGATGGGAATTATAAAGTTTATGCGTTTTAGTATAAAAAGATTTTCTCATTACTTTAATTATTTAGAAATCTTCATTCCAATAATAATATAAAAAAATGAAAATGAAATTTCTTATAATCTTTATTTTTTTTATAAAATTAGCGGGTTTCTTTCCTATTTTGTGTTTTTCACAAAATGCTGATTCAGCTAAAGATACACTGCATTATATTTTTATGGGACATATTTACGATTTCCATGCATTAGGTGATAAAGTTGATCCCAGGATTGAACAATTAGATTTATCTGGCTATGATGGTATCTGGCTTGGAGGAGACGTTTGTTCTCAGTCATTATTAAAATATTCTACTATACAATATATTGACAGTTTATTTGATTTATCTAATCCAAATACATACTGGGCATTAGGGAACCATGATGCTCGCAACTGTAATTTTGAGTGGCTTAAAGAATTTACAGGCAGGGAAACCTATTTTACTCATTATCAAAACGGAATTACAACAATAATTTTAAATACTTGCCTTGTACCATCAGATTGCGAAAATTTGAACAATCAATTTAAAATAATTGAAAATGTTTGTGATACTATTCAAAATTCATCACATCTGGTATTATTAATGCACCACGGTATCTGGAGAGACGTGCCAAATCTGCCACCGCCGGATACGTATGCACAAAGCGACTTAATATATTGGAATGCTCATTGTAATTCTGTTAATAGTACTTTTGTTAATGATGTATATCCGCTTCTGCTTGAAGTAAAAAACAGGGGAATTGAAGTATTATGTATTCTTGGGGATATGGGCGGGCAAAGATTTTATATGCCTTCTGTTGACAGTATCCATTTTATGGGTTGCGGGTTAAGTGATAATCCTGTGGATGATATCATGATTTTAGAATATGACGTAATTAACAGAAATCTTGAATGGGAATTTCATAATTTAGATTCATTAGTTAATACTCAATAAAGAAAAAATTTATCTTACAATGAATTTTCCAGTGAATCTATTTGATTTTTTTTCATTAGTTCTTATCACATAAACATAAGTTCCGGAAGATAATCCATCTCTTTTCAGTTGATATTTTGATGAATTAATATTTTCAACTGTTCTGACTAATTGACCAAGACTATTATAAATTTGAAGATTAAATCGATTAAATCCATTTGTAGCAATTTGATTTTCTATTTTTATTGTAGCTTTATCCGTCATTGGATTAGGGTATAATGTTACATTATCTTGTGCATAATTGAATCTTCCAATATTTGAAAAAAGTTCAAAATTTCCTAAACTATCAACTTTTACAAAATACATATCTTTATTATCCTCGTCATAGCTTTTTATTTCACCTATCATTGCACAGCCCCCATCAGATGTTACTTTTACACAATGACCATAATCTGAATAATTTCCACCAAATACCAAACTCCATATTTCTTCACCATCAGGATTGGTTTTAATTAAATACAGATCAGGATAATTATTTTGTACAAAGCTATTTGTGGTTCCCAATAAATAGAGGCTCCCATCTATACCAATATCCATTGAAGCCCCGTATTCAAAGTCATTTCCTCCGTATGTTTTAGACCATAACTCATTTCCTTCATTGTCAATTTTTAGTAAATATGCATCAAAACTTCCTGCACCATAGCTTTGTGTAGAACCAAAACAATAATATCCATTATCACCTGAAGGTTTTATTGACATCCCGAAATCATGACTTGTACCGCCATACGTTTTCCTCCATAATTCATTACCAAATTCGTCAATTTTAATAATTAATATATCTGCATCATGGCTATGAAAATCGCATTCAACCATATTATAAAATCCACCCTTTGAACCAATCATTATAAAACAATTATTTTTAGTTGGAATAATTTCAAATCCATAATCAACATATTCCGAACCATAGTTATGAGACCATAATTTGTTACCTTCAGCATCAACCCTTACCACATAAAAATCACCCTTCGGTTCAAAACTTTTTGAATAACCAAGCAAAATAAATCCACTATCTGATAATTCTTTTACACAAAATCCCTGGTCCTGGTGAATATGTCCATAGGAATTTGACCATATTTCATCACCATACATGTCTGTTTTTATTAATACAATCTCTTCTCCTACATATCCAAACCCCCGTCTATAGCCAGTTAATATAAAACCATTATCATTAGTCTGTTCAACCCATAAGCCAAAATCATAATAACACAAGCCAAATGTTTCTGACCATTCAACTTGCCCCCAATTATTTAATTTAATCAAATATATATCATTACTTCCTTCTCCTTCACTTCTGGTATTACCAAGCAAAATATAACCATTATCATGAGTAATATCTAATGAAATACCTTGTTCATTTTTATCTCCACCATAAATTAATCCGGGAAATTGCTGCCCAAAACATTTAATTGATAATATAAAAAGACATACCAACAGATAAAAATATAGTTTGTTCATAACGTAATTATTATAAGATAATGAAGGAAAAATATTATTAAACAAATTTAATAGTATTTTTGCATAAAAACAAATAAGAATTATACTAACCCCTTTTTTACTAATATTTTAAAATGATGTCTATTTTTTCATCATATATGCATAAAGCTAATACAAGCATTGTTTTTTTTGCATTTATTATATTATTTTTTTCATTTTTACAAAGCTGCAAACAAGATAATAATACCTTAAAGCCGGTAGAAATATTTTGCGATGCAGAACAAATCGCCAATGGAGGGAAATATTTAATTTCTTCAGACACTAATTATCTCATTTTAGGTGGTTATGCTCAATCAGACGAACAAGCACATTCCGGCAGGTATTCAATAAAGTTGTCATGTCCTGATTCATACGGTATGATGCTTACTTTAAAAAATGTACAACCAGATGATTACTATCAGGTTAGCGTTTGGAGGAAAAGTGAGAGCAACAATGGAATATTGGTTGTTTCAGACAGTACTAATAATAAAATATATTTAGCTAAACGCAAGCCGGTTGAAAAAGATAAAAACGGCTGGGAATTATTAAAAATAGATGTCTTTGTACCACCCAACTTTAATGAAGACTTGAAAATATATATTTGGAATAATGATTCTGCTACTGTTTATTTTGATGATTTAAAAATCGTTCAGTTACCTGAGAAAATTTATCCGGTTTTTAATCAGGAAGCTCTGTGGATTTATATTGATACACTTGATTTAAAAAAATTATATGCCAAGCGGCTCAAAGCATTTCAAACAGGCATTTTAGAATCTTCGGATGATGACTGGGTAAATGCAATAATTTTTCATGAAAAAAAAATAATGGATGCCAAAATCCGGTTAAAAGGCGATTGGCTTAATCATCTTATTGGTAAAAAGTGGTCGTTCAGAATTAAATTCAGGAAAAAATTTTCATGGAAAGGAATGAGGGAATTTTCTGTTCTTAATCCGCATTTAAGAGGTTTCCAAAAAGAATGGATGGCATATAAACTGTTAGAAAAAGAAGATGTATTAACCACAAGATACGGATTTATACCTGTTATGTTAAATGGTAAAAGTTTGGGTATTTATGCTTATGAGGAACACTTCCTTAAACAATTAGTTGAATCGCAAAACAGACGTGAAGGTCCGATTTTAAAATTCACGGAAAAAGAATTCTGGTTGAATCATAAAACAAGAATAGCCACAGGAACAGAATATGAAGTTCCGTTTTATGATGCTTCGGTTATTGTTTCTTTTAAGCAAAATCGTGTGATTTCTTCAACGGATTTATATAAGCAATTTCTGATCGGACAAAACCTTATGTTTGCCTATAAAAACAAATTGAAAAATTCTTCGGAAATATTTAATATTGACCAATTAGCTAAATATTTTGCATTGATGGATATTTTAAAATATTATCATGGCATTATCTGGCACAATCAGCGATTTTATTATAACCCGGTGCTTTGTAAACTGGAACCTATTGCGTTTGATGGCTATATAGGTAAGGGTGTGTTTGATTTTATTAAACACCCGATTTACGGCAATAGTAATTTCTTTAGTACTTTACCATCTGTTACCTTGAATTTTAATTTATTTGGTGATACTGCATTTTTATACCGTTACATACATTATCTTGAAAAATATTCGGATAAAAATTTTATAAAATCATTTCAAAATGAACTTCTCTCTGAAATACAAAACAACGAAGCTCAATTAATAAAAGAATTTGGAACTTATAAGTTTGATACACTTTTTCTTGAGAATAAT
>JAUXFX010000242.1 GCA_030622635.1 Bacteroidota bacterium
ATTACGTCCCTACGGGACTTTGTTATGGATGTATTTCATTTTCTATAAATATATAGTCCCTAACGGGACAATTACTACTAAAAAAAACCAAATCAAAATGCACAAAACTTGTCCGTCCATACGGATTCCTTATAGTCATATGAAGCAAACGACACGAAGTTAGTAAGTATGTATCCGTATGGATGGATTTACCCTGTTTGATGTATAGTATAAATAATCTACTCTAACTCCCTCATTGCTTTTTCAATCTGCATAGCACCCAACACAAACCATGAATTATTTCTTGTCCAGTATTCGTTTGTAAGATAGGCAAAAGTCCATCCCCAAACACCTTTATCAATAATAGGATATTCGGGTGGAAGTTCTGCAATTATAAAGTTCTTGGTTATGTCACCAATTTCAATGGTTTCTCCATTTCCTGGCATTATTCCATTCAGAATTCCACCGGGAACAATTCCATCTTCGCAACCTTCCATAAAGGCGTAACGATGATGATAGCAGCCGGGACCTTTCCCCACAGTTGCCATCATCGAAATATCAGCAGGATTAAATCCGATGATCCATTGCAACTGGAGTTCTGCTGCTTCCAAATATTTCGGTTCATCCAATAAAATAGCTGCTGTTGCAAGCCCCCATGCAACTGCACCAATGCGCCTGTTAGCACCGGCTACATACCTGTAACTTTTTATTGTACCATCTTTTGCTACTCCACCGATAAGTCCGAAACTTGAAACATCGGCATATTTCATCATATAATCTGCCCAGCGTTTGAAAGTATTTTTTATTTCTTTATTCAATTCACTTTCAGGGAATGCTTTATAATATTGGTATAATGCAAGCATTTGAAAACGGCAGTCTGCCCGTCCTTCTGATTTTTTTGCTTCGTCAGGATGAAAAAATCCTTCCCTTCCTTTAATCTGTTGTTTTGTAATATTTTTAATCCTGATTTTTGCATCTTCTTTATACTTTTTTTCTTTTGTGATTTTATAAAGTTCAACATCACTCATAAGCAAACCGGTTTGAAGTCCCAAAAATGAATTGAGTCTATTTTCATCAAGTTTAACTTTGGAATCAATATTATAAGCATCCTCGGCAATAGCAATACATTTTTTTGCAAATTCTTGGTCATAAGCTTTTATCTGTTGAGCAATTAGTGCCAACGAAGCACCGGTCAGACTTACTCCGGGGGATTTTACCGGTCCATAATTATTTTCTATCATTTCTTTTTCAAAAACAATTCTTGGCGGTTCACATTCGGGAGCACCGAGCCATTCACATACATTTTCAAAGTTTCCTGTAAAACCCGGATGAAAAGCCCCATCCCAGTATCCTTTGCAGAAATATCTTGCTTCCCATGCAGCTTCATCTGTTAATTCGGGAACACCGGAGCTTTTGAAATCGTCCTGAAATTGCTCTTGAAAAATTGTAAGGGCAAGCACACCGGAAGTTCCCCCGCCAATCCATTTGCCGTAATCGCCTGCATCGTGCCAGCCACCTGAAACGTCAACTTTTGTTCCGTCAGTTTTTATTACAATATCTTCGGTATGACATTCTTTATGAAAACCGGGGACTTCTGTTCCGCAACGCTGATAGTAAAACCATTTTGCAGCTTTTTGGGCAAGGTCAAGATAAATATCTTTTTTTATCGGGAAAACATAAGAATCGGATAATTCATTAGTTTCATTTACTTTCAGCCGGACAAAATAAAGTCCTTCTTTTTTGAAATCCGAGAAATCGGCAATGTAATTATTTCCACCCCAGATATGATTTCCTGTTTCTATCAAATCGCCTGTGTAAACAACCGGTTGCGGAGCTGGATGCTGGACATTGTTCAAAGCATCAATCAATTCAAATTTTCCGGTAAGTTTTGTATTGTTTGCCCAGATGACAGCTTTTTTAACTCCATCAACAGCATAACCGCCATGCGAAATTATCGGTCTAAGAGTCGGTTGGGCAATTATTTGATTTGCTGCCAGTGGCGACCAACTATCAAGTTCTTGTTTTATCCGTCTGATAGTTCTTGCCTGTTTTATTTTATCTTCAATTGTTAGTTTCCCGATATTTCTTAATTTCCGTGAAGCAACCCCAAATTCAATATATTTAAGGCGATTGTCAACAATTACTTCATCAAATATTATTTGTTCATTTTTGAATTGATAATCAATTTCTTTTTTCTCCTTTGTTTTGTCATTAACCAAAACAGGTTTGCCCATAACAAAGAAATACATCGGGTCAAAACTGAGTTTGCATTTTACACTTTTTGCATTCGATTTTTCAGACAGCACAAAAGTCAGCCGTACTTTTTTATCGTTTTGATAAATATTTGCTTGAACCGATTTATTTTCAGGTTCTGAGAATACAGGCAGGTTTTTTCTCTTTTTCCAATCGTTGCCGAAATCACTTTGAGCTTTGCTTGTCAGGGTTATAAATATTATCCCTGATACTAAAACTAAAGCAGTAATAAGATTTTTTTTCATTTTATTCTTTTTTTTTAGTTTTTGACTATGCATCTACTTAATAGATTACATAGAACCATAAAAGTAAATAATTTTCATGTAATAAAAAGCAATGATTTTAGTGATGCATTGAATATATCTGAGAAACGATAGAGAAGACTTAATTCACAAATTTATTGGTTGGAAGCTAAGAGGAATTGAAAAACATTAATCTCATTTTTTAAACCAAATCCAAGTTGTCCAGCGGACTTCTTACATTAAATTTGTTTCGGTTAAGAACGTGAGTGTATTTCATGGTTGTGCGTACATCTTTATGACCGGGTAATTCTTGTACTGTCCTTATGTCATAACCATCTTCCAACAGATGAGTAGCAAAGCTGTGGCGAAAAGTATGACACGAAGCATTTTTAACAATTTTAGCCTTTCCTACTGCTGTTTTAACTGCTTTTTGCAAAAAACTTTCGTGACGATAATGTTGCTTTAGTTTTCCTGATCGAGAATCAATTCCCGGTTTTTTAGCCGGAAAAACATACTGCCATCCAATTTCTTTAGGTATATTCGGATATTTTTTTTCAAGAGCTTCATGTATTGAAGCACCATGAAAATTATTTATTGATAAATTTTCTTTCAATCTTATTTTTGCCTTGCTTATTTGAATTTGCAAATGTTCTTTAAGCAAGTCAGGAAAAATCGTTGATCTATCATTATTCCCTTTACCATCCCGAACTAATATTTCATTCACTTCATTACGGCTTAAAACAACAGGAACTACTTTCCCAACTTTTGAATATTCAAAAGAAAAATTCTTTAATTGAATTTTTAAAACTTCCCTGTACAAAAATACTATTGCATTTAATGCCTGATTTTGAGTTGAAGCTGAAACTTTGCGTTCGACAGCGAGAAATGTGAGGAAGTCCGATATTTCTTTTGCTCCCATATCTTTTGGGTGTCGTTTATCATGAAAATAAATGTATCGATATATCCAATCAACATAACTTTTTTCGGTGCTGTATCTGTAATGCTTCGTACGAATTACCCGGCTTACATGGTCCAATAATTTTGATTTTTTTGTCATAATATTTTTTTTTAATACCTTAAATCCGCAAACTACTAAAAAAATCATTTAGGTTGTAGGTGTTTTGCAAAATAAAGTCAAATTTCCAGTAAATTTGTGTTTTTTCAGCAATACTTGGGATGATCCATTAAAAATCTATTAGTCTAATAATTTATTAATATATAATAGTTATTGCATTTGCTGTAACGAAAAAG
>JAUXFX010000041.1 GCA_030622635.1 Bacteroidota bacterium
CACTATTGCTGCAATAGTTTTATTATCTGCTTTTCCGGCTAATTGTTTTGTAGCCATACCCATAACTTTGCCCATTTCCCTGATGCTGCTTGCACCGGTTTCGGAAATAATTTTTTCAATGATCTTATGAAGTTCTTCTTCGCTGATTTGTTCAGGTAAATATTTTTCAATTATTGATACCTGAAATAATTCAACTTCAGCCAGATCATTCCGGTTTTGCGATTTAAATATCCCGGCAGATTCTTTACGCTGCTTTACCAATTTTTGAAGAATTGACATTTCAACTTGCCCGGGAATCTCACCTCCGCTAATATCTTTTCCGGTTTTAGCTAATAATAAAGCAGATTTAACAGCTCTCAATGCTTCTAATTTTTTCTTATCTCTTGCAAGCATTGCTGCTTTTATGTCGTTATTAATTGTTTTCTCAAGAGTCATGTTTATTCTATTTAAAGTTACAATGTTATTTTCAAATTAATTTTAATACTGAAGCTATATAGAAGGATATTATATATACAATTACGGATTACGGGTTACGAATTTCTAATTTCTAATTTCTAAACTTGTCCGTACGAAGCAAAGCAAGTCCGTATGGATGGATAAATTCGAAGTATTAATGATCAAAACTTGTCCGCCCGTATGGGTGGATGGATGACCGAAACTGTTTTGGTCATTGAATTTTTGAATATTGAGATTTATTTGTATTTTGGTCCCGAAAGCTTTCGGGATGTAATTTGTTATTTTTTAAAGTTCTAAATGCTTAGTTTATAGACAGACTCATTAATCCACATTATCATGCAAAAATGAATTATTTGATTTTATTTCGGTATTGTTATCTTCATCTTCTGATAAAGTGTAACGCGACACTTCCGATTCGGAAGAAGGTTTCGTATCCGATAATTTAACATTTCGTCTTAAATAAGCAGGTTCGTTTTCAAGCTCGGCTAATCCACCCGGAGATTTTAATTTAACACTTAAATCCTTTAGTTTTTTTATTCTTTCCTGTGATTTTTTCTCAATATCATTTATTTCTTTTTCCTGAATTTCTTTATCTATATATAAGCTTTGCGGTTTTTTAAAAAACCTAACAACTTCCGATTCTTCTATTACATCTTTTTTCATCAAAGTGGGTTCGGTAATTTTCGTTTCTTTTGTTTTTTCCGAAGCAGATCCTACCCTAAATATCAGGGGTTGTCTTTCTTCGGATAATTCTTCTTTAACTAATGGATTTATATCAATTTCTTTATCCTTTTTTTTAATCAGCTCGATTTTTTCATCCTTTTCTTCAACAACTTCAGATTCATATTTTTTTTCTTTTCTTACATCATCATGTAAATTATAAACTGTTTTTTTCTCTGCCAGGCTTTTCAATTTCCTTTCTGCATTGAACCCTGTTGCAATTATCGTTACACCGATTTTATTTCCTAATGATTCATCGTTTCCATTACCCCAAATAATTTCAGCATTCATACCGGCTTCCCGTTGAATATAATCAGTGATTTCCGTTACTTCGTCCATTGAAATTTCTTCAACTCCTGAGGTGATATACAATAAAATATCACTTGCTCCTGCAATTTCGTTATCATCTAATAATGGTGAAGTTAATGCAATTTTCACAGCTTCTATCGACCTGTTTTCACCTTCAGCATTTGCTGATCCCATTATAGCTTTTCCACTGTTTTTCATTACAGTTTTAACATCTTCAAAATCAACATTAATATAGCCTGTAACCGTAACTATTTCAGCAATACCTTTGGCTGCTGTGGTTAAAATATTATCTGCCTGATGAAATGCATCCGAAAGCTTCAGGTCGCCATGCAATTCCCTTAGTTTATCATTACAAATAACCAAAAGTGTGTCAACATGTTTTCGCAATTCTTCGATCCCTTCTTCGGCTTGTAATCTTCGTTTCCGTCCTTCAAAAGAAAAAGGAATCGTCACAATACCAACCGTTAAAATATCCAATTCTTTTGACACTGATGCAATTACAGGAGCAGCTCCTGTTCCGGTTCCACCTCCCATTCCGGCAGTTACAAATAACATTTTGGTATTTTTTTCCAAAACATTTTTTATATCATCAATTTTTTCAATTGCAGCATCTTTTCCTACCGAAGGAATTGAGCCGGCACCTAATCCTTTACTGCCAAGCTGGATTTTTGTCGGAACAGGACTAACATTCATTGCCTGGGCATCGGTATTACAAAGAATGAAATCCACATCTTTAATACCCTGGTTAAACATGTGTGTTACTGCATTACTGCCACCGCCACCTACTCCTATAACCTTAATTATTGACGACTGATTTTTGGGCAAATCAAATTTAATCATATCACTTATTTTTTATGCTTAAAATTAAAGTATAAATTATTCAGAATATATTATTTATTTATTATTTATTAACAAATTATGTGTTAATTAGTATTTGCACGAAAACTCAGTATTTTGGAGTGCTTAGTCAGAAAACGTCAAGTTCGAGGCTTGCGAAGTGCAGAAAATAAGGAGTTTACTTTTGTAAATGACTGGTTTCTGCACGAGCGTAACGAAGAAATTGACGTTTTCTGGCAAGTACTTAGTATTTGCACGAAAACTAATCAACACCATCTTTTTCAAACCAATCCTGCATTCGCTTTAAAAAACTAATCGGCTTTTGTTCTTTTTTAACTCTTTTTGTTTTAATTTTTGTTTTTTTAGTTCCCGTTTTTACCGAAATTTCTTTTTCTTTTTCTTTCAAATATCTTGCTGTGCCCTCAATAACCAACCCAATACCTGTTGAATACATTGGGCTTATTGTTTCTTCGGGTACTTCGCTGGCAAGATGTTCGTTCGGATAGCCGATTCTTGTATCCATTCCTGTCATAAATTCAGTAAGTTGAGCAATATGTTTTAACTGTGCACCACCACCTGTAAGTACAATTCCTGCAATCAATTTTTTTTCGTATCCCGAATTTTTTATTTCGTAATAAATATGTTCAATAATCTCTTCCATCCTCGCCTGAATAATATTAGCAAGATTTTTTAAAGTAATTTCTTTAGGTGGTCTTCCCCTTAATCCGGGTATTGCCACAATTTCTTCTTCTTTATTTTCGCTTGCCAGTGCCGAACCGAATTTTACTTTAAGTTCCTCAGCATGTTTTATAATTATTGTACATCCTTCTTTAATATCTTCGGTAATAATATCTCCCCCGAAAGGTATAACTGCAGTATGCCTGATTATACCATCCTGAAAAATAGCAATATCCGTTGTGCCACCACCAATACCAACCAAAACCACACCTGCTTCTTTTTCTTCTTCGCCGAGTACGGCTTCGGCTGAAGCAATCGGCTCAAGTATTAGGTCAACAACTTCAAGGCCGGCTTTCCTTACGCATTTATAAATATTTTTTGCTGCTGCGGTTTGCCCGATAATTATATGAAAATTTGCTTCAAGTGAATTCCCCAACATACCTATAGGTTGTTTTATACCCTGCTCTGCATCAATTATATATTCCTGCGGAATCACATCAATTATCTCTTCTCCGGGACTCATATTCAGGTTATACATGTTATTATTCAAGATGTCAATATCATCCTGGCTTATCTCAATGTCATTGTTTTCGCGGATGATGCTTCCGTGATGTTGAATACTTTTTATATGCTGGCCCGCAATACCTACGTTGACATATTCAATATCAACTCCTGATCTTTGATTGGCTTCTTCAATGGCTGTTTTAATTGATTGCACCGTATTTTCTATATTTGAAACAACGCCTCTTCTTACACCTATTGACTGTGTTTTCCCGTAACCCAAAATTTCAATCTTACCATGTTCGTTGCGGCGTCCAACAATTGCTGCAATCTTTGTAGTGCCAATATCTAATCCAACAATTATTTCTGATGTTTCCATTTCTTTATTTTTTTGTACATACAACTTGGTTCTTATATTTTAAATTGATTTTTTTGTATTTGTCCCAACCAACCTTGCTAAGCCCTTTTTTATAAAAAGCTATAAGGTTTTCAAATTTTTCTTCCATATTATCAATATCTCCGAATATGATAAGATGTTTACCAACTTTCGGGATTAATTCAATGCCGTTTTCTTTATTTATGTAAATCTGTTCAATCTGGGCATTTAAAAATTTATTATTATTGATAAATTTTGCTAATGAATAAATCTTAAATAAAACCTGATTTTGATCTAATGAATCGGTTTGTAGTTTCAGTCTTGCAGGAGGTAAAAGCGAATTACCAATGTTTCCGCTTGCAATTAAAACTCTTGCAACATGATTCTTATTTAACGGCATTAAAACACCATTAACATCAATATAAAAATTATGATTTGATTTAGTAATTATTCGTACGACCGGCTTTCGTTGAACAACATCAATTTTTAATTTCCCGTTAACGGTAAAATAAACATTGGCTTGTTCTATATAAGGATTATTTTTAATCATGCTTTCAATTTCTTCAGTATTTATTTCCGAAAGCAACTTCCCTTTTAACGAATCAAACGACTGGTAAACCTGTGATTTGATCTCATCTTCAGTTATAAAACAGTCAGAATTGTTAATATCAATTGAAACCACAAAATCATTACATTTGCTGTTTTTGTATTCCGTATTAACAAATCCAAGCAAAACAATTATACCTGTAACAAAAATTACCCATATTAGTATGAAAAAATATCTTTTCATCAGCTTTTTAAAATATTTTCTATAGGTTCAACCAATTGATCAATATCTCCCGCTCCCAGAGTAAGCAGAACTTCGGGCTTATCATCTTTCAATTCTTCAAATACTTTAATATTTGAGCATATTTTTTTATTCTTAATTTTAATTTTTTTAAGGATCATTTCTGAACTTACTCCTTCTATTGGCAACTCTCTTGCAGGATAAATGTCTAACAATATCACTTTATCAAGCAAGTCAAGACTTTTGGCAAATTCATCAGCAAAGTCTTTTGTCCTGGTAAATAAATGCGGCTGAAATATTCCGGTTATTTTTTTGTCAGGATATAGCTCTTTAACAGATAAAATGCAAGCTTTTAATTCTTCAGGATGATGAGCATAATCATCAATATAAATAATATCAGGATTTTGAATTTTTATGTCAAATCTTCTTTTAACACCTGAATATGTTTCCAATGCCTCTTTGATTTTTTCCTTTTTAATTCCCATTACAATTCCAACCGCTGATGCTGCGACTGCATTTTCAATATTATGCTTTCCCTGTATTTTAAAATTTATATTTTTAATATGTGAATCTTTAAAATTTAAATCAAAAAGGTATTTACTGCCTTCAACCCTGATATTTGAAGAATAAAAATCTGCCTTACAAGTTGCTGAATAATATAAAATTTTTTCAGCTTTAACTGTTAAATCAATTCCTTTTTTGATTATTAGCCTGCCATTTGATTTAATTTGTTCAGCGAACAACTTAAAAGATTCATTCAGATATTTCTTTGAGCCGTAAATATCAAGGTGGTCGGCATCAATTGAAGAAATTACTTCAATATCAGGATGTAGTGTTAAAAATGAGCGGTCGTATTCATCTGCTTCAATAACAAAAACCTCAGTGTTTTCCGAACTAATAAAATTTGAATTATAATTTTTGCAGATGCCACCGATCAATGCAGTTACATTATGACCCGAAAATTTTAATATATGAGCAATTATTGATGAAATTGTTGTTTTACCATGTGTTCCGGCTACAGCAATTGTAAATTTATCATGAGTAATTTTCCCCAGAACTTCCGCCCTTTTTTTTAATTCAAAATTATTATTGACAAAATATTGATATTCTTTATTAGATTCAGGTATGGCAGGGGTGTAAACCACCAGATCAATATTTCGGGGAATCAAATCAATATTATCTTCAAAATGGATTTTTATTCCCTCATCAATCAATTCATTTGTCAAAGGAGTTTGTGATTTATCATAGCCGCTTACAATAATACCCTTGCTCCGGAAATAACGTGCCAGTGCACTCATGCCAATGCCTCCGATGCCAAGAAAATAAACCCTATGTAATTTATTCAAATCCATTAAACTGATAAATCAATAATTTCATTTGCAATAATTTCAGCTGAATTTTTCACTTCAAACCTGCCCATATTTTCCATAAACTGCATTTTTTTATCCTCATTATTTATCAAATCAATTGCCGTTTTTGCTAACTTTTCGTTTGCTTCATTGTCTTTTACCAATATTGCAGCATTCTTATTAACCAATGCCATTGCATTTTTTGTTTGATGATCCTCGGCAGCTGTCGGTAAAGGAACTAATACAGAAGGTTTTTTTACTGCACATAATTCGGCTATTGCAATTGCTCCTGCACGTGATATAACCACATCCGCAATAGCATATGCATAATCCATTCTTGAAATAAATTCTACTACTCTGATATTTTTTTCATAGCTGCAATCTGTAGTTATTATTTCACTGGCTGTTGAAAAATAATATTTACCTGTCTGCCATATCAACCGGATATTATTCTTAATAATCAAATCCAGATTTTCATGAATTGCTTCGTTTATAGATTTTGCTCCCTGGCTTCCGCCGACAACAAGCAAAACTTTATTGGCAGGTAAAAGCTTAAAATATTCAAATGCCTTATCTTTTTTCCCTTTCAAATCAATCACTTCCTGCCTGACAGGATTTCCTGTCAAAATAATTTTTGATAACGGAAAATATTTATCCATACCATCATAAGCAACACATATTTTGTTAACCGATTTTGCCAGAAGACGGTTAGTTATTCCCGGAAATGAATTTTGCTCCTGAATTAAAGTAGGTATTCCTTTTCCTGTTGCAACTTTTAAAGTCGGACCACTTGCATATCCCCCAACACCAACAACAACATCGGGATTAAATTTTTTGATAATTTTTTTCGCATTCATTAAACTTGCAATCACCTTGAACGGAAACGACAGATTTTTAGCAGATAAATTTCTTTGTAAACCGCTGATCCAAAGTCCTTCTATTTGGTATCCTGCAGCCGGAACTTTTTCCATCTCCATTCTTCCTTTAGCACCTATAAATAATATTTCACAATCTTCAATCTTCTTTTTTAAAGCATTTGCAATAGCAATAGCAGGGAAGATATGTCCACCGGTTCCTCCCCCACTTATAATAACTTTTATTTTTTTATGCTGATGCATATCTTGTTTCTTTTATAGTATCTTCGCTTTTCCCAATTTCTTTACTTACACTTAATATTATTCCAATTGCCAAACTTGTAAACCATATTGATGTTCCGCCCATACTTACCAGTGGTAATGTCTGACCTGTTACCGGTAATAGATTTACTGCAACTCCCATATTGATCATAGCCTGAAAAACAAGGCTAAAACTAACCCCGATAGTTAAAAATGCTCCGAATTTTTGTGGTATCCTGGTTACAATTTTTACTGCCCTAAAAAATAAAATCAAATACAATAAAACTACAAATGCACCTCCGGCAAGTCCGTATTCCTCAAGAATAATTGCAAATATGAAATCAGAGTATGGATGTGGTAAAAAGTTGCGTTGAGTACTGTTACCCGGTCCCTTACCGAAAAGTTTTCCTGATGCGATAGCTATTTTTGATTGCTCAACCTGATATATTTTATCTCTGTCTTGTATTTTATTACCACTAAAAAATGTATTTAACCTGCTACTCCATGTATTTGAACGTGGTAAAATATCAGGATAAACCCTTGTCAGAATTATCATAATTAATATAGCTACAACTCCTATTCCTATTAAAGAAAATATATATTTTAAATTTACTCTTCCGATAAACATTAAAACCAAACTTGTTGTAAACAGAAGGGCAGCAGTAGAAAAATTTGCCGGTAGTATTAATCCGCAAACGATTAAAATAGGTAGCATTATCGGAATAAAAGCTGATTTAAAATCTTTAATCTGATCTTGTTTTTTTGAAAGTAACCGGGCTAAATACATTATTAAGGTAAGCTTTGCAAAGTCGGATGTTTGAAAAGTAAGATTAAACGGCAATGGTAGTTCACGCTTGGCTTCATTAAGATTCAAACCAATAATAAGAGTTAAAATCAGTAAAGGAACAGCTATGTATAATGCAAACTGAAAAATTCGTGAATAATATACATATTTTATTAAATGGGCGAGATATATTAATACAAAACCAAAAAATAAGATCAACATATGCTTAATCATATAATATTCTGTATTACCCGATTGATATTTATATGCCAAAGTTCCTGTTGAACTATAAACAGACAAAATTGAAAAAATTGACAGTATAATCACTACTGCCCAGATTACTTTATCACCTTTAATATTTTTTAACAAAAATGTCATTTTATTAATATTTTACAATTCATTAACAGCTTTTTTGAATTTCTTTCCGCGATCTTCATAATTATTGAATAAATCAAAACTTGCACAGGCAGGAGATAAAAGCACTATCTCATCCTTTTCAGCTAAATTAAAAGCTGTTTTAACTGCATCACTTGCTGATGTTGTTTCAACAATTGTTTCAACATCATCAGCAAAAGCATTGTAAATTTTATTATTCTCCACACCAAGACAAACAATTGCTTTAACTTTTTTTCTCACCATGCCTCTTAAAATATTATAATCATTGCCTTTATCAATTCCTCCGGCAATCCAAATTACGGGTCTATCCATACTTTCAAGGGCATACCATACTGAATTAATGTTAGTTGCCTTTGAATCGTTAATAAACTCAATACCATGTATAGTAGCCACATATTCAAGCCGGTGCTCCACATTCTGAAAATCCGACAAGCATTTTTTTATTGTATCTTTTCGGATATCAAAAAGCCTTGCAGAAATACCGGCAGCCATTGAATCATAAATATTATGTTTTCCCTGTAATGCTAATTCTTCTAATGTCATAATAAATCTTGTTGATTTGATATTAATAATTATGTTATTTTCTGATAAATATGCTCCTTCGTTTGATATATTTTTTTGTATAGTAAAAGGATAAGTTTTTGATAAAATTTTTCTTTTGCTTATTTCATCAATTATTACCTTATCATCCATACAATAAATGAATAAATCATTGTTGGTTTGATTTTGAAGAATCCTGAATTTTGAATCTGTATAATTCTGAAAATCATAATTATATCGGTCTAAATGGTCGGGTGTTATGTTCAAAATAACAGCAATATCAGCCTTAAAATCATACATGCCGTCTAATTGAAAACTACTGATCTCAAGCACATAATAGTCGTAATTTTTAGTTGCCACCTGCATTGCAAAACTTTGTCCAACATTTCCTGCTAATCCTGCATTTAAACCTGCATTTTTAAAAATATGATGAATTAGCAATGTAGTAGTGGTTTTACCGTTGCTTCCCGTTATGCAAATCTTTTTTGCATTAGTGTATCTGCCTGCAAATTCAATTTCGGATATTATTTTTATTCCTTTTTGCACAAGCGATTTTATTACGGGCACATTATCGGGAATTCCGGGACTTTTAATAACCTCTTCAGCCTGTAAAATCAATTTTTCAGAATGATTTCCCTCTTCAAATTCAATATCAAATTGTGAAAGAACGTTCTTATATTTTTTTTCAATTTTTCCTTTATCAGAAACAAAAACATCAAAGCCTTTAACTTTAGCCAGAACGGCAGCCCCAACGCCACTTTCTCCGGCTCCAAGTACAACTATCTTGTTTTTGCTCATTCAATTTTTTGTATATTAATTCTTTATCTTAGTTTTAATGTTATTATCGTCAGTACTGCAAGCATTATCCCAACAATAAAAAACCGTTGAACAATTTTAGGTTCGGGGTAACCTAATACCTGGAAATGATGATGCAATGGCGACATTTTAAAAATTCTTTTTCCGGCGCCATATTTTCGTTTTGTATACTTGAAATAACTAACCTGTAGTATTACCGAAAAGCTCTCTGCTAAAAATATCCCGCATAAAATCGGAATTAATAATTCTTTACGGATTATTATTGCAAAAACGGCAATAATACCTCCAATTGCCAAACTACCGGTATCACCCATAAAAACCTGTGCGGGATAAGAATTGTACCACAAAAATCCGATACAGGCACCAACAAACGCACTAACAAAAATTGTGAGCTCGCCCGTATTTGGTATGTACATTATGTTTAAATAATTTGCAAAGATGATGTTACCTGAAACCCACGCAAGTATTCCCAGAGTTGCCCCGATTATTGCCGAAGTCCCCGTAGCAAGACCATCCATTCCATCTGTCAGGTTAGCACCATTGGAAACTGCAGCTATTATTAAAATTACTATTGGAATAAAAATCAGGAATGCCCATTTTTGATAGCCATCACCCAACCACGATAATAATATTGCGTAATCGAGTTCATTGTTTTTTACAAACGGAATAGTGGTTTTGGTTGATTTAACCGATTCTTTTGCAAAATAATTTGCTGTTTCATTTGACCTGATAGTATTTTCGGTAATGTTTTGTGTGACAATTTCAGTTTCAGGAATTTTTTCACGGATCACCACTGCATTACTAAAATACATTGTTGCACCTATAACCAGTCCGAGAATTATCTGCCCGGCTATTTTAAATTTTCCTGCAAGTCCTTTTTTATTTTTTTTGAATACTTTTATATAATCATCGGTAAATCCTATTAATCCAAGCCATACTGTTGTGAAAAGCATTAAAAGGATATAAACATTGTCTAATCTTGCAAATAATAAAGTCGGGATTAAAATTGCAGCTAAAATTATTAATCCGCCCATAGTTGGGGTTCCTTGTTTTTCCATCTGTCCTTCCAGTCCAAGGTCCCTTACAGTTTCACTAATCTGTTTTTTGTTCAGGTATTTAATCCATCTTTTACCAAAAAGCAAGGAAATAATTAACGATGTAATCACTGCCAGCGCTGCACGGAATGTAATAAACTGAAACACCTGTGCTCCTGGAAAATGAAATGTATCTTCTAAATATTGAAATATATAATAAAACATCTATAAATATTTTTTTAAAATTTCTTTATCATTAAATGGATATTTTATCCCTTTGATTTCCTGATATTTTTCATGACCTTTTCCAGCCACAAGAATAATATCTCCCGCTCTTGCCAAAACACACGCTGTTTTTATCGCTTCTTCCCTGTTGGTTATTGAAATTACTTTTTTATAATTAACCGGATCAACACCATTTTTAATTTCTTCAATTATTTGTTCTGGGTCTTCCGAGCGGGGATTATCAGAAGTAAGTATTACTTTATCACTTTTTTCGGCTGCTACTTTTCCAATAAGATTTCGTTTCTTTTTATCACGGTCGCCACCTGCTCCAACAACAGTAATTAGCTGTTCATTTTTTGTCCTGATTGCCGAAATAGCATCTAAAATATTTTTAAGTGCATCAGGTGTATGAGCATAGTCAATTATTGCAATAATATTATTTTGCGTTTTTATGTATTCAAATCTTCCTTCAACTGTTTTCAGGCTGCTGAGAGCAGTTAAAACTTTTGATTTTTCTTCGCCGAGTAAAATGGCAGTTGCATATACAGCCAATAAATTATATGCATTAAAATTTCCTATTAATCTAAACCAAACATCTTCGCCGTCAATATTTAATTGCAAGCCCTCAATTTGATTTTCAATTATTTTGCATTTGAAATCCGACTTATGTTTTAAACTATATGTTTTTGACTTAGCTTTTGTATTTTGAAGAATGATTTTCCCATTTTTATCATCAATATTGCTTAAAGCAAAAGCTTCTGAAGGCAGCAGGTCAAAAAATCGTTTTTTTATCTTTAAATAATTTTTAAATGTTTTATGATAGTCCAAATGATCGTGTGTAATATTTGTAAATATTGCTCCGGCAAAATCAAGCCCTGCAATCCTGTTCTGATCAATAGCATGAGAGCTTACCTCCATAAAACAATACGAACAGCCCGAATCAACCATTTCACTAATAATTTCATTAATTTTCAGAGCATCAGGCGTTGTATGAGTTGCAGGAATATCTTGTTCGTTTATTTTATTTTGAATGGTTGATAAAAGCCCTGTTTTATACCCCAACAAAATAAATAACTGATGTAACAGGGTTGCAATCGTTGTTTTTCCGTTTGTACCGGTAACACCAACCAACAATAATTTTGAGGAAGGATTATCATAAAAATTTGAACTTATGACTCCTAATGCAAAACCGCTGTTTTTGACTTTAATATAAGTTATTCCATCTTTCAGATTTTGTGGAAATTTTTCGCAAACAACAGCAACAGCACCTTTCTGAATTGAATTATCAATAAAATTATGACCGTCAACATTTGTACCTTTAACGGCAACAAAAACACATCCGGGCTTAACCTCTCGGGAATCAAAAGCTACATTGCTAATTTCAATATCAGTCAAACCTTTTACATTTGTGATGTTTGTTTTATATAATATGTCTTTTAACTGATTCAATTCTTTTGGATTGTTTGTTTAAGTTGTTGAAAGATTTAATGTGATTTCAGTACCTTTTCTAACTTTACTTCCAGCTTTTACCGATTGATTTTTTACTATTCCTTTGCCTCTTAATTTTGTTCGCATACCTATTTTTTCCAGAATATAAATTGCATCTTTTGCACTCATACCATATACATTCGGAACTATTTCGGGCTTTATCCTTCTTTTACCGAACTTCACTGAATTGTTATTTCTTGAAGTTACCACCCATTCAGCAGTAGAGCTTAGTGTATCAATAGGAAAATCAAAGGTTTGATAAAATTTTTGCAGGTCGCTTTGATTACCTGCTGTAACCAAAGGAATATATATTTCACCTTGCTCTTCTTCATTTTGCTGATGTATATCCAATTGTGTGGCATAAACTTTATCGGCTATTTCTTTAAATACCGGAGCTGCCACTGAACTGCCGTAATACTTCCCTCCTGACGGTTTATTTATTACCACAATACATGAATATTTTGGATCATCGGCCGGAAAGTATCCTACAAAAGAAGCATTATAAAACCCTTTGCTATATCCTTTATTTTTATTCGCAATTTGTGCCGTACCTGTTTTTCCTGCAATTTTGTAGATACTGTTGTTTAAGCTTTGGGCTGTTCCGCGTTCAACAACACCCTCTAAAAGACTTTGTACTGTATCAATAGTTCTTTTTGAACAAATAGATTTATTGATAACAACAAGTTTGAATGTTTTAATTGTTTTTCCTGTCTGCCGGATTTCCTTAACAAACATGGGTTTAATCATTTTTCCTCCATTAGCAACTGCATTATAGAAAGTAAGAATTTGTAATGGAGTTAAAGAAATTTCATAGCCAACTGACATCCATGGCAGAGTTGTACCGTACCATATTTTTTTATCTTTCGGGTGTTTAATAAACGGATGCCCTTCACCCTGAAATTCAATTTCCAAAGGTTTGTTAAGTGACATATCATAAAGGTGCTCAACAAATTTTTCCGGATTTTTTTTATAAGCATCCCAAATGATCATTGAAACGCCAACATTTGAAGATTTTTCAAATGCTTCCCTGCAGGTTATTTTTCCATCCCTGATCTTATGGGCATCTCTCATTGTCCGGTTATAATATACGATCCAGCCATCTCCGGTATCAATAGTGTCGCTTAAATTGACCTTTTTATCTTCAATAACAGTAATCATTGAAGCCAGCTTAAACGTAGAACCGGGTTCAACATTTTCTGCAAAAGCATAATTATATGATTCCTTGTATTTATTATCAGAAGAATCATATTGTAAATTAGCGATAGCTTTAATATATCCTGTTTCAACCTCCATCAAAATGGCACATCCCTGAAATGCCTTGTGTTCTTTTAGATGTTCTAAAAGTGCATTTTCAGCAACATCCTGAATATTTATATCAATTGTTGTAATAATATCTTTACCGTTTTGAGGTTCAATTTCATTTTCATCTTGTATTGGTTTCCAGTCGCCATTGCAAATTCTTTGTCTTAATTGTTTACCCTTTTTCCCTTCCAAATATTCGGAATATGCCCCTTCAAGTCCTACAAAAAGATTTTCCTTTTTGTTTTCATATCCAATAGTTCTTTTTGCCAGTTCTTTAAAAGGCATTTTCCTGATAGTTTTTGGTATCACTATCAAGCCTCCTCTATATTTTCCCAATCTCAAAATCGGAAAAGTTCGTAATTCTTTTAACTGTTCATACTTTACTTTCCGCTTTAAACGAAAATATCTGTTCCCTTTTTTTCGGGCATTTTTTAAATCACTTAAATATTCCTTTTTTGATTTATTTTTTAAGAGTTTAGATAAACAATAGGCAAGCGAATCAACTTTTTTATTAAAGAACTTATCGGAAATAAGGTTGGAACCAACATCCATTCTGATTTCGAAGACAGGGACTGAAGTTGCCAGCAAGCTCCCGTCAGATGCACAAATATTGCCTCTTACAGCTTCAATGTTAAAATATTTCAGTTCTTGCTGCCGCGCCTTTTTAATTAAAGCGTTTCCTTCATAAAACTGAATATAAACTACCTTTCCGATAATAATAATTCCGAAAAACAAAATACCCAGATAAACCAGGTAAACTCTCCACAATATGTCTTTTTTAATGTCTTTCAATTGGTTTCAATTATTATTTTTTGTGGTGGTTTTGTTGATTCCTTTATTCCTGTTGATTCAAGACTTTTAGCCACTTGTGTTTGTTTACTGTAAAACATAAGTTCCGATTTTGTTGTTATATATTCATATCTAAATTCTTTAACCTCTTTTTTTACTTTTGCGATTTCTCTAATTGTTTTTTCCGCCAGATAAGTGTTGGCTATGTAAAAAATTGCTAAAAATGTAAGGAAGAATAAAAATGGCAAAAGGCTTACAGCTTTATCACGTGTTAAAAATGTTCCTCCAAGCAATTGTTGCAATGATTTTTCAGCTAATCTTTCTTCACCTGTTTTATTTTTAGTTTTTTTGATTTTATTGCTTGCCATAACTATTATTTATATTTTTTCAGCAATTCTTAATTTTGCACTTCTTGCCCTTCTGTTCTTTTCAATCTCCGAAGCAGCCGCTATAATTGGTTTTTTGGTAATTAATCTGAAATCAACCAATGGGTTTCCATAAAAATCTTTTAAAATTTCACCTTTAAAATTTCCGGTCTTCATAAAATTTTTAACCAAGCGGTCTTCAAGCGAGTGATATGAAATAACAGCTAACCTGCCACCGGATTTTAAAACTTGTGTTGATTGTTTTAAAAATTCCTTTAAAGCATCAAGCTCATTATTCACTTCAATACGTATAGCCTGAAAAACTTTAGCTAAATATTTATTTTCTTTTCCTTTAGGTACACAAGTTTTTATTGCTTCAATAAATTGATAAATCGTTTTTATTTCACTTTTTTTTCTTTTTTCAACTATGATGGATGTTAGTTTTGAAGCATTTTTAATTTCGCCAAACTGATAAAAGATTTTATTTAATTCATCATCAGAATAGTTGTTTATTATTTTTGTACCGCTTAGTTTATTTCTTTTATCCATTCTTAAGTCAAGTAATCCGTTATATCTTGTTGAGAATCCCCTTTCAGCATTATCAATCTGAAATGATGAAACACCCAAATCAGCTAAAATTCCATCAACCGGTATGGAATCATAGAGTTGTAAAAAATTTTTTAAATACCTGAAATTTGAATTTACCAAGGTAAATCTTTCATCCTCAATCTTGTTCTTTAATGAATCTTCATCCTGGTCAAAAGCAATTAACCTGCCGGATGTCAGGTGTTTAAGGATTTGCTTTGAGTGACCGCCACCACCAAAGGTCACGTCCACATAAATTCCTTTGGGGTTTACAGCTAATCCTTCAATACTTTCTTTTAATAAGACAGGATTGTGATACATCAGTTAATTTTTATTGAATTTCAAAATCACCCAAAACATCTTCAGCCAATCCGGCAAAGTCTTCCGGATCATATTCAACATGTTTTTCATACCTTGATTTATCCCAAATTTCAATAGTCTTTACAACTGATGTTAATACAATTTCCTTATTAATTCCGCCAAATTTTATCAGGTCGCGAGGTATTAGCATACGACCTGTTCTGTCAAGTTCTATGGGCTTAACACCAGCCATAAATTTTGTTATAAAATCTGCATTCTTCTTTTTAAACATATTAAGCTTGCTAACCAAATTCAGTTCCTTCTGCCATTGCTCCCACGGGTATAATTCAAGACATTTTTTAAAAATGCTTCGTTTTATAACAAATCCATTATTGACATCCTCTCCCATTTGTGATTTATAAACAGAAGGAAACATCAATCGCCCTTTGGCATCAACTTTGCATTCGTATGTTCCGGTTGCCTTTAACAAAATATCAGATTTTTTCGGCGTAAATATAAGAAATTATTTACCACAATTTACCACTTTTTACCACTTTGTTAATAAAAATGTTACAATTTTTTGCATTTTTTTTATTAACAATCCATAACTATCTAATTTTGTTTATGATAGAAAATCCATCCGAAATCGAAAACTTTTTAACATTTGACACAAAAAATATTTATAACCTCATTTTACAATGTTTTAATAATAATTTCATGAAAATTGACTAATTTTGTATACTAATGAAAAATAGAATCTTAATTAATGGCAATATTTCAGAAATCGGTAATAAATAAGCATTTAACTAATCTTGATAAAGAGCAAGTTGAAAAGGCATATCTGAAATTCAAAGAAAATTACAGTCCTGCCAAGATTGAAAAAATCAAACAACTTAAAGAAGAAGAATACCAGGACGGATTTTTAAGAGATTTATTTGTTGATGTTTTCGGTTACACTTTGAAGCCTGATGATAACTATAATCTGGTAAGAAAATTTAAAAATCAAGCAGATGGGAAAAAAGCAGATGGAGCAATTATTGACAACAACGGAGTTTACCCCGTTGCATTGGCAGTAATCGAACTGAAATCCACCAAAACAAAAGACTTAAAAAGCATAACAGAACAAGCCTTTAATTATAAAAATAATCAATCTGATTGTAAATATGTTATCACATCTAACTTTCAGAAACTGCGATTTTACATTGATTACGCCAACGAATATGAAGAATTTGATTTATTCTATCTCAATAAAGAAGATTTTGAATTACTTTATCTAATACTCAAAAAGGAAAGCATATTCTCAAACCTTCCCTTAAAACTCAAAGAAGAAACCAAGTTTCATGAGCAGGAAGTTTCTGACAAACTTTACAAAGATTATTCACATTTCAAGAGAAAACTTTTTGAAAACCTAACAAAAAATCATCCTGAAAGTGACAAGCTAATTTTATTTAAAAAATCGCAAAAACTTATTGATCGTTTTCTTTTTATTCTGTTTGCGGAAGATAGCGGACTTTTACCGCCAAACTCAATTCCAAGAATTGTAAAACGCTTCGAAATCCTAAAAGATGAAGACGCTTATAAACCGCTTTACGATATCTTTAAACAATATTTTGGATATATGAATGTTGGGAGAAAAGGAAAAACAAGTGCCGACAACATTCCTGCATACAATGGCGGACTTTTTTTTACCGATGAGTTATTAGACAATCTGAAAATTGACGATGAAATTCTGATTGATGATTTGTTAAGGCTTTCGGAATACGATTTTAATACCGAAGTTGATGTAAATATCCTCGGGCATATTTTTGAACATTCGCTTTCTGAAATTGAAGAAATTACTGCCGAATTATCGGCAACAGCCGACACAAAGGGACATTTACCAAGGGGACATGTCCCCTTGACTAGCAAACGTAAAAAAGACGGAGTTTTTTACACTCCCAAATACATAACACAATACATTGTAGAGAACACCATTAGAACACTTTGTAATGAAAAACGCAAAGAATTAGATATTGAAGAAATTGAGTTTGACGGAACTTATCGAACAAAAGACGGCAAACTTTTGGCAAAAGGCAAAAAACTATATCAGAAACTAAAATCTTACAAAGATTGGTTGCTTTTGTTAAAAGTTGTTGACCCGGCCTGTGGTAGTGGTGCTTTTTTAAACCAGGCATTAAATTTCTTAATCCAAGAACATCAAAATATTGATGATATTATTGCTGAACTAACCAACTCACCTTTGAGATTATTTGATGTTGACAAAACCATTTTAGAAAACAACCTTTATGGAGTTGATATTAACGAAGAAAGTGTTGAAATTGCCAAACTCTCGCTTTGGTTACGAACCGCACAAAAAGGACGAGAACTATCGGTTTTAAGCAATAATATAAAATGCGGAAATTCGCTGATTGACGACCCCGAAGTTGCAGGAGAAAAAGCATTCGATTGGAATAAAGAATTTCCACAAGTATTTTCGAAAAAAGAAAAAAAAGCCTGGCATATTACAACAGCAACACATAATTCGAGATACTCGCAACGAATGTTCGACAACCATGTTAAGCTTGGAGAAGCTATTTGGATGTCAGAACAAGATGAAATACATGTAACCGGAATAGTTGCCGATATTGTAAAAGAAGATAATCTAAATGTAATTGAATATAATATCTGCGGCGATCACCTGCACCTGCTTCTGGTGTGCGAAGAAGAAGAAATGCCGAAAATAGTAGGAAAACTAAAAGCCGTAAGTGGCCGAAAATATAATATCGAAAAAGGGATAACCGTACCCGCTACGACCGGAGAGAGAGAGGAGTCCGAGCGAGACGAGGGAGACGAGGAGACAGTCGAGGGTACAGCAACAAGGGGACATGTCCCCTTGTCGAGCAACGATACCGAAACGGTAATCGATGCCGAATCGAATAGCGATAGCTCTACGAATACGAAAAAAGAAAAGAAAAAATATAATTCCCTATGGACGCAAAAATTCGGCAAACGAAAAATAACCGATGATAATGACTTGCGAAATGTAATAAACTATATTCTAACTAATCGCCAAAAGCACGAACTACCCGAAAATAAAAAACTCGAAAAAATAATTAGCGAAATGACCTGTTCTGTCGAACACGCTTTCCGTGCCGAATACAAAGGTGGTTTTGATGTGGTGATTGGTAATCCGCCTTATGTTGATAATCGGGGGTTTAATAAAAATGCTTTAAAATTTTTATATAATGCTTTTCCCAGTTCATTTGAAAAATCTGGCACTGACAAATTTAAAACAACAAAGTTAAATTTAATAGCTCCTTTTATAGAGTTAAATAAACATATATTAAAGACAGGGGGTCATACAAGTTATATATTTCATAAGAATATATTTAAAACAAATAGTTACACATCAATTAGAAAATTTATTCTTACCAATTTTGATATTAAAATATTGACAGATTGGGGTGCTGGACAGTTTAAGGATGTAATTGCCGAAACAGCTACATTTATCCTTAAAAAAGGGTCAGTATTAGACGACATAATTAATGTAGAATTTTACAGTTTAGCAGAGAAAACGCAAGAAAATAATCAACTTCAAAGTGTTTTCTTAAATTCAGACGAATATATATTTGGTATTTATGCCAGTTTAGATGATCGAAAAATTTTAAAATCAATTGAAAAAAATTCTGAATTTCTAAAAAAATATGTAACCATTAACAATGGTATA
>JAUXFX010000077.1 GCA_030622635.1 Bacteroidota bacterium
ACTTTTTTTAAAAATGATAAACTTGTATTAAAAGGCAGGTATTTATATGAAAAACGGCAGGGAGGTTTAATGGATGATGAATATTATAAAAATCCCCTTACCGATGGTACAGAAAGTATAATAACCGACAGATACGAATCAGAACTGTCTTATAGTAAAATATTCAAAAATAATTCTGATATAAATTTCACTTTGGTCTATATAAATCACAATAGAGATGCTACTAACGATTCTTATTTAGGTGACTATATGGCCACACATGACGACAATGTACCCGATTTAAGGGATATGAGGCCATATCTTGCAAATGAAAATTCTTTGACTTCAACAATAACTTATGGAGTTAGCTTGAAAAACCACCATTTACTCATTGGTGCACAAACCTATTATAATAACCTTGAGGAATCGGGTATGTACGTGGTTGTGGATGAAGAAAATGATTATTTTGGCGAATCTTACAGGTCAACAAGTAAAAAGTCTGCAAAAGAACTTGGTGCCTTTATACAGGATGAATGGTCTGTAACTGAAAAATTTGCGATTGTTCCGGGTGTGCGTTTAGATGTACATAGTTCAGAAGAAGAATATAAAGCAGATCGCCAGGTTTTTGAAACCACATTATTCCCAAAAACGAAATTTGAAGAAACCAGTATAAACCCAAGAGTTGCTCTAAAACACGAAGTCTCGGAAAGAATCACATTAAGAGCAAGTGCAGGGACAGGTTTCCGTGCCCCTTACGGGTTTTCAGAAGACCTGCATTTATGCAGCGGTTCACCCAGAGTTTGGAAATCTTCTGCACTAAAACCTGAAACATCGGTAAGTTATAATTTATCTGCCGACTATTATGGCAGAAAAATCAAGGTAAGCACTAATTTGTTTCGAACAGATTTAAAAGATAAAATCGGTTTTACCGATGCAGGAACGGATGTGGCTGCTTTAGGTTATGATTACCAATGGGAGAATATTGATAATGCTTTTGTGCAGGGAGTAGAAATATCGGTAACGGCATTTTTACTTCAAGATTTAGGTTTTAGTGTCGATTTTACATACAATCAAGGGGAATATAATAATGTGCGTGGAGATTGGGAAGGCACACCTTACGCAGATGTCAGCAAATATATTTCACGCTTCCCTGTAACAACAGGTAATTTGAAAATAGAATACACCCCTAAAGATTGGAGTTTTGTATTAACAAGTAACCATCAGGGGGAAATGTATATAGACTATTTTAACGAAGAAATTGACCCTGAAATTGGTGACCAAACCAAGATAAAAGAGACAGATCCATTTATGCTTTTTAATGCAAGAATTTCAAGAAAATGGAACATGTTTAAATTATATGCAGGGATAAATAATATCTTTGATTATGTACAGCCTGAAAAATATACAGACGATGCAGCGTTTATGTATGCCCCTGTTTACGGAACAATGTTTTATGGTGGAATGGTGATTGATATAAAACATTAATGTTAAATAATTTATCGGAAGATGTTATAACTAGTTCGGAATAAAAATGGGAAATTTGCTTAATTAATAAAAAGGGGCTGTGCAAAAGTTGTTGGTTTGCACAGCCCCTTCAAAGGACATATAAATAATTAAAATGGAGAGAAAAAATTAGATGGAGTTAAATATTACTGGACTCATATTAGGTGCTATCACCTTTATCATCATCGGTGCTTTTCACCCACTGGTAATTAAAGTTGAATATCATTTTAGCAAAGGTATTTGGCCGGTTTTCTTATTGATTGGAATCATTGCAATGGTATTATCAGTTTTCTTTGAAATGATTTTATTTTCAGCCATACTAGGGGTTTTCGGTTTTTCTGCGTTTTGGTCAATTGGGGAATTGTTTAAACAGGAAAAAAGGGTTGAAAAGGGATGGTTTCCTGCAAACCCTAAACGTGAAAAAAAATAAAATACGGGAGAATTATTTAATAATAAAAAAGGTAAAATAATGAACACAAAAATTCTGTCATTATTGGTAGCAATAACATTATTATTTGCAAGTTGCCAAAATGAAAAACTAAAAAACATTAAATTAGAGGATAATACAAAACAAGAAGTTGTTCAAGAAAAAGAACAAACTGTTTACCAAAAAGCCGGTATAATTAAACTAAAAGATCCCAAAGCAGTTATGGTAGGTTACAGACAACCGGACGATGCTGTTTTTGAAATTTCGCTTGACGACGTAGGAAAATACATGGGGCACGTTTGTGTAGGAATATCATCAGCTTATATTCTAACAAAACATGCTCTTGAAATGCTTTATCCCAACGGAGAAATGCCTGCAAGAGGACAAATCAGTGTTGTCGCTTCAGCCAATACCGATCACATGGAAGTTGCTTTATATATTGTAAGGGCAAGACAAAATGACCCTGAAAGCAAAGGTGAAAACATTGCCCTTGTTGACACAAGTATTACCAGTGGGCCTGAAGTCGTAACGCTTATTTTTAAACGTGCCGACAACGGTAAAATGGTAAAGGCAGTTTTTAATAAAA
Source organism: Bacteroidota bacterium (assembly GCA_030622635.1). GTDB lineage: Bacteria > Bacteroidota > Bacteroidia > Bacteroidales > JADFUO01 > JADFUO01. Next base: position 2,496 of record JAUXFX010000077.1, read on the forward strand.
GTAGACTCATTAATTTTGATTTGAAGAAAATAATAATGCCTTTGAAGCAAAAAATATTGGATGGTTCTGCTACGGATGCTGAAAAAACAAAATTTGCCCAGAATGTACAAAAATTGGTGGTGAAAGTGATTACCGATTTACCGGAAGGTGTTATTACAATTTCGGAATGCACTGATTACCATTTCCCAAATTAGTAAAAAAATCAATTAATGAACGAAATTTATAAATAAGGAGTGATTAAAAATGGAAAAAAAGAAACTTTATTTTAATTACATTGGTCTTGGAGTTCTGTATGTAGCTGTAAAAACTGTTTTTGTGTCGTTTGGATATTTGCACTTGGGAGCGATTGCCCACGGTAGTATTCCGGCTATTTTAACAATTTTAGTTTGCCTTTTCGCCATTAAAGAAAATACAAATAATTCTCAAAAACATATGTGGCATTGGTTGATGCTAATATTACCGTTGTTGGTTTTGATAATTACCCCACTATATATGTATTTGAAATCCGGTGATACATGGTTGCTAAATGGACGCTTACCTGTGCTAATAATATATGAGATTATGGCGATAATACAATCTGCGATAGCTTTTGTTGTAATCAAACGAATAAAAGAAAGCAAACACTAAGGATCCTTTCTATCAAAAGCCTATTCCGATTTTATACGTGTCGCATTTGCAGAAAGAAGTAATGCAAATTTCCAATCGTATTTTTATAAAGTTTATCGAAGGAGTAATAGAAGAACTTCCTGTTTATGAAGATGATGATTTTAAAGAATTTCTGAAAGCTGCTTTTTAATGACCGTGTAAATATTAATTGATTATGATAAAAAGAGAAACATATTGGTCAAGATTTGCCAAAGACTTTGAAGAACTAAATAATTATGTAGTTGGCAAATCTGATATGACAATCATACTAAATGAGTTGTCGAAACAAAAAGGTTTAAAAAACATTCTTGAATTAGGGTGTGGTAACGGTACATACTCAAAAGTGTTGGCGAAGAATGCCGATAAACTTTTAGCTACTGATTTTTCTGACGAAATGGTAAATGCAGCAAAAATCAGATTGAAATCAATATTAAATATTAAAGTAGAAAAAGCGAATTGTTTTAATCTGCCGTATGCCGATAATAGTTTCGATACAATTTTTATGGCAAATTTATTACATATAATTCCTGAGCCGGAAAAAGTTGTCGCCGAAAGTAAACGAGTGTTAACAAAATCAGGAAGAATAATAGTGATCGATTTTACGCCCGAAGGAATGACTCTCTTCAATAAACTTGGCTTGGTTTATCGCTATTTGAAAACTTATGGAAAACCGCCATCTAAAAGGCAAGGACAAAATCTAACAGTAAAAAGAATACAGGAAATGTTGGGAAGTAATGGTTTTAAAATTGAAGAAGCAAAATTAATTGGAAATAAAGTTAAAGCAATATTTATAATTGCAATTGTCTATTAAATAGAAGAAAAATGAAACAAAAACAAATGTCCTGGCTAATGTTTAAAATTATGACACTTACTATGTCGGTTTTTAAAATATTCAGAAATATTGATAAGGAAATTTATTTTACCGGAATAAAATCGGGATATATAGTTTTAGATTTTGGTTGCGGACTTGGGTTTAATACAATTCCCGCTTCTGAAATTGTTGGTCATGAAGGGAAAATATTTGCACTTGATAATCATAAAAAAGCCATAGAAATTGTTAAAAGAAAAATTAAAAAATATAAATTAAAAAATATTGAAACAATATTGTCTGATTGTAATACTGGCTTAGGCGACAATACAATAGATGCTGTGTTTTTACACAATACTTTCCCAATGATAAAAAACAAAAAAAGAGTACTGAATGAAATACACAGAGTTTTAAAAATCAAAGGAAAATTATCTTATATAAGTCGTACAGGCTCACGATTAATGGTAAAAAATAAAATGACAAATAAAGGACTAACAGATAACTTAAAAAGAGAATATAAAATGGAATTAATTAAACAAAATAATGAACATTTATTATTTCAAAAAACAGAGAAATAATTCAGAAATATTGAAAATAATAAAATAAGAATAACTAAATATCTTTTTTGATTAAACCTGAACGTTGTTCGTTTTTAACAACTAAATAGGAAGTAATATGAAAATTGCAAAAATCAATTTATGGTTTAAAAAACAGGCATCATCTGTAATAAAATTCAGGTGGCTTATTATTGCTGTTTTCTTGATTGCTGTTGCAAGTAGTTTTTTGGGACTTAAAAAAATGGTTGTTGAATATGATAACGATGGTTTTTTTCTGCCCGATGATCCAATGGTTGTTATGACCGATGAGTTTAAAGAGATTTTTGGTAATGATTATTATGTTGGGGTACTTGTTGAAAGCGATGCTCTTTTCACAAAAAAGAATCTTGAACTTTTGCGTGAACTTAGTATCGAATTGCTTGATAGTGTCCCTTATGCTAATAAACTCACTTCATTGACTGATATAGAATTTACTGTTGGCACCGAAAACGGTATGGAAATTATACAGGTAGTTCCGGAAGAAATACCTGCGGATAAAATTGCTTTGGAAGAAATCAGAAAAAGAGCATACAGTAAAAAGAATTTTGCCGAAAAGTTGGTTTCAAAAGACAGCAAATTTACCTGGATTATGATGAAACTGCTTACGTTCCCTGAATACAATCGGGAAAAAGGAAAGAAAATGCCCGAAATTCAGGTTGGAAAAAAAGTAGAACAAATTATTACACAAAAAAAATACGATTCCTTACATCCGCGTGGTACGGGAATGCCATATCTAAGTTATAAAAAGTCTATGTTTTTTAATAAAGAATCGCCAAGAGTAATGGGTTTGGCTTTATTGATTGCATTTATTTTTCTTGCATTTTCAACACGCTCGTTACGTGGTGTTATTGTCCCTATAATATCTGCAATCGGTTCTGTAATAATAGTATTTGGTACTGTGGGCTTTTTAAATATCCCTATTGACGGAAGCATTTTATCTATCCCAATATTGCTTTCAATTGCAATTTCAATAGGTTACTCAATACATATTTTCACGTTTTTTAAAAAACATAAACGCGAAACAGGCAAACGCAAAGAGTCGGTAGTTTTTGCTATGAAAGAAACCGGCTGGCCTCTGCTTTTTACAGGGCTTACAACTATAAGTGCTTTACTCTCATTTATTATAATACCAATACAATCGATACGCCTTATTGGTTTAATAACTGCTTCAAATGTTGCGGTAATACTCCTTATTGTTATGTTTCTGATGCCTGCACTGCTCAGTTTCGGAAAAGATACAAAACCGAAAAACAATATTAAAAGAGATACAAAAACATGGCTTGCTTTCCGGCTCAAAAAATTCGGTAATTGGGTTCTTAATTATCCGAAAACCATTATTGTTACATCAATTGCTCTTGCAATTGTACTTATTTACGGAATGACAAACGTTGAAGCAGCTTTTGATGTTGAGAAAACAATGGGTCGCAAAATACCTTATGTAAAGAATTTGCTAGAAATATCCGAAACAGAACTTGGTTCGCTTTATTCTTACGATTTAATGATTGAATTTCCTGAAGAAGGTATGGCAAAGCAACCTGAGAATCTGAAAAAACTTAATGAATTATCAAAATATGTAGAAACTTTTGAATTAACAAAAAGAGTAAGTTCTGTTCTTGATGTGATAAAAGATATGAACCAGGTACTTAACGAAGATGATGAAGTTTTTTACACTATTCCCGATAATCGTGAACAAGTGGCACAGATACTTTTGTTATACGAAAATGCAGGCGGTACAGAAGCCGAATATTGGATAGATTATGAGTACAAACGTTTACGCCTAATGGCAGAACTAAATAGTTTTAACTCAAAGGAAGCAAAACGCGAAAATGAATTGGTACAACAAAAAGCAGAAGAATTATTTCCTAATGCTCAACGTATTTCAGTCGTGGGAAGTCTCCCGCAATTTGTAACTATGATGGATTACGTGGTAAAAGGTCAAATTAATTCACTCTTAATAGCCCTTGGAGTAATTACAATTTTACTGATATTGGTATTCGGCAGTATCAGAATCGGTCTTATCGGGCTAATACCAAACATTGCCCCGGCAATAACAGTTGGCGGAATAATGGGGCTTTTCGATATTCCTTTGGATATGATGACAGTTACAATTATTCCAATGATTCTCGGACTTGCAGTTGATGATACCATTCACTTTTTTAATCATGGAAGGCTCGAATTTGAAAGAACAGGAAATTATCGTAAATCTATTGTCAAAACGTTTGGAACGGTTGGGGTGGCTTTGGTGCTTACAACATTAATCCTTTCTGCAAATTTTCTTGCTTATACAACTTCTGTTGCAAATATGTTTATTCATATCGGAGTGCTTGCAGCATCAGGAATGATTGCAGCCTTACTCGCTGACTTTTTTATTACGCCAATCTTGTTTAAGCAATTCAACATTTTTGGGAAAGAGAAGAAAAAGAATTAGGAATAATCAATTAGGAATAATATAAACTATGAAAAAAAATAATCGAATTAAAACGTTATTATTAGCAATGGCAATAATTGTAAGCTATAGTAACAACATTTTTGCTCAAAACTTTTCCGGTAAGGAAATAATGCAAAAAGTAAAAGACCGTCCTGACGGAGACAACCGAAAATCGACTATGCAAATGGAGTTGATAAACAAACGCGGTAAAAAACGAATGCGCTCGTTTGTGTCTTATTCTATGGATATTGGAAAAGATAAAAAAAGTATTATGTTCTTTCAATCGCCTGCCGATGTAAAAGGCACAGGGTTTTTAACTTGGGGATATGACAATCCTGACAAAGAAGATGACCGTTGGTTATATCTGCCTGCAATGAAAAAAACACGCCGTATAAGCGGAACATCAGCAAAGAAAGATTATTTTATGGGAACAGATTTTACTTACGACGATATGGGCGGTCGCAATATTGATGAAGATACACACAAATTGCTGAACGAAGAAAAATTAGACGCTTACGATTGTTGGAAAATCATATCTATACCCAAAGACCCGAAAGATATGTATTCAAAAAAAGTAAGCTGGATACGAAAAGATTGTCTGTTTGCTTATAAAGTTGTTTTTTACGATAAAATGGGGAATTTGTTAAAAACACTTACTATTTCAGATATTAAAAAGATTAACGGTTTTTGGACGGCACAAAAAATGCACATTATAAATCATCAAACAAATCATCAAACTATTCTGTTAATGAGTGGAACAAAATATAATATCAAAATGGAAGAAACGCTGTTTACAGTATCAAATTTAGAAAAAGGAGTATTCTAATTCTCTATTTCAAAATATATGTATATGAAACGTCAATATATAATAATAGTTCTATTATGGTCAACTTTCGTTTTTTCGCAAGAAGATAAAACAAAATTAGATTTCACCGGTTTTGTAGATACTTACCATGCCGTAAGAAGTGAGTCGCCTTATGATTTTATGAGTTCACGCACTCGCTTTCGGGGAGAGATAAAAATGCTAAAAGGCAATTCATATTTTTTCACTTCGTTTAATGCTGTGCATAACAGTATTTTAAAATCACAAACAGGTATAGAATTACGAGAAGCATTTTTTGAATACACTGCAAAATCGTGGGATTTTAAAGCAGGACGACAAATTTTATCGTGGGGAGTTGCCGATGGGATGCGTATTATCGATATAATTTCTGCAATGGATATGACCGAATTTCTTGCTCAGGATTATGATGATATAATAATGCCGGTAAATGCATTAAAATTAAGATGGTTAAAACCAAAAATGAATTTTGAATTGATTTATATTCCTATTCCATCGTTTTCTATAATGCCTGATGAAGCCGAAAATCCATGGTCAATATTTCCAACAGAAGGAAAGCCCGTTTTTGATATTAATATGGATAACAAACCTGAATTAACACTTGCCAATAGTGAATTTGGAGCAAGGTTTTCGTTTTTTCTTTCAGGAATAGATTTTTCTGTATCGGCATTACACACTTGGAATAAAATGCCTGTTTTTACTCGTAGTATGTCCTCTGATTTTGATACTGTTTTTCTAAAAGCCAATCATTATAATTTAGATATGCTTGGACTGGATTTTTCCATACCGAAAGGACAGTTTGTCTTTCGGGGTGAAACTGCATATTATATTGGAGAATTTCACGAACTTGATGATGAAATTATTAACACCGAACCAATTAAAAAGAACTCTTTAAACTGGTTATTAGGAATAGACTGGTATCTGGGAAACGACTGGACAATAACAGCCCAATATTCGCAAAAATTTATCACTAATTATTTAGATGTTTTACAAGAAAAAGAAAACACAATTTTATCAACAGCAGGAATTACCAAAAAAATATTTAGAAGTACGCTTTCAGTTTCTACATTTGCATACATTGATATAAATAACGGTGGATTTTTCGACCGAACAAGCGTTGATTATGCTCTGTCTGACGAAATCCATTTATTGATAGGTTATGACTGGTTTCATGGAGATAAAGGTATGTTTGGATTATATAAAAATAATTCTGAATATTGGTTTAAAGCGAAGTATTGTTTTTAATTTTATAAATATTTTTATGGAACTAAACAACGTTTTATTCGCATTCGCATTAACACTGTTTGCCGGTTTATCAACGGGCATAGGCAGTGCAATGGCATTTTTCACCAAGCGAACCAATAAAACTTTTTTATCTGTGTCTCTTGGGTTTTCAGCAGGTGTAATGATATATGTTTCATTGGTTGAAATTTTTAGCGAAGCAAAACATGTTTTAACACAAGTACATGGCGATAAACAAGGATATTGGTATACTGTATTAGCATTTTTTGGTGGAGTAATGTTAATTGCAATTATTGACAGATTAATTCCTGCTTACGAAAATCCACATGAGGTTCGCAGTGTTGAAGATATTAACAAGCCCGATACAGCTAATAGAAAACTTATGAGAATGGGGATGTTCTCTGCACTCGCAATTGCAATTCATAATTTTCCCGAAGGAATTGCTACTTTTTCGGCAGGATTAATTGATGCCAAAATCGCTATTCCGATAGCTGTTGCAATTGCAATACACAACATCCCTGAAGGAATCGCAGTTTCCATTCCGATTTATTATGCAACCGGTAGCCGAAAAAAAGCATTTGTATTGTCATTTCTTTCAGGTCTATCCGAACCCGTAGGTGCATTGTTAGGATATTTTATATTACGTTCGTTTTTTAATGAAACAGTATTCGGGATGTTATTTGCATCGGTAGCAGGAATAATGGTATTTATTTCACTTGATGAATTATTACCTACAGCAAAAGAATACGGAAAACACCATCAGGCAATATACGGATTAATAGCGGGGATGGCTGTTATGGCGGGCAGTTTGTTGTTGTTTGTATAGTCCTTTCAAAGAACATTAAACTAATTAAACTAAAGATTAGATATTCAGGATAACTTCAATTTCATCCGCAAACTCATATACTCAATAGTCCATTTGTTATACGTCAAGGTATTATTTTGAACACAAGGGTACTACAATTTCTATAGTGTTACCGAAAAGCTCTGTATAACCATTAAATATAATTCGCCCAAATGGTCGAAGCGTTAGACCGGACGGGCGAATTATATTATCATACTAGAAATTCCATTTTATTATATATTATATATTAACAATAATTTATGTTGAATGAATATTTTTGGCACAGACTTTGCCACTAAATAAGTAGAACTATAAAGTTTATTAAAATAATTATATATTAAGAAAAAATTACAGTTGAAATAAAAATGAGAAATATAAATACAATTAAAATATGTTCAATAATTGCTGTGCTTTTAGTGGGTTTTGAGGGACTGATAGCACAATCTTCTATGAACAATATGGAAATATCATATAATAATTCTTTTGAGAGTAAGTATATTTCTGAGGGTCGTGATAATTTAGAAAGTGGCGGATTATCATCATTTAACACAGATATTTCGTATCATTGGTTCAATTTAAATATATGGTATGGTACTGGAGCTGACAAAGATTATAGAGAATTACAATATTCTGCCGGATTGTCATTTGATTTATCTAATATTGGAATAAACTTTGGTTTAACTGATCTTTCGTTTCTACACGATGACTCAAAGGATCAAGAATTTTATACTGAATTGTCCTATAATAAATTTAATTGGCTAACGCCAACTTTAGTGAATGTTTATTCTTTTGAAACTGAAGGATCATTTGTAAAATTATTGTTAGAATTCAATATTCCTCTTCAAATCGAACAACTTAGTCTAACACCATTTTTATTGGGAGGGTTAGATTTTGGATATGTTGAAGATACTAATGGTCTAAATAATTTTCAGATGGGTATGGAATTATCCTATCAATTAATTGATAATGTGTCTATTAATGGTTACTTAGCTTCCAGTTTTGGAGTATGGGAAAAATCTTCTAATGAAAGTCATACATGGAGTGGTATAAGTATTTCTACTGATTTTTAGATTTGTTAATTTCTAACAACATCTTATAGCTACCAATTTTATTGGTACCAACTATTTTAAAACCATAATTGTTATATAACTCAATTGCAATTGGATTGTTTTTATTAACAGCAAGAGTAACTTTTCTAATCTGATTATTTTTAGCATATTCCAATGCTTTATTGACCAATAACTTGCTATATCCTTGCCTACGGTTTTCTCGATCGATAAATACATGAAAAATATGAATAGAATTAAATTGTGGTCTTAATTGGATACTCATATGACCGATAATCCAGTCATTCTTTTTCAGAACATAGGTTACGGATTCCAGTTTTAAATAAGAAATATCAATCCAATTTTTAAATTTAAATGGATAAGGTACCTTTGGGCTGGTTAATTGTAAATCCTTTGGATTTTGAAACCAAGTTTCCAAGCAAGCTTTTAAAATCCGTGCTTGCTCGGCATTATTATATGACACTTTTTCTATTGTTATTTTATTTTCCATAAATAAATTTAGATAATTGAAACTATAAAGTTCATGTAAATTAATTATAAATTCAGACAACAATTATAGTTGGAATAAAAATTTTATGAAGTCTATAACACCAATCAGTGAGTTTAAAGAGGGAGCTGACATTCGAGGGTTTTTTCTTTGTGTGGAGAAACACTTAAGAAATACACGCAGCGGCGATCTGTATTTGGATTTGGTATTACGTGACAGAACCGGACAAATAACTGCTAAGTTGTGGAAAGAGGTAAGTGAATATCGTGATAAGTTCTCAGCCGGTGATGCAGTTGTTGTAGCCGGTCAAGTTGATGTCTATCTTGAAAAATTACAACTTAATATAAAAAAAATTAATGTTGCTTCAGTACAGTCTTATGGAAGATATGGATATGATCCGGCTTTGATAGTCCCTTCCGCCAAAGGCGATGTAAAACAGATGTGGAAAGAATTGAGGTCATATATAAATAAAATCAATGATAAGTATTTAAAGGCACTTGTCACATCAATTTATAAAGAATATGAAAAACAATTATTAACACATCCCGCATCTGTTGTTATGCATCATAATTATCGTTCCGGTTTGTTGGAGCATACTCTATCAATGGCAAAAATAGGGACATCATTAGCCAATCATTATGAAGTAGACATTGACTTATTGATGACAGGTATATTTTTGCATGACATCGGAAAAGTGAAGGAAATCACTTCGGAATTGGAAGCATCGTATTCAGATGAAGGTAATTTGATTGGACACATCGTTTTAGGAAGAGACATCGCTGTTGAAGCAGCGAGCAAAATAAAAGGCTTCCCATCTGATTTATTAAAAAAAGTGGAACATTTAATTTTATCACATCAGGGACAATATGACTGGCAAAGTCCAAAAAAACCAAAATTTAGAGAAGCACTACTTTTGCATTTAATTGATAATATGGATGCAAAAATGAATTTAATGGAAAAGGCAATTGATGATGACGTTGAAGAAGGAAAATGGACTTCCCAACGTAATTATTTTCGTATTCCAATCTTGAAAGATGATCTGGCAAGTGATGACAATGAATCTAAATAAATTAGTACGTGCTTCAATATTTACAAGTCTGGCAATTGGCTTGGGGTTTTCATTATTAATGGTTCCAAATGTTGAATTAATAACAGTAATTGTTTTCTTGGCAGGACTCACGCTCGGAGTAAGTTGGGGAGTGTTAGTTGGAGGAACAGCAGAATTCATATTTTCCGTCCTAAATCCATTTGGTTCAGGACTTGTTTTCCCGCCATTATTATTATCGCAAGTTATATCGATGATAATCATTGGAGCGGCTGGAGGATTAATGCGACCTATGTTTTTTAAACGAAATTTCTCAACAAGAAGAATAGCAAGTTTAGCAATCACTGGCTTCATCTTGACATTTATTTTTGATTCTTTGACAACACTGAGTTATCCTTTTAGTGTAGGGTTTGATTGGCCGCAGACTATCGGAATTTATATTTCAGGAATTGGATTTACAATTTTACATCAGATATCTAACGCAATTATATTTGCGATTGGAGTACCACGTGTGGTAAAGCATTTAGCATGAATAAGTATCTATTAATTGTTGGAATATTTGCAACATCAATTTTTGGCCAAACCGATGATATCCCGTATGATTGG
>JAUXFX010000035.1 GCA_030622635.1 Bacteroidota bacterium
GCATGGGCTTAACAAAGCGCTCAACGTTGACCGGCGCAGAAAACGCGCCGTCAAGTTAGCTTGAACGTTAACCTTAACCCATTTCACCAGAGGTTCATATATATCTTTCTCTTAGTTTGCAAATAGCCCCAATATTACCATTTGAAATTTATTAAAAAACAATAAATCACCAAAATATCAGTTTATTATTTTCAGACAGAATCATTAATTATTACATAAACAAAATTTTATTAGGATGAGAATTTTAAAAAAATATTTATTCGCTTTAATATTGGTTTTATTCTTCAGTAATTCCTATTCACAGGGGATTGGTATCGGACAATGGCGCGATCAACTTCCATACAACAAATGTATCGGCGTTGCCGAAGCCGGAGATAAAATTTACTGTGCTACACCATACAGCCTGTTTTATTACAACAAAGATGACAACAGTCTGGAAAGAATTAATAAAATTAACGGATTATCCGACATAGGTGTAAGTTCAATAAAATATAACAACGATTACAAAACATTGATTATAGCTTACAGTAATACCAATATTGACCTGATAAAAGGAAATAGCATAATTAATATTTCCGATATAAAAAGAAAGCAAATTCTTGGTAAAAAAACTATAAACAATATCATGTTTATTGATAATCTGGCATATCTATCATGTGGGTTTGGAATAGTTGTTCTTGATATTGATAAAGAAGAAATTCATGATACTTATTATATCGGTCCTGAAGGTACTTATATTGATGTTTTGGATATGACCCTTAATGATACTTCATTTTTTGCTGCAACAGAAAGCGGAATTTATGAGGCTTCAATTGATAATCCTAATTTGGCAAATTTTGCAGCATGGACAAAACTTAATTCAATTCCGTTACCTGATGCCAAATACAGCCTGATCCAATTTTTTAGCGGTAAAGTTCTTGCCAATTATTCAAGTACAATTTATAATGGTGATACAATTTATGTTTATGATGGCAGTTCATGGACATATTTTGATTCTACACATTTTTCCAATACACACAGTATATTATCATTATATAATCAATTGGTAATTACAAATAATGGAAGTGTTGACCTGTTTGATTCTGATTTTAACAAAACAATACATGTTTATTATCCAAGCCAGATTGTTTTATCGCCTTTATATGCAATTATTGATAGAGATGGGATAATATGGTCGGCTGACAGATTAAAGGGGTTGATAAAAATAACTAGTGAATGGGTCGGGGAAAAGATATTACTTAACGGACCGGTTTCAATAAATGTATTTGCAATGAATGTTGCCGGAAATAATTTATGGGCAGTGCCCGGTGGTTATAAAAGCAGTTGGGCACCTACATATTTTAATGGCTCAATTTATTCATTTATTGAAGATAATTGGTTTTCATATTATAATGAAAATACACCTGCTTTTGATTCAATCAAAGATGTTGTGTGTGTGACAATAAATCCCTGGAATCATAAAAATGTATTTGCAGGGACATGGCAAACCGGATTACTTGAATTTAATAATAGTGAAATAGTAAATATTTATACTGATAAAAACAGTACATTACAAAGATGGGAGTCTGACCCCGAAAGAATTCTTGTAGGAGGAGTTTGTTTTGATGATAATGGTAATTTATGGGTTGCTAATTCAGGGGCTAACAATATACTATCGGTAAAAACGAACGAAGGGATATGGAAATCATTTAATTTAGGATCATCTGCAAGTGGGATTGATATTAGTAAAATGATTATAGATTCATATAATCAAAAATGGATATTAAAAAGAAAAACTTCCGACAGTAAATATCTTATTTACGTATTTAATGATAATAACACTATTTCCAATATTACGGATGATAAAATAAAAATGCTGAGTGGGGACGTTGGTGAAGGTAATATTCCGGGTAATATGGTTTTTAGCATAGCCCAGGACCTTGACAGCGAGGTTTGGATTGGAACAGATGAAGGTATTGCAGTATTTTATTCTCCGGATAATATTTTTTCAGGAGGTGATTTTGATGCTCAACGAATACTTGTCCAACAAGATGGATACTGGCAATATCTTCTTGAAACAGAAACTGTAACAGCTATTGCAATAGATGGTTCAAATAAAAAGTGGATAGGAACAGATAATGCCGGAGTTTTTCTTTTATCGGATGATGGTACTGAACAAATTCATCATTTTACCGAAGAAAACAGCCCGTTGTTTTCCAATTCTATTTCAAGTATAGTTATTAATGATGACGGAGAAGTGTTTTTCGGAACTGCAAACGGTATAATTTCCTTTAAGGGAATTGCCACTCCCGGAGGTGTAACTTATGATGATGTTTATGCATATCCTAACCCTGTGAGAGAAGGTTATACGGGAACTATTGCAATTAAGGGTCTTGTTAAAGATGATGACATAAAAATTACTGACATCAGCGGAACTCTTATTTACGAAACAAAAGCCGAAGGTGGTCAGGCTGTTTGGGATGGCAGAAATTTTGATGGAAGAAGAGCACGTACAGGTGTTTATCTCGTTTTTGCAAGTAATGAAGATGGTTCTGAAACTATTGTTACTAAAATACTATTTATTAATTAGTGTTTGTAAGAAAACGCCAATAACTTCGTTACAGTCGTATTTAAAACCAGTCATCCATACGGACTCCTGATTTTAAATACTTCGCATCCCGATAATTATCGGGACGTTCTTGACGCCTTCTTATCTTTTGTTCATTGAATTTTTGAACATTGTAATTTATTTGATATTTGGTGCTTGTAATTTGTTATTTTTATAAGGTTCTAAATACTTTGTTCATAGACAGACACTTATATTATGTTATTCAAAACCAAAGGAATTGTTTTTCACCAGATAAAATACTCCGAAAGCAGTGTTATTGCTAAAATATATACAGAACTTTTTGGCATTCAGTCTTATCTTATAAAAGGCGTAAGAAATAAAAAATCAAAAATCAAGTCAGCTCTTTTGCAGCACCTTTCATTAATTGACCTTGTGGTTTATCACAAAGAAAGAAGTAATATTCAGTATATTAAAGAAATAAGATGTGCATACCAGTTTGCCTCCATACCTTTTGATATAAGGAAAAGCTCCATAGCGGTTTTTATCAACGAAATTCTTTATAAATCAATCAATGAAGAAGAAGCCAATCAAAAATTATTTGATTATCTTTTTAATTCAATTAAATTATTTGACATTACAACCAAAAGCTTTGTTGATTTTCATTTGTTATTTACTATCGGGTTAACGAAATATTTAGGGTTTTTCCCGAGAGGAAATTTTTCGGATAAAAGAACAGTTTTTGATTTACAGGAAGGTTTTTTTCAAAATGCCATTCCAAATCATTCAAATTATTTAAAAAAACCATTAAGTGAAATATTTTACAATTTGTTAAATACGCCAATTGAACACGTGGACTCGGTTAAAATATCAAATTCTCAGCGTAATGAATTATTGAATAAAATCATTGAATATTACAGATTACATCTTCCGGCATTTAAAGATATTAAATCGCCGGATATTTTGAAAGAGGTTTTAAGTTAATTTTTATTCCGATAGTCAATCAGATGTGAAAAATATTTGTAAGCTACAAAGTGCCCAAAAATCCATAATAATTTTCAGTATTAACAATTGCAACTTCGTTTTCAGGGTAGTTTTCAAGAAATATTTTTGGAAAACGGTATTTTGCTTTGGGGTTCCACTTGAATTCAAAAGCAAACAGCTTACCTTCTCGTTCTTCTATGTAATCAATTTCCTGTTTAGTACGGCTACGCCAAAAGTATCGGTTCAGAAAAATATCATTGTAATGAGTGTATTTCATTCTTTCACTCATCAGGTAATTTTCCCATAATGCACCTATGTCAACTCGTACATCAGGCATATTAAAATTGTTAATAATTGCGTTACGTACGCCATTATCGTAGAAATATATCTTCTTTGACTTTTTAAGCTCGTTTCTTTTGTTTCTATATAAAGCATTCAAACGAAAAATAATAAATGCTTTTTCAAGTATGTTAATGTAGGTTTCAACAGTCCGGCTGTTCAGACCTGTTAACTGTGCCAATTCATGATATGAAACTTCATTTCCCAATTGAAGTGCAAGTCCTTTCATTAACAATTCAAGTTTTTCTGGTTTGTTTATATTTTGCCATGCCAAAATATCTTTGTATAAATAACTATCGGATAATGCAGCAAGATTTTTAATCTCTTTCCCCGGGACAGTTACTATTTCAGGATAAGAGCCAAAAACAAGACGGTGTTCAAGAAGTCTTTTTTCTTCGAGAAAACCATAATGGTTTACAAGCTCGGCAAACGACAAAGGGAACAAAAAATGCTCAAATTTGCGTCCTGTAAGCGATTCTTTGATTTTGCTTGCTAACTCAAATGATGAAGAACCTGTTGCGATTATCTGTATTTCGGGAAAGTTATCTACCAGCAATTTAATGGCAAGGCCGATGTTTGTTATGCGCTGTGCTTCATCAATCACCAGTATTTGTGCATCACCAACAATAGCTCTTAGTTTAGTGGAAGTGGCATCAGTAAAGAAACTTCTTACATCTGCTTCATCACCATTAAGCCACTTAACGGATTTATTAAGATTTTGAACTATGGTTTTAACCATTGTAGTTTTTCCTGATTGGCGTGGGCCAAAAACAACAATAGCTTTCCCATTAAATAATTCTTCCTTTATTTTATTTTGAAGTTGTCTTTTTATCATTTTGCATAAATTTGATTATGCAAATATATTTAAAAATACATTAATTACAAATATATCATGTAAAATTTGTAGTTGAATACAAAAATAACATGTAATATTTGTAATTGAATCCAAAAAAGGCATTTGGAATTTCCGGGTTAAAACAATTCTTTAAAATATTTCCTGAGCTTATTTTTTACTTCCCGGATATTTTGTTTTTCTCCAAGCTCCTTTTCCATTGAAGTAACCGCCTTATCAGTAAATCCACATGGATTTATTAATTCATAATATTTTAAATTTGTATTTACGTTAAAAGCAAAGCCATGCATTGTTATCCACCTGCTTATTCTTACACCGATTGAACAAATTTTCCTTGTTTTATTATTGTCGTCAGAATCAAGCCAAACACCGGTTGCTTCTTTTAATCGTTCTGCTTTTATGTTATAGTCATTTAGTGTGAGGATAATAACTTCTTCAAGTTTATAAATGTATTCTCTGATATTTAGTGAGAAGTTTTCAAGATCAAATATAGGATAACCAACGATTTGTCCCGGACCATGAAAAGTAATATCTCCGCCTCTGTTGATTTTATAGTATGAAATATTTTCTTTTTCCAGAGTTTTTTTATTGATGAGCAAATTATTTTCAGATCCGCTTTTACCGAGTGTAAAAACAGGAGGATGTTCGCAAAAAAGCAGATAATTTATTGTTTTTTTTTGTAGAGATAAAGGAAGGATAATATTATTTTTTTTTATATAAACATTTTTATTGAATAAAATTTCCTGATAATCCCATGCTTTTTTGTAATCAATTAATCCAAGATCTTTAAAAGTTATCATTTTGATATTTTAATTAAAACTCTGTCAGGTCTTAAAGACCCTGACAGGTTGAACACTTTAAGAGTTAATTATTTTCATAACACAATGCAATTATACATGTTTCTCAGCATGATAAGATGACCTGACCAAAGGGCTGCTTTCAACAAATTTAAACCCTTTTTGTAAACCGGTTTGTTTATATTTTTCAAATGTTTCGGGAGTAACAAATTCAACAACGGGCAAATGATTACTTGTAGGTTGTAAATATTGTCCTATTGTAAAAACTTTGCAGCCGGCTTTTAACAGGTCGTCCATTGTTTTATATACTTCATCTTCTGTTTCACCAAGTCCAGCCATAATCCCTGATTTAGATGTAATACCAGAATCGGAAATTAATTTTATTACCTCAAGGCTTCTTATGTAATTTGCTACGCTTCTTACTTCCGGTGTAATACGTTTAATAGTTTCCAGATTATGTGAGATTACATCAGGTTTGGTATTTATTACTTTTTTAATGTGCTCAGCTTTCCCCTGAAAATCAGGGATAAGTGCTTCAATAGTAGTATTTGGACTAACTTTTTTAATTGCTTTAATGGTTTCTGCCCAAATTCCAGAGCCTCCATCCGGCAGGTCATCCCTGTCAACAGAAGTTAAAACACAATGTTTTAATTTCATTAATTTAACAGATTCTGCAACACGATTAGGTTCGTCCCAATCAGCAGGTTCGGGTTTCCCGGTTTTAACAGCACAAAATTTGCATGAACGTGTACAAATATCTCCCAGAATCATCAGGGTTGCAGTTCCGAGACTCCAGCATTCATGTATGTTCGGACAATTACCACTTGTGCAAATTGTATGAAGTTTATGCTTGTTTACAATTTCTTTTACCTGCAAATAACTTTTACCTTGTGGTATTCTGGTTTTCAGCCAGTCGGGTTTTTGTCGCTTGCTTTGAGTATTTTTGATTTTTGGCATTATTTGATATAACAAAAAATTTTGAACTTTGAACTTTTCTATTGAAATACAAAATTATTAAAACATTCCATTTCTCTTGTAAAAAAGAGTAGTAAGAATGTTGAAATAAAGTCCATTTAAGGATATTATAGAAATGGAATGTTTATAAAGAAAATGACTTCAGGGATGATAAACTATTTGAGTGTTTTAAAGAAATGAAAAAATTTTTACAATTTTATAAATCGTCTTCATCAATATTTGCGATTTTTAATATATGCTTTAATAAACCGATTTTCAATGATTGATTTCCGTGGATAGGTACTGATATTCTATAATTACTGGAGGTTTTTGTATAAATATGGTGGCTGCCATGTATCCTACGTAATATCCAACCTTTTTTTTCTAAAATTTTACAAAATTCTTTTCCGCTTATTGATTTCATACAGCAATTTCTAATATTCTATCTCCATCTGTTAATGTAGCCCTTTCTATGTCAACGGACAAGCATCCTTCAACTGCTTCATATAAATTTATTAATAATTCCTCAAAGGTATTACCTTGAGTAACACATCCCGGTATGGATGGCACTTCTGCCCAATATCCACCTTCCTCTGCTTCATGAATTATTGTTTTTAGTTTCATAATTACCTCCATTCATTAATTTGTACAGATATTTATTATACCACAAATATCCATATAATTTACGAAATATGCAAGTAAAACTAAATTTAAAAAATTCTATATTTGCAAAAAAATTAAATTATGAGTTTAGAATTGAGCGAACAGGAAATTATCAGAAGAAATTCGTTAAAGGAATTGTATAAATTAGGAATAAACCCTTATCCTCCTGAAACATTTGAAGTAAACATAACTTCCAGGGAAATACATTACAATTTCCCGAAGGATAGTGCTCTTTATCAGGATATAACCATTGCCGGCAGGATTATGAGCCGCAGGATAATGGGAGCTGCATCTTTTGCAGAAATTCAGGATGCAACCGGAAGGATTCAATTATATTTTAAAAGAGACGAAATATGCCCAGGTGAGGATAAAACATTTTATAATATTGTTTTTAAACGGCTTCTGGATATTGGCGACATCATTGGAGTTAAAGGTTATGTGTTCATTACAAAAATGGGGGAAATCACAATTCATGTTAAGGAATTTAAAATTTTGAGCAAATCGTTAAAACCTTTGCCGGTTGTAAAAGAAAAAGAAGATAAAATCTGGGATGCTTTTACCGACCCTGAACAGCGGTATAGACAAAGATACCTTGATCTTATAGTTAATCCGGATGTTAAAAATACATTTAAAAAAAGGACGGAATTGATAAATTCAATGCGTTCGTTTTTGAATTCAAAAAATTATCTTGAAGTTGAAACTCCTGTTTTGCAACCTCTTTACGGTGGAGCTGCTGCACGCCCTTTTAAAACCCACCATAATGCACTGGATATTACATTATATTTAAGAATTGCAAATGAGCTGTATTTAAAACGCTTGATAGTTGGCGGATATGACGGGGTTTATGAATTTGCAAAGGATTTCAGGAATGAAGGAATGAGCCGTTTTCATAACCCTGAATTTACTCAATTAGAGTTATATGTTGCATACAAGGATTATGAATGGATGATGGATTTGGTTGAGGAAATGATTGAAAAAATTGCTTTAGACCTGCATGGAACAACCGAAATTAAAGTCGGCAAGCACACTATTGATTTTAAAAGACCTTGGAAACGGTTTACAATGTATGAAGTAATAAAACATTACACGGGGATTGATATTTCAAATATGGACGAGAAAGAATTAGTTGAAGTAGCAAAAAAACATGGAGTAGAAGTGGATGAAACAATGGGTAAGGGAAAATTAATTGATGAGATTTTTGGTGCTGCATGTGAACCCAATCTTTTACAGCCGACGTTTATTACCGATTATCCCATAGAGATGTCGCCTCTGGCAAAAAAGCACAGAAGCGAAAAAGGATTGGCTGAACGTTTTGAAGCTATATGCAACGGAAAAGAAATATGTAATGCTTTTACCGAATTAAACGACCCGTTGGATCAGCGAAAGCGTTTTGAGTCGCAGCTTGAATTAGGCAAACGCGGCGACAAAGAATCAATGGTGCTTGATGAAGATTTTTTAAGAGCATTGGAATTCGGAATGCCTCCGACAGCAGGTTTGGGTATTGGCATTGACCGCCTTGCAATGGTTATGACCGATTCTCATTCAATACAGGATGTGTTGTTTTTCCCTCAAATGCGTCCGGTACAAAAGCCGGTTACGGCAAGTGATGAAGACTTCACTGAATTAGGCGTTCCTGCCGGGTGGGTGCTTGTTATCCGGAAAGCAGGATTTTCTACCGTTGAAGAATTTAAACAAGCTAATCCGAATAAACTGATGAATGACCTAAGTGGGTTGCGAAAGAAGATGAAACTAAATATTCCTGCCCTGAAAATTGAGGAAGTTAAAAAGTGGTTATTATAAATAGTATTTGAAAATATGATAAAAAAAATATTGAAAAAAAAGTTTTTCTCTTTTTATAGTATATTTATATATTTGCATGCTGAAAAATCAATCTATTAACTAATAAATAAATCATTATGAACAAAGTAAAAGTAATTTTAAGTGTATTGTTTTTAAATTTTACAGTTTTTCTTTTTGCCCAGACAATCAACGAAGCGGGCGAAGCTTTTAATAAAGGCATTCAAAATACAAAAGGAAAAAATTATGAATTTGCAATCAAATCATACAATAAGTGTATTGATATTTGTAAAACGGTTGGTGCTGACGGAGACGAACTTAAAGCAAAGGCAGAAAAACAACTTACAAATGCATATTATTATTCAGGAATGAATTTTTACAAAAGCAAAAAATTTGACGAAGCAATAAGGGATTATAAGAAAACCATTGAAATAGCTGAAAAAACAAGTAACCCGGAAATGGTTGACAGAGCCAACGACTACCTTGCTAAAGTTTACAGGCTAAAAGGAAATGCTTTTTACAAAAAGAAAGATTACGAAAGAGCAATAACGAATTTTGATAAAGCATTATACTACAACCCAAAATACTTTAAAGCATACTATGGAAAAGGATTGGTTTACAGAAAACTTGAAGACACTGAAAATTTCAGAATAGCAATGGATAAAGTAATAGAAATTGGACCTGCTGATGATAAAACCGTAGTTAAAGCCAAATCAATATCCAGAAAATTTTATATTTCTCTTGCAGGAAAAGACCTTCAGAATGGAGATAATTCTGCTGCATTGAGTTTATTAAATATTTCACTTGAATACGGAACTAACGACCCGCAAGCATATTACTTTTTTGCTATTATTTACAACAACACATCAAAATGGGATAAAGCAATTGAATCTGCACAAAAAGCTCTTGAATATGAAAAAGAGAGCAAAGTAAATATTTATTTTGAATTGGGAAAAGCTTATGAAGGTGCAGGAAATAAGGAAGCTGCCTGTAATGCTTACAAAAATGTTACAGCCGGACCAAATTTTGAAGCAGCTAAACATAAAATATCACAGGAACTTAAATGTAAATAATAAAAATTACAAATTACATCCCGAAAGATTTCGGGACCAAATTTCAAACGAAGCGAAGCAAGTCCGTCTGGATAAATTCCAATTGACCAAAAATTCAATAACCAAAATAGTTTCGATCATCCATCCATACGACTGAAAGGAAATCCGTATGGACGGACTTGCTTCGCTTCGTACGGACAAGTTTTGTTTTTTGTTATTTGTTATCCATACGGACAAGTTTTGGTGCTTTAATTAAATATTCTTTGTCGTGAACAGCAAACTTACTAAAAGAGACAAAACTATAATCTGGATTATTACAATAATTCTTACTATCCTGTTGTCTTTCTGGGTTATATGAAAATTAGTTTATAAGGATTTTTTCTGTATGAATAAAGTTAATGTTGGAAAATTTTATGAAATACATGCCACTGGGATAATCCGACAGATTAAGAATTTTTATATAATCAGGGGAATTGCAATTAATAAGTTTTTCTTTATAGATAACTTTACCATGAATATTCATTAAGTTTAAATCAATTGATTTTTCCTTCCCGTTGATTTGAATAAACAGTTGTCCGCTTGTTGGATTAGGAAATAGTTTTATTGTTAAATTTTCTTCAATTTCATCTATTCCCGGATTACAAATAATAATGTTCAAATTAATAGAATCCAAACCTGCACAGCCGTTTTTGGTAACAATCACAGAAAATGTTACAAAGCCTGCACCATATTCATCGGGGTTAATTGTTATTGTTTGCCATGTATTGCCATTTGACCATAAGTAAGTATCAAATCCGTCTCCTGCAGTTAATAGAAATAATTCATTATTACAGATTATTGTGTCGTTTCCAAGGTTAACAATAGGTTTGGCATAAACAATAGCAAGGTTAGTATCATAACTGACACAGCCGAACTCATTGGTATAACTGTATATAATATACTGATGACCTGCTCCTGCCGAATCAGGATAAAAGATGCTATCAGTTATTCCCGGACCTAAGAATTCTCCACCGGGAGGATCACCTGTTAAGATACTGCTATCGGAGTTATCACAATATGCAGGTAACAAACCTGTGAAACTTACATCAGAATAAGGATTTACAGTAATTAAAATACTGTCTTCAGCAGAACAACCATAATTATTTATTATTGATACAAAATATCTTGTTGAATCAGGCGGAGAAACAGTAATACTTTGTGTAGTGTCGCCCGTACTCCACAAGTAAGATCCTTGATAGTTAATGGTCAGTGTAATAGAATCAAATTGGCAAATTGATGTGTCATTTCCGAGTGCATCTATGGGTCCTGGTATTACATTAACCCTTACGCTGTCGCTGGCAGAACACCCGTAATTATTTATTACCATTATATAATACATAGTTGTATCCATGGGGGCAACAATAATACTTTGGGTTGTATCTCCTGTGCTCCACAAGTAAGAACCTTCACAAAAAACAATTAACATAACACTGTCTAATTGACAAATTGATGTGTCATTACCAAGTTCGGCATTTGGCCTTGGATTAACATTAACAGTAATGCTGTCAGTTGAAGAACAATCAAAATCATTTGTAACAGTAGCAAAATATTTTGTTGTATCTAACGGACTAACTGTAATACTTTGGATTGTATCTCCTGTGCTCCATAAGTAAGAACCATCACCAATAACAGTTAAAGTAACACTATCAAATTGACAGATTGCTGTATCATTACCAAGTTCTGCTGTTGGCGATGGTTTAACACTAATAGTAATGCTATCCATAGCAAAACAACCAAAGTTATTTGTAACAATAACAGAATATTCGGTTGTATCAGACGGACAAACTATAATGCTTTGAGTTGTATCGCCGGTACTCCATAAATAAAAGCCTTCACTATTAACTGTTAAAGTAATACAATAAAACTGACATATTGTTGTGTCATTTCCAAGCTCAACTATGGGTGTTGGAGTTACATTAACGGTTACGCTGTCTGTAGCAGCACAATCATAATTATTTGTAACTGTTACTGAATAGGTAGTAGTATCCTGCGGACAAACTGTAATACTTGCAGTTGTATCGCCGGTATTCCAAAGGTAAGTTCCATCACCGGAAGCAGTTAAAATAGCACAATCATAATAGCAGATTGTAGTATCGTTTCCGGCATTGGCGTTTGGTGAAGGATTTACATTAACAGTTACACTATCAGTAGCCGAGCAGTTAAATTCATTGGTTACGGTTACTGAATAAATTGTAGTATCCGAAGGACAAACAAATATACTTGCAGTTGTATCGCCGGTATTCCAAAGGTAAGTTCCTGCTCCTGTAGTGGTTAGAGTGATGCAGTCTGAATTACAAATTGTAGTATCATTTCCGGCATTTACAACAGGAGAAGGCAAAACATTTACGGTAACACTATCATCTGCAGAGCAATTATAATTATTAGTTACAGTAACAAAGTAGTTTGTAGTATCCGAAGGACAAACTAAAATACTTGCAGTTGTATCACCGGTGCTCCAAAGATAAAAATCTCCGCCGGAGGCAGTTAAAGTAATACAATTATAATTACAAATAGTAGTATCGTTACCAGCCTCAGGAATAGGAACCGGATTTACATTAACCATAACGCTGTCGGTAGCCGGACAGCCAACATTGTTTGTTACCGTTACAAAATACTCGGTAGTATCAACAGGGCATACAAAGATACTTTGCGTTGTATCTCCTGTACTCCAAAGATAAGATACACCCTCGGATGCAGTTAAAGTAACACATTCACCATAACAAATTGTTGTGTCGTTTCCTGCTTCGGCAACACAATTACAATAACCCTCAGGATAAATCACCCCGGGAATTGCACATAATCTTTCTCTGAATGCTTCTTTTGCAGGACCGGGATCAACCATCTCAACATAATCCATAGCAATATTTGCATCATTTTGAGTTTGTGTCTGTTCTGCAATTGAAACATAAGTTTCTGCATTTAAAGTATCTGGAATAACAATTTTACCGTCCCAGTTAAGATTGATCAATGCTTCAGTTGGGGGCGATACATTATATGAGGAATTTGTACCTCCCAAAATATCAATTGATAAGACAGGTACATCACCGGTTACAATTAAAGATAATGCATAAAATCTGATATCGGTAGGTAAATTGCCGGAAAAGGTGATAACCAATATGCTTCCTGATAAATTTGTATTAACTGTTATAAGCTCATTTAAAACCAAATAATTAAGAGTTTCTTCTTCGGTAGTCATCCACACATTGTCAAGACCATCTTTACCATAGGTGTTTGCAATGTAATTCATATGACCTTTAAAAACATCAAAAGAATAGCCATATCCGCTGTTGACAACAGAGTGGCTGAAAGTAGCTCCCCAGTGACGTTCTCCACTTACACTTGAGTTAGCCATATTATCAACGATAGATGATAAACTTATCGCGGCATAAAGAATTGTACGACCCATTTTTAATGTATCTCTGACCCATTGGGATGTTACATCAAAACTTGGGACACCAAAAGCATACTGCCTGTATGCTACAATATAGCCCTGTTCAAAAGCAGGAGTTGTCCATGCTTCGTCTCCATTGGGATTAACAAAAACTTTCATATCAACCCCACCTTCAGTAGCAGCCTGGGTTTTTCGTTTTACATAGCTGTGATTCCTGGCAATTGAGTAACTAATATCACCTGTATTTGAAGAAGTCAAGCCATGATTGTAAATTCCCCAGCCGTCCTGATACATCTCAACCAGCTCGGGCCAGGTAACGTTTATATTTGCATAAGGTCCGTTAGGGTCGTGACCGTCAACCGTTCCTCCCTGAAAAAATGAAAAGATAGAAGAACTCATCTTGAAATAAATATCATTGCCGCAACCATCAGTATATTTTAATCCGGGATAATAAACACTCTGAACTGTTCCACTGTTTAAA
Organism: Bacteroidota bacterium; assembly: GCA_030622635.1. Classification (GTDB taxonomy): domain Bacteria; phylum Bacteroidota; class Bacteroidia; order Bacteroidales; family JADFUO01; genus JADFUO01. The sequence continues at coordinate 13,896 of JAUXFX010000035.1, forward strand.
AATGGATATGCATGTGTATAAATATCTTTTGCACCATCGTCAAGGTGCATGCCAAACGAAAAGTCCTTGTTGTATTTTAGGGGAGTTTTTGTTACAGAAAATGTTGAAGGTGGGCTAACAAAAGTAACTACTACACTATCTATCCCAACTTGCTGAGAATATAAAATGAATACAGGGCAAAGCATAAATATTAATGGTAGAAATAATATCAGATTAGCACCACGCTTCAGCGTGGTGAATATATAGGAAAATCTATTGGTCAGTCCGCTTTTAGCGGGCTTTATTAATAAATATTTAATCATCAATAATTCCATATATATTTGTTGGTGAATGTGTTATAATAATAAAAATTTATCCTAAACATTCCATTTCTATAATACCTTCAAAGGTACTTAATTTAATTTTTATTACCAATTTTCCATGAGAGAAATGGAATGTTTTGATAATTAATTGACATACTATATATATTTATTTTTTTTGAAAATATCTGTAATCATAGTTAATAAAAGAAGGGTAAGGAGTGCTTCTTTTGTTTCTTTTTGATTTTTGTTGAATATTAAAAATATAACCTAATGAAATTTCATTTGTTCCGGAAAAATAATTTGTATATCCGCCTACAGAAAATTCATAAGTATAGTTTAAAACCAAACCTTCAAGTATTTCGCCTCCTGCGCTTAATCCCATTATAGAAGTATTTCTGTATGTAAGCCCCAGCCAGTATTTATTTAAGTATTTTACAAGTGACGAAATATCAAAACATGATATATTGTTTTTTGTTGACCTGAAAACAAAAATCGGTTGAATTTGCCAGTCTTCGTTTAACATGAAGCGGTATGAAGCATGAACAAATAATTCTCGTTCAATGATCATTAAATTATTTTCGCTGCCAACTCCGTATTTATTTTTATTAAGAAAAAGAAAAGGAATAACAATACCCATGTCAAAATGTTTAGTACGATAAAGAATACTTGCTCCTGCGTTAAATCCTGTACCGACTAATTTTTGCTTATTTGCGATAAGGGGATCATCAGGGTCAGGTACATTAATATTAAGTAGATTAATTGTGTTTTGACGGACGCTTCCCCACAAACTAAAACCTATAAATTGATTTGCAGTAATTTGTAGCTGATAAGTATAACTTAATGACACATAAAAATTCTTAAAAATATCTGTTTGATCACTTATTATACTGCCACCTAACCATGCTTTATCAGATAAGGGTGTTGTAAAGTTTGCAAAACTGGTTTTTGGGGTGCCGGTAATGCCAGCCCATTGCCGCCTGAATCCGATGAAAATTTCAGATCTGCCGTTATATCCTGCATATGCAGGTGATAATGAATACTTATTTACTAAATATTGATTTGTTACAGGAAGTTGCTGTGCTTTGATATTATTCTTTAAGCAGGTAAAAATTATAAAAAAAAGTATGATTAAAAATTTAGCATTGACAAGTCTATATTTATAAATACAGAACCAAAAGGGATTAATAAATTGTTGCATGTTGTGCCAAACAAACTCCGTCAGAGCAAATAAAAGCTGCAATCCACAAATATCTTGTAATTTACTCTTGCAACACGCAACCTGTAACTTGTAACAAATATTTAGCATTAGCAACATGTTAGTAAAAAAATTTATAAGTTCCTAATTCCTGAATTAACATAATCAAATTATCTCAATATATTCACTGTTCCTTTATGTATCTTGTTATCCAAGCATTTATAAATAAAATAATATGTTCCTTCCTGCAATGGATTTCCATTATAAGTTCCGTACCATTTATTCTGATAATTTGAACTTGAAAACACCTCATTTCCCCATCTGTTATAAATATAAACACTGCATGGTCCAATATCGTTAAGGTTATAGATTTGCCATTTATCGTTAAACCCATCTCCGTTTGGAGTTATTAAATTCATATAGCCGGGACGTTTTTCAATAAGAACTTCTACGGTTCTTGTGTTTGAACATCCGTTTTTAAAAACCTCAACAGTATAACTGCCAGCCTGAAAAACAGTTATTGAATATGATGTTTCGCCGGTTGACCATAAAACAGTATCATAGCTTCCTGTTACTTTGAGCGTTACACTTTCTCCTTCAAATATCACTGTGTCGCCTATTATTTCAAGTGTGATTTCCGGGATAGGATAAACCTGAATACTTTTAACAATACTGTCGGCACAACCGAAATTGGATATTACCTTCAGACTAACAATAAATGTGCCTGTAGAATTATAGAAATGGCTTGGATTTTCAAGATAAGATTGTTGTGTTCCGTCGCCAAAATACCAGATATAATTTTTAATGTTGCCAAAATCAATGAATGATTCATTTAGAAAACTTGTATTATCTCCGTAACAGGCATTTTTGGTACTAAAATCAGCAAAGGGAAATGAGCCCACTTCAACCTGTTTGTAAATTGCTTTTGAACTTCCTGTTTCCGTAATTACTCTTAAGCCTACATTATGTATTCCTGTTGTGGGGAATAAATGCTTTACAGAATCCCCTGAGGCATCATTAAAAATACCGTTACCAACCAAATCCCAATCCGTGCTAACAATACTGTCGCTGCTCCCCGAAATACTTATTAACAATGTACTATCGCCAAAACATTCCTCAGTATAAGTGAAATCTACGTATTGAGCAACAGTTACAATTGAAAAAAAGTGAAATAAAATAATTGAAAATATTATGATTATTTTTCGGATTAATAATGTTATTAGCTGTTGGGCGAACATTTTAATATTCAATTAATAAATATAGACAAAGGTAATAAAGTTAATTGATAAGATTTTTTAATAAAAGAAAAAAATAAATGAGTTTTCAACATTTGTTAAATACTATTATTATGTTTCAAGAATATATTATCATATAAATATTTTTTTTATTATTGAGTTTGGTCTAAAAAAATAATTTTAATAAATTTGCAGCGTTAATTGCCCGATGGTGTAACTGGAAACACGTCTGACTCTGGATCAGAAGAGTCCAGGTTCGAGCCCTGGTCGGGCAACATTACAGAAAAGCCTTCACTTATAATACTGGGGAAGGCTTTTATATTTGACAGAATCAGACCAGGGCGAGAAGTTTATCCCGATGGCAATCGGGGAGCCCTGGTCGGGCAACATTACAGAAAAGCCTTCACTCATAATACTGGGGAAGGCTTTTTGTTTTTTTAAACGCTTCCAGGTCTGAAAGAACAGAAAACCTTTAATATTAAGAGGTGCCAGACAGGTTGGAAAAACTACTGCTGTTAATATATTTTCTGAACAGTTTGAACAACATACTGATCTTTTTGTCATTGCCGCAGGTTCTCTTTTAGAATCTTTGTTTGATAAAGACATTTCTTTTCCGGTAGGAAGGGTTGATTACCGTGTTGTTCGTCCTATGTCTTTCGAGGAATTTTTGTTGGCAATGAATGAGAGGGAAGCATTAAAAGAGTTGAGAAATGTTCCTTTAAATTCTTATGCTTTTGATAAGTTGCTGAAGTTGTTTCATGTTTATGCCTTGATAGGAGGAATGCCCGAGATAGTTTCTGATTATTCTAAAAATGAAGATTTAACAGAGCTTGGTGATATATTTGAAACATTAATTGCTTCATATTTAGATGATGTTGAAAAATATGCAAGGAATGATTCTATGGTTCAGGTAATAAGACATGCTATCCGTTCCTCATTTAGCGAAGCAGGGAACCGTATAAAATTTTACTGTTGAATATCTAATTAGTGTCGGTCTATAAAATTAAAAAGTTTAAATAAATATTAAAAATAACAAATGACAAGCACCAAAATACAAATAAATCTCAATGACCGAAATCTCAATATTCAAAGCTGTTTTGAACATCCATACGGACAAGTTTTGATCATTGATATTTGGAATTTATTTGTTATTTGTTTTTTGTTATTTGGTCCCGAAAGCTTTCGGGATTAATTCGTAATTTGTTTGACTTTATGGACGGACACTAATTATGGTTCTAAAGAAATGGGAGAAGCCTTAAGAACACTGGAAAAGGCAATGCTTGTATCACTAATATACCCTGTAACACAATCAAAATTACCTTTACTACCTGACCATAAGCGTTCACCTAAATTACATCTGCTGGATACCGGGCTTATGAATTACTTTGCACAAATTCAAACAGAAGTTCTCGGTACAAATAACCTGACTAATGTATATCAGGGTAAAGTTGCAGAGCACATTGTAGGGCAAGAATTTCTTGCTGTTAAGTTTAATGTATTAAGCCAGTTGAATTTCTGGGTAAGAGAAAAAGTTCAGTCAGAAGCAGAAGTTGATTTTATACATCCTTATTTTTTAGCTTCACAAATTGAAAAATACCTTGATTGGATGGAGACACAAATAATATAGTTTGCAAACCTGAATATTCTTTCAGTTTTAGAGTTGCAAAACAGGCTTTTGGTTGATTGAAAGTTTTTTTGGCTTACAAGCAAAATTATTAGATGACTAATAAACATACCGGCTGCTATGAATAACATTAAAAATAATCAATTCATTTTTAATAATCTTATAAATGAAGATGTAATTCTTTTTGAAAACAGCGCATCGGAACTTACGATTTGACAGAGAAGGATTTTTGCAAAGTGTATATTTTTCAGGAAATTTATTCAAGCTACTACCAAAAGTCATAAGACTTTTTACAAATTTATCAGCAGTTTCAGGATAACCTTCTTCTTCAATGTATATTGCGAAATTGCGAATAGATAATCTGGCACGCTCCCGATAAATTACCTTGACTTTTCTTTTCTACATTCACTAATTTCTTTTAATGTCATTTTCAAAGCAGTTGCAGAGTCATAACCACCTTTATCCTCCTCCATTGCAGTGGCAAGTTGTTCAAATTCCTTGTAAGTAGCAGGTCTGCCTGGTTTTATCCAATCCTCATCAGTAAGACGTATTAAATTTTTAGCTTCTTCTTTTTCAGCAGTATAAAACTTGACATATTTCAAATCTTCTAAAATATTAAAAAAGCGTTTTACATTGGAAGGTCTATCTATTTCAACAATTATTTTGCTCATGGCACATGATATTAATTTTAAACAAAGATACAAAAAATCGAGATTGAAAAAACAATTCTCAAAATAAAAATATTATGCAACCATAATGAAACGCATATATATGACTAAAAGGAGTCCGTTAGGACGACGAAGGAGGAAGGATCTCCCGGCTGTATGCATTAAGCCGGCAAATACTACCTGCCAACAATTTTGCAATACAATGGCAGAAGTGATTTGTTAGCGGAGGTGAAGGACGATGGAGTTCCCTCTGACTTCGTACTGCCAATGACAACTTTTCGCAAATATTTCTTTAATAAGCATTTAAATGAAATCAGCAAAATAAGAATATCATTAAGAATCTAAAAAAATTGTCATCGAATTACGCAGATTTAACGAATTTTCAATTCGTATAATTCGTGCAATTCGATGACAAAAAAACATTTCTTTTACAATTTCTTTATCATATTTTACATATATATCATAATAGCCTTTTGTTCTACGAATAAATGCTTTATTAACAATCTTACCATATTTTTGATCAATAAGTCCTGTACGGATAAAATTTTTATTAAACCATCCAATTAACTGAGTATGCTTTGATGTTTCGAATTGATTGGCGAATCCCAACCCAGATAAACTGGAAGTGGATAATTGCCACAGGTTCACAGATTAAAATTAAAACTGATTTTGTGGCAAATGTAAGTTGTGTCCTATTTTCTGCCAAAAAACAAGAATACTAGAAAGTAAGATACTATCAGGTCTCGAGGACCTTAGGTCTTGCAGCTTACTCCTTTTTAAACTTAAAAACTTCTACGTTACTATCCTGAATTATTTTTATCAAATACATTCCCTTTTTCAAAAAGGAAACATCAATAGTATTCACATTTTCCTGAATTCTGACTTCAGTAAACATTCGTCCGTATAAATCGAATATTTGAACATCAGCTATAACGCCGGTTTTTTCAAGAGAAACATATAAAACATCCTGAGCCGGGTTCGGAAATATCAAAGTTCTGATTTCTGATGTTTCATTAATATATAATAACGATGCACAGAAATCTTCCCAGACCTGTAACACTTCTTCAGGGGACCATGCATAATTACAAATTATTATATCCGACACAAAGCCTGGAGATGCTTCATCTGCAAGGACTGATGGATGATCCCTGAAAAAAACTATGAAATTATCCGGATCGCCTGGAACAAATTTTTTAGTTTCACTATCATCATATTCTGCAAATTCTTCACCATTTACATAGATTTTAATTAATCCATCATCATTACGTACAAGTATCATCTGGTAAAAATCAACTGTAGTGAAAAAATCCTCTTCACCTACAGTTCCATAAGGCCAAAATTCCAAGGTTCCGTTTGTCGGGGGATTAGTTAAACAGATATAGACTCCAATATCATCAACGTGCGTAAAGCTCAGAATTCGAACCCATGGTGGTGGAGAAATAAATTCATCTATCTGGAAATTAAATGCCAATGAGTATGACTGATCAATAAAATCAAGTGGATTATTAAATAGAAGGCCGGCATCATCCTCAAAAAAATATCCATCAGCATTCCCACCTTCCCCACATGTTGAAGGAGGGACAATACGGGTAACAAATTCACCTGTCAAACCTGAGTTATTCGGTATTTGAATCAAGTCAGGCGCACTGGTTTGTATAGCAGAGAAATCATCTATTAAAGGATAGTTGTAAGTAGTCTGTCCGAGACAAACAGCAAATGAAAATGAAATTACAATTGCAAAATAGTACTTAAAGGTTTTCATGGAAGTAAAATTAAATGAATAAATAATTTAGATGTAAAGTTAAGACATTAGAGAGGGAAAGTCAAGAAAAACTTTCATAATTGGCGAGTATTCCAGCGCGAAAGCGTAGATTGTGATAGATTAGTTTGTTCGAAACCTGGTTGCTCATCATTGATTTCTGTCTATTCATTCAATAAGTCAGGACTTGCTTGACTTAGCTTTCATGAGTTGTTAACTTTGACTTATTTAATCACTAAATTGGAGGAAATAATTCAAAAATATCATAACTAAATATTTTATTTTCATCTTTTCATGAATAATTTTTATTCAGCACAATCAAAATATCATAATCAGAATCTTTACTTGAATCACCACGAGCTTTAGATCCAAATAATACTACGTCCTTAACTGATTTACTGTAGTTTTTATGTAAATAAGTTTTTAGATCTGTAATTATTTGATGTTTATCAATTATCTTTTGCAATTTTTTGGCTAAGTTACAAAAAACAATAAATAATTTACAAACTTTTATTTTTATCATCCGTTCTCCGGCTGACGCTTATTACCACCGGAGGACTGACAAGTGTAAGCCTGAATATTCTTTCAGTTTTAGAGTTGCAAAACAGGCTTTTGGTTGATTAAAATATTTTTAAAAAGTTAATTTCTTGCAAGTGTCA
>JAUXFX010000249.1 GCA_030622635.1 Bacteroidota bacterium
CATCAGGACTGATTTTAAGTGCTTTTTTTTCATTGTAGTAAAGTTTTATTGGTTTATGTTATAAAATTAAATAAAATAAAAATAGAAAAACCTAATTAAACTTTTTATTTGCAGATCTTCAGTATTTATTTTTATTCTAGTTTAAAATCACCAGAAACAGCTAACCTGAAAAATTCATGAGTTTTTCACTTTTATCACGCTAAGGCATGATAAAAGCCGATAAAGTGAAACTTAATCGAGGGTTAACCCTCGAATGAATTCATTGAATTCATTCGGCCTTCGGTGATTAATTCATTAATTTATACTATTACTCAATATTAATTTGTTTTTTTAGCAAGTTTTCATTTCAAATTTCTTGAACATCAACACTCTTGACAGTATTTTTTCTCCTGACTTTGTTACCCTGTACCTACATGTTTTATTTAATTTTGTAATAATTTTATGTGCCCTTAATTTGGCTATCAATCTTGTTATTTTACCTGAGAGTTTTTTTACATTAAAAAGGTCATCTTCTGAAAACAAGCCGAGATTTAATAATTTTTGACGGAGGTCTTTATTCCTAAAACCTCGTATTACAAACTCTCCTGATAAAATTGCATTAAAAACTTTGGTTATGGAATCTGATAGTAAATTAAACCCTGAATATCGTCTCGGTTTCTCACTTTTACTTGATAATTTCACATTTTTGCTATTGCATAGTATTTCAATTTCCTTGTCAATATTATCATTGTTATCAACATTTGACAAACTTTCAAAGTAACGCATGTTACAAGCTTTTGAAATCTCTGCATACCGATATAAATTTGAAATAGCTTTACCCATATTGAGCCATTTCTTTTTACTATTTGGATTGGGGTTCCGAACCTTGAATGCGCTTGCATTGTTGATGGTGGTTTCAACTCGTAGATTGTTTGCTTTGTCATAAATCTTTATCGAATTCTTATCAAGCATAAACTTTACACGAAACCCCTGTCCGAAAAAGTTCTTGCGGTCGGAGACTGCTTCTCCCTGATAATGCCCGTGAACTTTTCGCCCAAAAAATGTAAATATATTTTCTCCAACTTGACATAACGAAGCGTATTCCACAAAATACGGATATAGTTTTTCCAAACTCTCCCGGTCTTTAAACATTATATCGGTAGCATATTCGCATTGTTCCACATACCATTTATAAGCCCGACCATTGAAAATTTCTTTTATGCGTGGTAAAAAACCATTTACTCTTTCGGCAAATTGGTCAAAAACTTTATGCCACTTTTTCTCATGAAACTTGTCACTTATTGCCTGAGCTTTTTCAATATTTTCAACCCAGGTAATACTGTTATCGTAGCTCTTGTATTTTATCTTGGCTTTGTCTAATTGTTTTTTCAGATATTCCCTGCCGTTGATGTAGATTTGAAGCCCGAATGTAAACCAAGTCTGAAATCGTACGTACATCAGTCCGAAGCCCTTGTCCATATAATAAAAATAGTAATGCAGGCATTTTCTGTAACCGCTCTTCTTCTCTAATTTTCCTGTTGATTTATTGTATTCAACACTTAATGCCGTGCAAGGCTCTACTGCTGATAAAACACAAACTAAACCTTCGGTTACCCCTTGTTCTTTTGCCACTCTTTTGGCAATGCCTTCTTTTGAGGTTTTCGGGCTGTTTAAATACTCAGTGTATACACCAGTTTCTGATACAATCTTTTCTACATGTGATTTTATCAGCCGTGTTACTTTTTGTGCATAGTCCTTGAAATCTTTTAACTTTATTTCTTCTTTCTTCAGAAAATAATAAAAATTATTGCCGTAATAAAACTCTCCGATATAACCTTTGAGAATTATTCTGTCAAATCCATGTACCACGCCATGGATATAGTCACTATATTTGTCTGTAAAACTTCGCATATGCAAATATGACAATAATTATAGTTTGTTTGCAGTTAGACTGCGTTAGGAATTAATCAGGTTAAAGATAAATAAAAAAACAGTGAGCGGTTTTCACCGCTCACCTGCTAAGATAATCATTTCATTCAAGGGTTCAACATTCTAATCCTTTAGGCAACGCACTGAAAAACCTTCATTTTTGTGGCGATATGAATGAGCAACAATATTATAATTGTATAATAAACCCGATAGAAATGCTCCATTTGAAGATTGCTCATCAGAGGACCACCAAAATCCAATTTTGCCAATTAAAATAAATGTATTATCATCAATGATACGATATCCACCTGGAAAGCCGGAGAATCCGAAATCATCAGTACCATAATAATTACCGAAAGCCTCCCATCTTGGGTGTTCATTGGTAAGGCAATCTCCTCCGAGAGGCGAATTCACTTGCCTGCACGATTTTAACATATCTCCGTAAGGAGAAATCCACCCACCGATAAAATCAGTTAATACTATCCATTCGTTGTGTGCCGGCACATGCCATCCTTCCGGGCAAACGCCGTTTGTATCAATAGCGGCATACCAGTTATACAATGCTCCATACAAATCTTTCCATCCGATATCGTTATCGTACCATACATAAGCGCCGGTTAATAGGTTTGACCAGCCGGTACTGTCTATTATGTTTGGTATTGGTGTGCCATTGCTGTATGTCGTAGTTTTCAGGTTTTTCTGCATCCAGCATTGCTCACCAATTTGTACGGTGTTGTATGTATTACCATCAATATCTGTTACTGTTGGTATTGCTGGGCAGGGATTTCCCGTATATTGAAATTCATAAGTTTGGTTACCTGTAGGCGAATCTATTATTGAGATTTCTCCAATATAAGTATAAGCAGTATATTTCAATTCGTCTCCAGGGTTGAACACAAAACAATTAATTTCCTTTTGAGATTTAAAACCATTATTATCATTTTCATATTCTATATGAACTATTTTACATTTTCCTCCAACTGCTGTATTACCAATAGCATTTATCATCTTAATGGTTGTGCTTGTTTGTTTTCCGGTTACGGTAAAAAAATAATACTTTTCAACACCTGAATAGAAAGTAAAATAATGCTTACCACTTGTTAATGTATTTTCATATCTAACAAGTTTTCTGCCCAACATATCCCGTACAGTAATAGTAACATATTCTTTCTTCAATAAATATAAACTAACCTCTGTTTGTTCTTTAAACGGATTAGGATAATTCTGTGAAACAGAAAAAGTGTTATCTCCAACGGTTTGATTATTACCAATATTTGAAATATAATCTATTACCAATATGGAATCAGGAGCATATAGTGTTGAATCTCCACCTTGTGTTAAGTTTTCAATACAGATACTGTCCAATGGAACATGCTGCAAGTAGTTTTTAGCTGTAAAAGTTAATTCCATTGTAGGTTTTTGACTAAAGGCATTTATAATCAGTACAAAAGTTAAAAATATAACAAGACAATTTCTTTTCATATATTATAATGTTTCAAAAACCTATTCAAACTATATGTTATATCTCAATATAGTTTCAAATGTTCTATTATTAAGTATAAACAGGTAGC
>JAUXFX010000010.1 GCA_030622635.1 Bacteroidota bacterium
AAGCATTTTGATATTCAGGTTTATCCAAACCCATTTCAAGATAGAATAAATTTACATATCAATGAATTGAATTGTAATAATGAAAAATTGACTATAAAAATATTTAATTCATTAGGTCAAATTATATATTCTTGTGAAAACATTGTAAATAAAGAATTCTCCATAAATCTTGAAAAATTACCATCAGGTTTATATTACTGTGTGATAAGAACCGGAACAACTGAACATAATATTAAATTAATAAAAAAATAAACTAACTTTACATTTTAAAATAAAAAACAAACAACCTCAATGCGAAAAACAATAATTCTTACATATCTTTTAATTACTTTTTTTACTATTAATTCTATTGTACAGGATTTTTGGGAGCAGTTGAACACACCTGACAGTATTAATGTTTCGACAGTTGCGTTTAATTCATCTGTAAAGTTAATAAACTTCATCGAATAAAAATTCGTATAATTCGTTCAATTCGATGATAAACTTTTACTGCTTGTTTATTTAAGGAAATTTGTCATACACCCGACTGGGGACTGGAGACTGAAGACTGGGGACTGATAATCAAAAAAACAAAGTTTTTCAGGATAATAGTATAAATTCGGGATTAGTTACTTTTTCACAATCCAATAAGCAGGATTCAGCAAGATTTTTCCTCTCCATATTTCAAAATGCAGTTCGGTTTTAAAATCGGAAGGGCTGGTATAAATAAGCCCTATTTCCTGTTTGGTTGTTACCTTATCGCCTCTTTTAACAAAAACGTTATCAAGATTTGAATAAACCGAAAAATACTCTCCATGACGAATGATAACAGCAGTATTAGTATTGGTTATTGATTTGACACTAATTACAGTACCATTATAAATTGCTCTTGCATTGGCGCCTTTATTTGTTAAAATGTTTATTCCGTTGTTTTTGGTTTTTACTCTTTTTAGAACAGGATGACGATGCTCACCAAATGTACTTGATATTATTCCTTTTTCTGATGGCCATGGCAAATTTCCTTTATTTTCGGAAAAAGTATTTGAAAGCCGGGATTCTTCAGGAGTTAATGAAATAATTGTTGATGTTGTTTTTGTTTTGGTTTCTTTTGCTTTTTTGGCTGCAAGTCTGATCTCTTCGGCAATAATTGCTTTAATAGCTTTTTTTAGTTTATTTGATTCTTTTTCCTTTGCCCGGAGGGTTCTGAGCAACTCTTTCTCTTTATTTTTAAGTTTTTTTATTGTATTGTTTTTTTCATTTTTTTCTTTTATAAGTAAAACTTTTTCTTTTTCTCTTGTTTTTAAAAGTGTTAATTTTTTTGCTTTTTGATTTTCCAGTTCTTTTGTTTTAACATTTATTTCATCCTGAGTTTTTTTGATCAGTTCAACTTGTGTTTTTCTATATGCACTATATTGTTGGAAATATTTTAAACGCTTATATGCCTGGTTAAAATCTTTAGACGAAAAAACAAACATTAAGCGGTCATACGAGCTTTTATTCTTAAAAATAAAATAAATCATTTTTGCATATTCTTTTTTTAAACTTTTCAGTTCGTTAGTTAGTTTTTTAATATTAGAATTATTGGCATCAATTTTATTATTAAGAATATTAATTTCAGAATTAATCGCAGCTATAAGTTTTTCACGATAACTGATTTTGTTATTTAAAATTATAAGTTGATTTAGGGATGTTTTTTTACTTTTTTTTGTTTCAGACAGTAAATTGTTTGTGTATTCAATCTCCTTTTCAATTTTATTTTTTTCCTGCTTTAATTCATTTTTTTTATCCTGTGCAATAGCAGCATTAAATAAAAAGGTAATTATAAATAAAATGAGTAAAATTTTATTAGGACTGAATAATATATTTTTGAGAAATTTCATTGTTAATTTAATACTGATTAGCTACTCCATTTTTCTATAATACTCACAACAGTATTTATTTTTTATTTTATTGACTATTGTATTTGTGTAAATTTTCGAGGAATCTTAAAAGGAAATCTTAAAGATTTATTTATTATAATTTTTGAATAATCAACAGCTACTTTTATATTATTTTCAGCTAATACATGAAAATTTATATTTGAAGGAAAAAGCTGTTCGTCAATAAAAACAAAATCATCATAAATAGCTACAAGTTTTATATTTTCTTTTTTGATTTCTTTTATATGTACTTGTGAGATTTTAAAACTTTCGGGATTCAGCCATATTGTCTGAATAAATACTTTGGGATTTTCTTCACTTTCTTTTACATATTTCTTCAGCTTACTACGGGCTGCTGTTGATAATCTGTATTCTTTACTATCAATTGATGCCCTGAATTTTCCATTTTCATAATAAGTAAAATCGTTTCCTGTAATAAAAGATTGAATAATGTCATAATCAATATTTGTTTCAAGAAAGTCATTAACAAAATCGTAATCTCCGATAAAATATGTATCATTTATCCGGTTTATAAATTTTACCGAATCATTTGTTATCATCAACCTTGCTACTTCAATACCTAAAGCAGGAGAAAAGGAAATCCATATTAAACTGTCTTTTTTTATACGTATATGTCCCTTAAATGAGGTTTTATTCTTATCATTAATATAATCAATAGAGAATTTTGCAGAAAAAAAGTCAAATTTTAATTCATTGTTTTTCAGTTGTTCAAATAAGTAATCAGCACCATATTCCTTTATCGGTTCTTTGTAAATTGTCCGGGTTGTTTTACACGAAAAAAGGATTAGGGTTAAAATAATACTTATCCAAATAATAAATCTATTCATATAATTTTTTATCCTGTATTTTTTTATCTAAGTACTCAGAGCCTTCACCAACAATTTTTGCCTTTTCCCAATAATCAAAAGCATCATTTTTTTTGCCGAGTTTATATAAAATATCTCCATAATGTTCAAGGATAACGGCATTCTTATTTCCTTCGTTTTCTAAAGCTTTTAAAATCCATATTTTCGCTTCTTCATACTTTCCCGATTTGTATAATACCCATGCATAAGTATCAAGGTTTGAAGAATTATCAGGGTCAAGTTCAGTGGCTTTTTTTGCCATTTGCTCTGCTTTTTCAAGATTTTCATTTCTGAGCGAGAGGTAATAGCTGTAATTGTTAAGTACTATTGAATTTGATGGCTCAATGGTCAAAACTTTTTCATAATATTCGTCAGAAGATTTATAATTTTTAACTTCATTATATGTATCACCCAAATATGAATAAAATTGAGCTAAAAGCGCATCATTATTAACTACGAATTTTAAGCCACGGTTTAAAACTTCAATTGTTTTGTCGTAGTTTTTTAATTGAAAATTTGCTACTCCGCTAAATAAATAAAGCAATGCTTGTTCGGGAAAAAGCTCAATAGCCCGTTGGCTTTCGAAAGCCATAGCTTTATAATCTTTCAATTCGGATTCAACAAATAAAAGTTGTTCCCAGATTATATATTTACTGCTGTCAAGCATTAATACAAATTGAAGCGATTCTTTAGCTTTATCAAACTGACTATCCTGATAAAGCAGGTCAGCATAAATTGAGTGTGATTTCGGATCATCAGGGTGAGTATTAATTAGTATCTCTGAAAGTGCAAAAGCCTGATCCTTTAAGTCGGAATAAAGCTCAATAATTGTATAATACGATAGAAGAATCTGAATTTTTGTGTTAATATCAAGGTTTGGATTGGCAAAACCAAGTTTTAATTCTTCAAAGGATCTTTCTTTATCACCTTTTTTTCTGTAATAATCTGATAATGAAATATGAATATAGGCATCATTAGGATTAATTTCAATAATTTTATTGTATGCTTTTAATGCTTTTTCTTCCAGGTTGTTAGACAGGCATAATTCAGCTAAGATTGCATAATAACGGCTTTCTGCCGGGTATTCTTCAACGAGCTTTTCAACTTCTTTAACTGCTTTATCAACTTTTTTTAGCTGAAGAAAAAGATTCTTTTTTTGTGTTGTAAGTTGTTCGGAAACACCTGTTTTTTCTTCAATCCTGTTAAAAATTTTAATCGCATCATTATATTTTCCCGAATAGATATAATCGGATGCCAGTTCTAAATAATAGTCAATATTATCAGGATGAGTTTTTACAAGATTTGTCAAAACCTTGATCCCTTCATCATATTTTTCATTAACTTTATATAACCTTGCGAGCAATAGCTGATACCAAACGTTTTGAGGGTCAATTTTTACAGCTTTTTCAGCAAGCAAAAGTGCTTTTTCATTTTTGTTAAAAATGGTGTAAATTTTTGCCAATTCATACATTGAGGCAGCATCTGACGGGTCAATTTCAATACACTTTGAAAATAACTCGGAAGCTTTTTGATAATTACCAAGGATTTTTTCTTTGTTAGCATCAATAAAAAAAGTAGAATTTTTTAACCTGTCTTTTTCTGAAAGCCGGCTGTCTTTCCCGGATATTTGGCTTCTGTTTTCTGCCTGACGGGTTGTTTTACAAGCAGTAAAAGCAAATACTAATAGAGCTGATATAATTATTAATAATTTTTTATTCATAAGATGGCAAAGATATAATCAAATTTTAAGAACTCAGTAAAATAGATGAATTTTGTATTTTTCAAATCACAAAATTCAATTGGGTTTATGAATATTCTCTAATTGTGTCCGTCTATAAAGTCCGAAAGTTTAAATAAATATTAAAAATCACAAATGAAAAGCACCAAATATCAAAACTTGTCCATACGAAGCAAAGCAAGTCCGTATGGATGGATAAATCACAATGTTCAAAAATTCAATGACCAAAACAGTTTCAAGCTGTTTGATTATCCATGTTATTTGTAGTGGGTATTTATAAAATGCCAACTCATTACAGGAATTAAAAATTTGTTTGACTTTATTGACAGACTAATTCGTGCCTGTATGTCCAAAACCACCTGCACCTCTTTTTGTTTCAATTAATTCGGAAACCTCAATCCAATCAGCTTTTTCGTGAGCAGAAATTATCATTTGTGCAATTCTCTCTCCGTCATTAATAATAAAATCTTCGTTTGACAGGTTAATAAGAATTACTTTTATTTCACCCCTGTAATCTGCATCAATTGTGCCGGGTGTATTAAGAACGCTTACACCTTTTTTAAAAGCCAATCCGCTGCGGGGTCTGACTTGCGCTTCATAGCCAACAGGTAATTCAATAAACAAGCCCGTAGGAACAAGAAATCTGTCAATAGGCTTTAAAATAATGGGTTTGTCAATATTTGCACGTAAATCCATTCCAGCTGAAGCCATAGTTTCATAAGAAGGTAATGGATGTTTCGAATTATTTACGATTTTTATTTTCATTCAATGAATCTAATTTTCTAAAAAGTTCTATTTTTAATCTGCATTATTCATAATCATATGATATTATTTTTAGCAAAATTAATCATTTATTGGTAAGATATAAATAAAAAGTATACAGACTTGTGATTTTATTAACTATTTTTGCTTCTTCAGAACTAACTGGTGGCTTCATGATTGCTTAAGTTTGGTTGCTTTGCAATCTTAATGAAGCTATCTTTTAGTTCGAATATATTTTATAGTTATTTTTTAACATATATTTGTTAATAATCAATTTTGAAAACCCTTAACTTGACGGCTATGGGGGCAGGGGTGGTTAAAATTAGCAGCAGGAAAAATCATTTTGAAGTTTCAACGATTTTTTAGCATTAAATATTTTAGTAAATAATATCTGCATCTCTGCGTTCAATCAAACAAATATTCTAAACGCAGAGGCGCAAAGGCGCAGAGATAATAAAAGAATAAAACTGAGATTAAATTTTATTATTTTTTATTCAAAAATCAAAGTTTTGCCACTCTTAAGTTTTTATGATAAGTGCCTATTTAATTTTTACCAACTTCACATTCTCAACAGAATTATTATTTATTATTAACTTAAGTAAATAATTCCCTGACGGTAATTTACTCCCATAATCATCTGTCCCATCCCAGTAAAATTCTCCACTTCCAGGCAGTTGTTTTACATCCATCAGTGTGCTTACTTTCCTGCCGTTCATATTATAAACTTCTATTTTGATAAGCCCGCTTTCTTTTGTGATATAACTTATGTATGTGCCGTAATTAAATGGATTTGGTGCAGCTTTTAGCAGTGGCTGTGGTTTTTTTTGTGGTAACTCCGGTAAACCGACAAAAAAATACTCATAAGCTCCCATATCAATTCCACCACCGCTTATGCGAGGATTACCTGCTAAATCGGTATCAGGAAGCTGTATGTGGGCTGGTAAATCCATTGTACCTGCATCAATGCATGGGGATGCGGCAGTTAAGGCATAAGGGTAAAATCCTGCTGTATCCCATAAAGGGTTTGTATCAATATTAATTGAATCATAGTAAATAATATTTTGAGGAGAATTAGAAAAAATATCTTCATAACCTCCTTCAATAAGTGAATTGTAAATATTTAATCTACAAGTGTCTTCGGGGTATTGAACAAACAATTCAATTTGTTTTTTTTTTATTACCATATATGATAGAATTATAAATATTCAATTCTCCTGTATTAAATACAGCCATTGCATAACCTACCACACAATCCTCACATATATTATTTCCAACAGTTGAATTTATCATATTTACTTTACCTCTCTGAGTTATATAAAAGCAAGTAATTGAACCAACTCCATTAGTAAAAGTTACATGATTTTCAGAAAATTCACAGCTAATAAAATTACATGTAATTGCATTAGGATATAAATCAACTCCGAAAACAGCAATTCCACCTCCTGTACCATATTCAGGATTTTGGGAAGATTTATTATCAAAATATCTGGTGTTAATAAATTCAATAGTATCAGTATATAAAGGAGAATAAGGAACATACCTGGGTCCAACTGATATTTGCGGCCACCCTCCATAATTATCAAATATTTTACAATCAATAAATTTAAGTTTATGGGCCTTAACACTGAAAGTACTACGTTTATCTCCTACTCCTCTCGAGAAATTTACTTTGTTAAATGTAATATTATCATTGATATATAAAATCATTAATCCAATACCGCGGCAAGTATATGTTATCCCGTTTCCATTACGAATGCTAATATCATTAAACGAAAAATGATTAATAAGATTATTCCCTTTTAAAATATAGATAATTGAATCTCCATCAAGAATAGTTGAATCAGAATTCTCTCCTTGAAATGATACATAACTGCGAAGATTAAGCGGAAATTTTTCATCTGTTGTTGATGGCGAATAAATACCATTTGCGATATGAATTGTATTTGGATGCATACTGTCCGAAACTATCTTAGTTAGTGCAAAACTAACCGATTTTAAAGGATTATCCGGTGTAAGTCCGCTATTTGTATCATTTCCTATAGTGTTTACAAAAAGATCATTATTTACGGCATCAATTTTTGCATTTTGAATATCATAAGTAATATCATTCATTTGAAAACCCATCTCATCAATTGATGATAAATAATAATTATCGGGATTTAGAACAGTAAAAGTGTCAACAACGATATGTTGGGGAGAACATTGCCAGTTAGTAAATAAATCATTACCACGCACTGCATAATTAAGATAAATATTACATAAATTTATTGTATCAAATATTACTTCTCCACCGCTAACTATTAAAACACCACCACCAGGAAAATAGGCATGATTATTTTTAATGGTTGTACCTGATAGAAATATTTGTGAATTTGTACAGTTTATTCCAGCACCACCTCCAGTAACTTTGTTATTTTTAACTATACAATTTATAATATTTGAAATAGAATTTTTAACATACACTCCGCCGCCGCCGTAACATTTCGGTATATATTCATATGTTCCACTACCATTTTGTAAAGTAAAACCATAAAAAACAGCATTGGTTTCACCTGAATTAATAAGTACACAACTTCCGTTTTGATTACCATCAATGATAGTCTGGCTAATATAAACTGGGTCACTGGTTGTCAGGTTTAGACTACCTACTATAATATTTTTTCCGTTATAATTAATATTTTCATAATAGATTCCGGGCCAAACCAAAACAGTATCCCCGTCAATTGAGGCATCAATAGCTTCCTGTATGGTAGTGTAATCGCCGGTACCGTCTTGTTTCACGGTAATGATCTGCCCTCTCGCTATGAAGCCATATCCAAGGATTAGAAATAATAATAATATTTTTATTGTTTGCATGGTATTATAAATTTGAAGATAGCGCCCTTCGTCTTCGCTCAGGGTGACAATACAATACTGTCATACAGAGCGTAGCCGAGGTACCCTTCGTCTTCACTCAGTGTTACTGATATATTGAATTTTTGATTAAGCATTTTGATTTTCATTTATTTAACAATAACTACTTTAGTCTGAGCATATTCAGTTCCTGCCCGCAGCTTAAGGATATAAACACCGTTGGGCAAGGGCTTTCCATTACCGTCTGTGCCGGCCCAATTTATGTTGTAAGTTCCGGCTTTGCTATCACCTTGCTGTAATATGTTTAATGACTTACCATACAGATCATAAACTACGATTTGCAACATACACTCCTTATGAACAGTAAATTTTATTGTAACTTCATTCTTCAAAGGGTTTGGGGCGCAATTTATGCTGACAGAATTGCTCTCAGTTTCATTTGTGATTTTTCCTGTTTTAAATGAAATTAAGTAATAATCCTGTTTTTCGCCTGTATTAATAATCCTTTTTTCCCATGTTCTGGTTTTTATATTATTAACAAAGTACTCTTTGATTTTAGGTTTACCGGACTTTAAACTGTCGTAATATTCCTCAAAAGTTACATCACCACTCATTCCTTCAATATAACCCGGAATTAAAACATTAGTATCATTAGTAAGTACTGTTGAAGCACCAACACAGGAGTCTCCGATAAAAGCCCCTATTTCCTGTGGATTAGAATTGGTGTCTAATTCAATAAAGAATGAAGTATAATTTGACTGTTCATTAAATTGAAAATATTCAGTCGCTGATTTTTCTTCCGAAGAAGGAGTATTTCCGTATCGCTGCCACTGAAAGCTAAGGTCAGAATTAGTTTTAAGAATAACCATATCCCCATAATCAAATGACACATCACCTTTATGAACTGCGCAAATCCAATAAGGTACAAGATTACCTTCAATATAATGCCATTCTTTTACACAACACCAGTCCTGTTCTTTTATTACTGTAAGTTCATCCAGCACATTATCGGGTATTGCATCAAAAGGCCACTGACTTTCATAAAGCCAATAACCTTCCCAGTTTTCAGGATCATTTGACCCCTGATAAATATCAACAGTAGTTGAAGGATCAAGAACAGTTCCTAACATATCAATTGTCCGGTTTTCTGTTGGTTCAAGATATAATTTATATCCAAATTTACTGTCAACTTCAGTTAAATCATTATTTTGCCAACCACTATAGTTCCATGTAACATATGTCATTACTGGTTCGCCATTAACAATTTTATTTTGTTGCATTTCCAAAGAAGTATAATCAGTACCGCTAATTCTGTCTTGTGCCAGTACTGTTTGTGGAGTTGGGTTATTTGGGGTTCTTTCTAATCTTGGAAAGGAGAGCCATGTCCAGCCAGAGCGGAGGTAGAGTTTATCGGGAGCAATAATTTTATTAGAATCATTCTGTGAAATACAATTAATTCTTAATAAGGAAAAAATAATAATAGATAAGATATATATTTTTGTTTTCATGACTTTAAAGCATAAAGGTAATAAATTTATTAGTTCAAAATTCAATAAAATGTATTTTACGAATTATGGTTTACGGATTAAGTCTTGTCGTAATTCGTAATCCGTAATTGTGGTAATTCCCACTTTTGTGGTTTTATTATCAAACTCGTTTAAAAAATTATTTGGATTCTTTACATATAAATTTTCGGCTTGATCTCACCTTTTATCACTCTGAGGGCATTTGTAGCGAGTGCTTTCATTTCATCTTCGCCGGGGTAAACATAAACAGGACCGAATTTATAAACTCTCTCAATGATTTGATTTACAAACCATTTATCGTTAGCAATTCCACCGGTTATAAGAATTCCATCAACATCTCCTTTTAAAACAGCAGCCATTGCTCCAACAGTTTTTGATACCTGGTAAGCCATAGCTTCGTAGATTAGTTTAGCTTGTTGGTCGCCGCTTTCAACTCTTTTTTCAACCTCATAAGCATTGTTAGTCCCCAAATAGGCAACCAAACCGCCTTTACCGGTAATCATCTTTTTTATTTCTTTTTGAGAAAAATCTCCACTGAAACATAATTTTGCGAGGTCACCAACAGGTAATGTTCCGCTTCTTTCGGGAGAAAACGGACCTTCGCCATCCAAACCCTGATTAACATCAATCACTCTTCCTTTTTTATGAGCACCAACAGTAATTCCTCCACCTAAATGTACAACAATCAAATTCAGGTCTTCATATTTACGCAGGATAGATTTTGCATGCTCGTGTGCAACTGCTTTTTGATTCAGTGCGTGAAAAATTGATTTTCTTTGAAAAAGCGGATGTCCTGATATTCTGGCAATATCTTCAAATTCATCAACAACAACAGGATTGGCAATATATGCTTTTGCATCAGGCAGGGAATGGGCAATGTCATAAGCAATAAGTCCACCGAGATTGCTTGCATGTTCTCCGAGCGGGCTGTTTTTCAAATCGTGTATCATTTGTTCATTAACAAGATAAACACCCGATTCAATGGGTTTTATTAGCCCACCTCTTCCGATTATTGCTTTAACATGATCTTCACTAATTTCAGAAGCGTTAAGTTCATCAATAATTAAATTTTTCCTGTAAGATAACTGGTCGGTAATTTTATCGAATTTTTCGAGTTCTTTGCTGGTATGCTTAATGTTTTTTACAAAAATCGGTTCCTCATTATGATAGACCGCAATTTTTGTTGAGGTTGATCCCGGATTTATCACTAATATTTTTACATCTTCCATTAAGATGGGTTTGAAAAAGATAAAAGATAAAAGTAAAAAGACAAAAGTAAAAAGATAAAAGTAATTTTTTAAGAATAATCTTGTTTTTTAAAACAATGGAACTTAATCAGGATTATTCAAAAATTATTAAAAAACACTTAACCGATTACAGCAGCGAGTGATATTGATAAAAATTTACTTTTCTCAGAGTCAGCCCTTGAAGTAAGCACAATAGGAACTTTTGCACCCATAATAACGGCGGCAGCAGTTGCTCCGCCAAGGAAATTCAAAGACTTATATAAAATATTGGCTCCATCAATATCAGGAGCTAAGATCAGGTCAACATCTCCTGCTACGTCGCTTGTAATGTTTTTTAGCTCTGAAGATTTTTTTGAAACGGCATTATCAATCGCCAAAGGACCGTCAATAATGCAACCGGTAATCTGCTTCCTGTAGTTCATCATTGAAATAGTAGCAGCATGCATGGTTGCTTCCATTTTAGGATTGATCGTTTCTACAGAGCCCACAATTGCTACCTTTGGATTTGGGTTTCCAAGTTTATGAAAAACCTCAACTGCATTATTAATGATGCCGATTTTATCTTCAAGGCTGGGGTCAACATTCATAGCAGCATCAGTTACTCCCAATAATTTATGATAAAAAGGCGATTCGAATATTGCCACATGACTTAATATTGAGCCGGTTCTTAGTCCGTATTCTTTATTTAAAACAGCTTTAAGAAGTATACCCGTGCTTACCAAACCTTTCATTAATATTTCCGCGTTCCCTTCTCTTACCAACAAAGTAGCTTTTAAAGATGCTTCATATTTATCTTTAATATCTATTGTTTCAATATTTTCAATATCAAATTTAATATTTTTTGCAATAGCTTTAATTTTCGGAACATCTCCTACAAGAATAGGTTCAATTATTCCTTCTGCCCGGGCATTATTGATTGCTTCAAGAACATCCTGATCTCCTGCAGCAGCAACTACAATTTTTCTTTGTTTCTTTTTTTTTGCTTCTTCTACTAATGATGAAAGATGTTTTATCATTTTATTTTAATTTTTATGGAGCTAACTATAATTTGAAAATTCGTACAAAATTATAAAATTAAAGTATATACGCTGATTAAATTATAAATTAATTAATTTTGATGTGAAATTAAAAAAAATTTATATATTTGACCCCAAATAATTTATAAAGAATTGATTAGTCTTTTTGAAATAACCAGAAAAATGAACTATCTGAATATTAAAGATAGGGATTCCTTCCTTTACTAATAATAATTTGCTCTGATTTACAAGAAAAAAATTCCGGTTTCACAAAACTAAAACTATTATTATGAAATTACCTTATGCAGAATCATATAAAATAAAAATGGTTGAAACCATTAAAAAAAGTACACGTGAAGAGCGTGAAAAATGGATAAAAAAAGCAAGGTACAACCTTTTTAACCTGAGAAGCGACCAGGTTTTTATTGATTTACTGACAGATTCTGGCACAGGTGCAATGAGCGACAAGCAATGGTCGGAAATTATGCTTGGCGATGAAAGTTATGCAGGTGCATCATCATATTATAAAATGAAAGAAGCAATTAAGGAAATTTGCGGATTTGATTGTTTTTTGCCTACACATCAGGGCAGGGCAGCAGAAAATGTTCTTTTTTCTGTTTTGGTTAAAACAAATGATTTTGTTCCCGGAAATTCACATTTTGATACAACCAAAGGTCATATTGAATTCAGAAAAGCAACTGCTGTTGATTGTACTATTGACGAAGCATTTGATACATCAACCTATCATCCGTTTAAAGGCAATATAAATATTAATAAGTTAGAAGACCTTTTAAAAAATGTACCTTCAGAAAAAATAACTTTTATTGTTGTAACTGTTACGTGTAATTCCTCAGGTGGCCAGCCTGTTTCTATGCAAAATTTAAGGGAAATAAGAGAAGTCGCCGACAAATATGGAAAACTTGTGTTGTTTGATTCGGCCCGTTTTGCTGAAAATGCATATTTTATCAAGAAAAGGGAAAAAGGATATGAAGATAAAACCATCAGGGAAATTGTAAAAGAAATGTTTTCTTATGCTGATGTAATGACCATGAGCTGTAAAAAAGATGCTATAGTTAACATGGGTGGATTTATCGGGTTCAGGGATGAAGAATTGTATAAAAAAGCAGTTGTATATAATATTTTGTTTGAGGGCTATGTTACTTATGGCGGGATGTCGGGAAGAGATATGAATGCACTTGCACAGGGATTAAAAGAAGGAACAGAGTTTGACTACCTTGAATCGCGGATTGAACAGGTAGCTTATCTTGGAAAAAAACTTACTGATTTTGGGATACCTGTAATTTTGCCTTATGGTGGTCATGCGATATTTGTAGATGCCAAACGATTCCTACCGAATGTTCCAAGAGAAGAATTTCCTGCCCAGGTCCTGCCAATTGAATTATATATTGAAGGAGGTGTAAGAGGAGTTGAAATCGGCGCAATGATGGCAGACCGTGACCCTGTTACCAGGGAAAACCGTTTCCCTGAACTGGAACTGATGAGGATGGCTATACCAAGACGTGTTTATACCAATAATCATATGGATCATGTTGCCGTTGCTCTTGCCAATGTTTATGAAAGACGAAACAAAATTAAAAGAGGAGTTAAGATTATCAAGGAAGCACCTATTCTCCGTCATTTTACTGTAGAGCTTGATAGGATTTAAAGAATAATACCTATTGTAAACAGTTATTTCGTACCTTTAATAGAAATGGAATGTTTAAGAAAATTTATTAATTTTGATATTTATTTAAACATTAATAAATGACAGTAATACGAATAACTAAAGAGTTCGGCTTTGAAATGGCTCATGCCCTGATGGGCTATAACGGACCATGCAAAAACATTCACGGACATTCTTATAAATTGTTTGTTACGGTTATTGGTAGCCCGATAACTGATAAAAAATTACCAAGACAAGGAATGGTAATGGATTTCAGGGAATTAAAAGCAATTGTAAAAAAAAACATTATTGAAAAATTTGATCATGCTTTGGTATTAAATAATATGATGCCGGAGGATGTTGTTGAGAAAATTTCAAAATCATTTGAAAAGCTTATTCTTGTGGATTATCAGCCGACCAGCGAAAACTTTTTAATTGAATTTGTAGAAATAATTAAACCCAAACTGCCTCCTGAAATAAAATTATACAGCTTAAAATTAAGCGAAACAGCAACATCTTATTCCGAATGGTATGCGGGTGATAATGAATGGGTTGCCAACCCTTGAAGGGTTGGTAACCCTATAATATTATGGTGTTGGGTCAAATCCGTTGATTAACTGACGGGTTAACCCGTCAGTTGAGTAAGCCATGACTATTTCAACTGTTTTAACCCATGACCTAACAGACGACCTGCGGTTGTAAGGGAAATAGGGGTTTAGCCTTTTCACTTTAGCCTTCTCACCTCAAAACCACAAACTTCTGTTTTGTAATAAATTTTTTATTATTTTTTAATACCGCAACATACAATCCATTATTCCATTTGCTTACATCAACTTTAAGTTGCTGCTGTCCTTTTGGAACTTTTATTTCTTTTTCTTTCCTTCCAAAAATATCATAAATGCTTATTATACTTCTACATTCATTATTCGTTATTGGATATTCAATATTTAACACGCTACGTACAGGATTGGGATAAATATAAAGCTCATTTTCAGTATTTTTATACGCAATTTCCGGTATTGTAACCGTTGTATCACAGCCGGGAGTGTCGCAGCCAATGCTATCCAATTTTATTACCCAGGCATCCTGTGTGCCTGTATCGGGAGATAAGGGAGAAACATAACCACAAGCAAGAAAACCATTATCTGATGTTGGTATGATATCACGAAGTTTGTTTATACTATATTGTAGCAACAAGTATTCTCTATACCATAAACTATCCCCATCTGCGTTTAATTTAATTACCCAACCAGCTCTCCATGGTTCACCTACGTATTTTGAGCCCGTTGCAATAACATCTTGATTTTCTAATACCCTAATATTAGATAGATAATTATGCAAAACACTCTCCCCATATTTTTTATTCCATAGAATATTTCCTTCGTTATCAAGTTTAATAATATTTATTCTACTAAACACATCATCTCCCGACATTTCATCCCCGTAGTTAGTCCCAACCAAAATATTTCCATCATAATCTAAACATAACATAGCCTTATTGTCTTTAATTGGCCCTCCTAAATTCTTAATCCACTGCTGGTTTCCCATACTGTCGGTTTTAATAACAATAGGGTCGCCAGTAACCGGCTGGCCTGGTGTGTATTTGAAACCTCCGATGGCAAAACCGCTATCTGTGGTTTGGATGACGGAGTAGCCTGTATTTATTGTGTTTCCACTATAGACATATGCTTTTCGCCAGTGTTCATTTCCTGAACTATCAGTTTTTAGTAATAACATTTTGCTTTGTAACCCATAAAAATATAGTGATCCAACAAAGATTAAGTCATTATTTTCACAGGTTTTCATTTGATAAAAACTCATTGAAGTATCTATTGGTAATATATTATCTCCGAAAAATTCCTTAGTCCACAAGGTGTCCCAGTTAGAATTAAACTTAAACAATATACTAGTGTTATATGTTATTGGTTCATAATATTGTTTTACTCCAGATAAGAAAAAACAATTGTTTATTGTTTTATGTAAAGAACCCTGATAGCTGTCATAATAACGTGAAATTGTATCACCATAAGTTTTCACCCAAATTTTATTTCCTGCATAACCAAGTTTCATTATTGCAATTCTATGCCAATAATAATTTGCCGTATCTCCAGTTGTCCCTGCTATTATATAGCCATCTTCAACTTCTACTAAATTATGTGCTCCACTCCAGATATCAGGTTCATTAAAATAATATCTATTATTAAAATAGACAGATTGGGAACATAGATTTTTCCCAAACTGTAATATAAACATAAATATTAATATTCTTAATATAGTATTCATGACTAATGTGTAATTATCAGTTTTATCGTTCCGGTTTTCCAAAATATTAAGAAACTAAAATTAATAAAAAGATTTGATAAGAAAGCAAATCCTCCAGATTTTAAAAATCTGGAGGATTTTTTCTCAGGTTTGTAAACATTTCTCACCTCAATACAACAAACTTCACCTTCCCCAATACTTTTCCCTCACTCATAATAACTGCAACATACAAACCTTCATTCCACAGCGAAACATTAATTTTAGTTTCTAATTGAGCTGTATATATTTTTTCTTTAAAAATAATACGGCCGAAAACATCAAAACACTGAAGCTGCATGTTCTGATGATATTTGGTGTTCTCAAAACAGAAAGTAATATTTTCCTTTGCAGGATTGGGAAAGACCTTTATTGGTATTGTTTTTTGCTTTGCATAATATTCTTCAGGTGAGGGTATTTCCCCTATATCAGTCCAAATTAGGCAATCCGATAGATCTATGTTACCTGATTGTATCTGGTGAGGGCACAGGCTGTCGTAGGTGTATTGGTTTGTATCAAACGGTACGGATTCCAGGTTTTCGTTGATCTTATACATTAAGATATCCCAATCGGATTTACCCACATTAATACCTGTAGCAATTACATATTTATTATCAGTTGTTTTTATTAAATACGGACTTGTTAAGGTATTCGGCCTGGATTGAAAATTAAACAAAGTACCAGCTGTATCAATAACGAATTCACCTATCGGATTTCCATTATATTCTGTTCCAAAAAATGAAGTAGTTAGAAACAAAGTGTCATTAATTCTTTCAATATCATAAATAAAATTAGCTTTTATTTCAGATCCTATCTGCTCATTAGCTATTTGATTAAACCCGTATTCTTCACCATCATTATTAAAAAACATGAGTAAAGAGTTTGTTGTGTTGTTATAATATCTTCTTTTCCCAACTCCCATAATTAGTGAATCATTTAATGCAATGGCAGAATAGGCGTTTCCATAAACCGAATCCATAACGGAAAAAGGCATAATCCATTTCTCATTGAACAAACTATCAATTCCAATAAAAAATGGTCTTAAATAAACATGATTTGTATTTCCAGGAAATGGCCAGTAACAATAACCTGTTATCAAATAATCTTCTTGAAAATTGTATAACTTTTTACCTGAGGCTAGGGCAATTTCAGGATGATTTTCTTTTGAAGCATATGCTTTGTGCCAGAGCACCTTGCCATTCTCATTAAAACCATACAAGAATATCTGGTTAATTTGTTCTTCACTTTCAAAACGAGTAAGCATAATTATTTCATTTTCATTACTTATTATTACATCCCTGCCACCTCCATACTCGTATTGAACATCAACTATCAATTTACACCATAGTTTTTCACCGCAACTATCAAACTTAGAAATAAAAGGCCATGAGGTTACTCCATCAGGCCATATCGTTCCACAATAATACTGATTCCCATTTTCATCTATAGTTACTCCGGTACCATTGATTGGATAGGAGCCATACTTAAAAACTTTTTCCCAAAGTATATTTCCATTTATATCTGTTTTTATGTTCCAACCTTTTTCATATTCAAAACCGCCAACCAAATAATATCCTTTATCATAATATTCTATGAGACTATTTACATAGTCATTTCTGTTTGATATACCAATATATGTTTCCCATCTTTGATTTTGGTTAAATCCGAATAAATGAAAGCTTAGGAATATAATAAAAATAATTATTTTTCTCATATCTTAATATTTATATATACCCCCGAAACTTAATAGATTCGGGTATGCTTTGACAATTATTCAATTATTGTAAACTTTATACTTTCAATAAGTTTTTGATTTGATTTTAATGTTGCTATATATAATCCGGAATTCCATTTTCTTGTATCTATTACCAACTGGTTTTTTTCATTTTTCATTTCAATAGTTTTAATAGATATTCCATTTATATCTGAAATTTCAATAAGAGATTTTTTATAATACTCTAAAGAATAATCAATAATAATGTAATCATGTGCCGGATTAGGATGAATTTTAAGATATTTAGGCATGTCGGTATTTAATAATTTCCAATATTCATTATATGCATCGGATGATTTTAACAGGTCAGGAAAAATATATGGTTCCTGATAAGTTAAAGTATCAATTGCAATTAACAGATTTCTTGCCAAAGCATGAACATTAGCTGATGAATTGTTCATAATTGAATACAATTCAACAATATCCGAAGAATCAGCTTCATAAACAGTCTTATTATCTGCCATTAAACCTATTATGATCTCAAAATAATCCTGGTAATTTTGGTTTTTTGTGTTTTGTGCAAGACTTAGTTCAAAGTTTATAGGAATTGAATCCAATGTTGTTATGGTATTTGTGCTGTCATCCCCTCCCAAATATTCAAATGCCAATGTATATTTTGCCCATAATGCGTTTTCATTCTGGTAAAGCGCCAACAAACTATCAGAAGAAGATTGGGGGTTTACAGTATCATTGCGATAACACCTTGCCAAATTATTAATTGCCCTTGTCTTCTTCATTTTATAGGCAACGAGATGTGATTCTGTCTCCTCTCTTATAGAAACAATACTCCTGACTTGCAATATCTGCGTTTTCATATAATCAGGCATGGGATCGAATCGTTCATCCAATTTGTTCATTAATTCATCAGATTTGGCCGTATTAGGATTTGCCACCATTATATCACGTATCATGGCATTGGGCAGTACATTTTCCTTTTCAATGGCTGTGCTGACAACAGTATCGGATAAATATGGCGATTCGCTCATGAGGTCATTGTATATTTCAATTGATTCGGGCGGGGTGCTTAATTCCACATCTGATTGTAATTCTTCCGTATCACCTCCGTCAATTAACAAAGTTAATACATTTTCTGTCGAATCAATTTTTTGTTCTGCAACAGCCAATTCACTCTTCAAATCTTCAATCCCTCCTCCTTGATTTAAATGTGAAGGGCAACCCGATTCAAATGCCCATATAAATCCATCTATTTCCTTTGCTGTAACAGAATTTGTAGTATAATCAATAGGTTCAATATTATATCCCGGAGCATTTTCAGGATAATAATAAGTAATATGCTCTGCCTCGTTATTAATATCATCAAAGTCATTGGGAATACCATTATAATAAAACAGGTTACCTGCCATGTCTTCGGGGTTGGAACCAGGGGAGCCCTGGCTGGCGCCAACACCGGGACTACTTACTGGTGTTATTGATATATCAGATTCACAATAGCTAAAATCATTACATATTAGCTGAAGTCCGGTATTGTCACCCCTGTTGATACCTTGAGCAATAATCCCATAATTCATGTTTTCAAAATAGTTATTATAGATTTCGTTGTTTTCGGGTCCTGAGTTGTTTACAACCAATCCTGCAGTTATGCCATTGTGCCTGGATAACGGGTCGCTTTGGTCATTGAAAAATTTATTTTCTTCAACCTGGTATCCGGTACAATAGTCGAGATATAGCCCTCCGAAGATGTCATCCGGGTTGGGATAAATGTTTCGTTTCTTGACATAGAAGTCGTTTAGTATCACAGTGGCATTATTGATACCGCTCAAATAAATACCCGTACCATTGCCTGTAAAAATACTGTTTGATATGTGCGGGGTTTTACTTGTTGTTGTTGCAGTTGAATAGATGCCGTATTCAAGGTTTGTAAAAGCAGAAGGTTGGTATTCCGAACAAGGCTGGGTATGAGAAATGCACACATGGTCAACTATAAATTGTGTATTGATTGCGTATATTCCAGAGCCATGTTCCTGAATTGGAATAGCCGGGTCGCTCCAGGTGTTTTTAAAAGTACAACCCTGAACCCTTATACCATTCATACCGGTCATTTTAATAAAATAATCTGGTGTGCAGTCTTGATGACTATTATCATTGGTTTCGAAATAACAACTATCAAATAAACTCATACTTGAATATGAGTAGGGTAAAAACTTCACAGCGGTGGTGTTATTGATGAAATTTGCACTGTTTGCAATGACAATCCCACCTGTAAAATCATAGGGTCCATGGCTGTTATCAATAGGCACCGGCTTATATGTTTTTATACCGCAACTTGCATTTTCAATGGTACCACCATTAATGATCTGAACCATTCCCTGGTTACCTGAGTTTTGGGGTTCGGATGCAACACCGTGCACTTCAATTCCTTTCCATAAGCCGCAGGAACATGTAATTCTTCCGCGGTCAATTTTCAGCTTACCGCTTCGCTTTACTGTTATTTTAGCATCTTTGAGTAAAAAAATGTCTGATGTTATATTAAGTTGCGCCCCTTCTTCAATGATTATATTTTTATAAGGTAAAAATTGTACAACATCCCAGGTTTCTGTCTCTCCGGCTTCGATTGTATAAGTTTCCAAATCCGGCTTTTGTGCTATCTGCGAAGCATCTAAGTCATCTATTGTAATATCCACTGGAGAAGTAAACACGGTATTCCAGTCATTTTTCACTATTAATTCCATTCCCGGATAAGAAAACTTGATTCTTTGAACCCTGAAATAATCAAAGCTTGTATGAAGTTTATAATACCCTGTGTCATCAGTTATTGCCATCGAACCTTCATCCCGAGTAAAAAAATATTTGGCGCCTATCCTGAAATCTGTAACCCCATCGTTATTCAAATCCAGGTTATAGTAATTTATCCCTCCCACAGTATCAGGATAAAAAATTGTGGTGTCGGGGATAATATCAGTAAAATTTATTTGAGCGTTTACCCCTGAATAGATTATGTACATCAGAAATAATAAGCTGATCTTTAATAGTGTTTTTTTTGTTTGCAAAAAATTAAGATTTAATGATTAATAACTAAATTTAGTTGCTCCCCAATATAATACTTTATAGTTGATTTTGCAAATAATTTTGGTAATATTTTTTAATTATTTTCTAAATATTTTTATTTTAAGAAACAAAAAAGGCAACCTAAAAAAATATTGCCTTTAAAATTTCCGTTCAATTGCAAATCATGATTATTTCATCAAAATCATCCTTTTAGTAAGCGATTGTTTTGGTGTTTCAATTGTGTAAAAATAAATTCCATTATTTAGGCGTTAAATTCAATACTGTACTTACTTTTTTGCAGATTTTTATTTATAAGGGTTTTAATTTTTTTCATGATTTAATTTTTACAAGATTACATATTTAATATTTTACATAGAAATAATCCTTTAAATGACAGAAAAATAAGCATTATTATTTGATGCTTGTTTATTTGAAATATTATACTGAAATTTGTTGCATAATAAAATGATTTATAAATTTTAAAATAAAGATGAAAAAATGTTAAATACTAATAATTTACTTTTAAGGATTACAGTTAATCCTCAAGTCATGGTAGGAAAGCCAATTATTAGAGGATTGAGAATTACTGTTGAACAAATTTTAAAATCGCTTGCTGGAGGTGTATCTGAAAAAGAATTACTAGAAGAATATCCAGAGCTTGAAAAAGAAGATTTTCTGGCAGTATATGCTTATGTAGCAGATTTGGTTAGAGAAGTTGAAGATAATAAAAGAAATATTGACAAAATATTCTGACAAGATAAAAGGTCATTTTTGTGTGTATCAGAAAAATAAATTTAGGATTAGAAAAATTCGACGAAATAATAAATGAATTGATAAAATAAAAATAAGAAACGCCAACAAAACCTATACCCAATATGGGTTTCAGTATAAACTCAATTAGTTCAATAAGTAAGTGCAACAAATTTTCAAAATAGCAGATACTGAAAATACATTACCCTGTTATTTTTTTCTGTTAATATACTCCGACAATGTATCAACATATTTTTCAAATGCTTCTGTCCCTTTGGCTGTAATTTTACAAGTGGTCAAAGGATAGTTTTTCCTGAAGCTTTTTTTAACTTCAATATACCCGGGATTATTTAGTTTGGTTATCTGTACACTAATATTCCCTTTTGTAGCGCCGGTTTCTTCTAACAGATAAGAAAACTCTGCCGATTCCACACTGATCAGTATAGACATAATCTTTAGCCTGAGCTGGGAATGCAGTAATGGATCAAGATATTCAAACATGACTGTGATTTTTTTCTCTTGCTTTTGAGTTTTCAATCATTTCATGAATGACCCTCAGACTGTCTTGTTCATTAAATTTTGTTTCCATTTTTTTGTTTTTAATTAGTTAAATAAAATATATAAGTTGCAAATATAAACAAGTTTATTTAATAAACCAAATTTATTTTAAAATATTTTTAAACAATTAAAGACAGGAAATAAAAAAAGGCAACCCTATTACAGGATTGCCTTCAACGTTTCAAAGAAGAGACAAGGCATGCCTTGTCTCTTCTTATGAAATAACACAAAAAACAGAATTAATTAATTTTTACAAATTTCTTAACCACTTTTGCACCGTCAGTAGTTTGGATTTGTAATGTATAGAATCCGTTCTGCAAATTATCCGTTTTCACAGGAATAATATGTGAACCGGATGATTTGATTTCAGAAAGCTGATATACCATTTGTCCCATCTGATTAAATATGCTTAAATGAATTTCACTTGATTTAGTAAGTGAGATTTCAACATTCGCATTAGAAGTAATCGGGTTAGGATATACTTCGCTAACATCAGAAATATAACCGGAAACAGGTTCATCAATTGAAAGTGTAGCTTCGCCATCCTTAAGAATAATTTCAATGTTTGCAGAAGGATTTTCTTCGCTTATTGTTATTACAGCAGGAGTAGTTTCAATACCTAATAATTCTAAATATACAACATAAGTTCCGTATCCAAGGGTACTGAAATCAAAATTACCTTCATCATCAGTATTAATGTATGATAACGGTTCATAAGTTTCACTGAGTAATAATATTTCAATATCCGAAACATTTCCCCTGCTTTGTTCATTAGTAACCGTACCATTAATCTCACCGGTACCGGCATTATATGATATAACTCCAATTAAATTGATGTCATACGGATTTTGCGGATCACCCAATTGGATTACTGTTGCATCTTCCCAATATAAAACATCACCGTAATAAGTAGGCATATAATTATTAAAATATGCTGATTGCCATGATAACATAGCTTGTATGTAGTAATCTCCGGGAGGTACATTATAAAAATTATACATACCTGCGGAATCAATTTCTGCAAAGTCAAAATAAGCATTGAATCCTAAGCTATCGCCGCTCATCAGCCATACGAATCCATAATCTGCAAGGTTGTTACCGGCAAAAATAGTTCCATATAAATTGGAGAAATTTGATGAATCACCAACAAGAATATTTTGCATTGATTCGAAAATACATCCTGTTGAATCTTCTGTAAATAAGGAAACAAAATAATAACCGGCATCACTGTATGTATGGGTAACATTTTGTCCTGTTCCAGTGTTTCCGTCACCGAAATCCCATGTATAAGTGGTTGGATAAGCACTATATGTGTAACCGTTAAAACCAACGCTAAGGTTTTGAACAGTATAGTCAAAGTAGCTTACGCAATCTCCTTGTTCAATTACCTGGATAACTTCACAGTAAGTGTCTGTACAATTATTTAAACTGTCGGTTATTGTCAGGCAAACTAAATACATTCCTTGTTGCGGAAAAGCATGTAACGGGTTTTGCTCGGTTGATGTTGTTCCATCACCGAAATCCCATAACCATGTATTTGGATTTCCATAAGAAATATCCTGAAATTGATAATTTAAAGGAATACTGTCAACGTTATAGTAATAATAATTTGCCTGGCAATTGTTATTATTGCCTATATATACATCCTGACAGGAAGTATAGACACATGTATCATTGGTAATTGAATCTAAGGTAGTTGTTGTTAAACAAACTGTATAGAAGGCAACTCCTGCCTGCACAAATGTATGTGTAACAAACTGACCGGTTCCGGAAGTTCCGTCACCGAAGTCCCATTCATAATTTGCTAATGGTTGGTTTGGGTTTAATAGAAATCCTTCAAAAACAAAAGTTAAAAAGTCATTTGTTGTATATACGAAGAAATTTTCACAACCGGAAGGTATTGAATCATTGCAAATACTGAAATCCGCGGTAATAGTCAGATTATTCGGATTAAAATATCCAAAGTAATTGTGATAAAACATTACGCAATCATAAGTGCCAATTTCAACCATTCCCTGAGTAACACCTCCCAGCTGAATATTATCATTATAATAACCGTTATTATCGGTTAAAACGGTATTGTAATAAGAAGAACCACCACCAAAAACCGAATCAATAGTAATATGAACTTCGTGATTTGGAATTCCATCTCCTGTTGCAATATCGGTAATATGCCCATTTACTAATAGTAAATCCTGGGCTGTTACAAACAGAATGCTTATAGCAAAAAAACAAAATGTAATTAGAAATTTTTTCATTGTTGTAAATTTTTAAAGGTTTAACATAAATTTAATAAATTTTTAATTGCAATTAATAAAAAAAGTGTATAGTATTTGTCAATAAGACTGGAGGAAAATTAAAAGGTTGCCTGAGACGGAAAAATATTTTGGTTCTATTTTGATTACTGTGGTTGCTGGATACTTGATACAGGATGCTTGATACAGGATGCTTGATACTGGATACTTGTTGCTGGGTTCATTATTTATCATTTGATGTTTGTTTATTTGATATATTATTCCGATATTTGCTACTTAATTATGTTAGGATTTAATGAAAAAAAATAAATATTCAGCTTGTTAAAAATATTAATAACTTTTGATACCTGAATAGTTATGAAAAAATTAACATAAAAATAAGGAGGCATTATGTTTGAACGTATTTCAATTAATCCCAAAATATATCATGGTCAAGCATGTATAAAAGGTACACGCATCCCTGTACACCAAATTATACAAATGCTTGCCAATGGAGACACAATTGAAGAGCTTCTTGAAGAATATCCATCTATTAAACATAGAGATATACTTGCATGTCTTGAATATGCAGTAATCACGATTTCTTGAACCTTAAAATCACCTAATTCTTAACAATTTTCTTTGTCACAGAAATGAAATTATCCGAATTAGATACGGATAATAAATAAATGCCTTTTTGTAAAGTCCGGACAGGTATTTTTATAATGTGGTTTCCTTGCGATAAATTAAAATTTTCGGAATAAATGATCTGTCCTAATAGGTTGGATATGTTAAAAGATAAATTTTGTGAATTTTTTAAATTAATTTCAATATTTAAATTGTTTGTTGCAGGATTTGGAAAAACATTACTGATTGTTATATCAGGTTCGTAAAAAATATCTTCTATACCTGTTATTTCATGGTCACATACTTCAAGGATTATATCATTTATAATTGGATGATCATCAGTAATAGTTACTGTAACAGGCAAGGTATATTTACCTGTAAATTCAGCATAAAGCTTGTATGTTCCGAAAGCAAGATAATCAAATTCAAAATATCCGTCATTTTCAGAAAAGTCAAAAGTCAGTGGATTGTTTTCATTATCAAGCAATAAAACTTCAACATCAGGTATCGGTTCACCAGGATTTATTTGACTATCATCACACCAGATAACGTTACCCCCAATTTTACCATTACCCTGATTAGTTCCGTTTGCCTGTAAAAGGTGAACATCCACAGCAAAGTAACTACTGTCGTATAATGACATTGTATTTGTGTTTTCCCACATCATACCATCAATAAAATAAGTAGGGATATATTCATTAAAACGGGCTGAGTTTGGCGTTAGTCCGATTTTTATCAGATAATCACCTTCCATTTTTTCGGTAAACCAAAAATATCCCAACGTATAAAAAATATTAGTATCAATAGCAACAATATCGGTATTGTTAAAAACCCTGTATAAATAAGCTATTCCGGTATCGGCAGTACTAACGGGGTTATTGATAGGGTAATCGCCTGCAAAAGTAAATCCTCCGAGGTTGTAATAATTAGGTGTTATGATTTGTTTGCAAATAAAATCAGCATAACCACCGGCATTTTCACAGATTATTGTCAGGCAAACTTCATAAGTGCCGCTTTCAGCATATTGATGAACAGGATTTTGTTCAAGTGAAATAGCACCATCGCCGAAATTCCATAACCATTCTGATATATTTCCAAGGGAATTATCATAAAAATAATAAAAATTTGGCATGTTTGAGGTGGAATCTACAAGGGCAATAAAATCAGCCTGACAAACAGGAGTAATGGAAATATAAATTGAATCACAAAAAGTGTCGTAACAATAATTCATGGAATCGCTATTAGAAACTGTTAAGCAAACATAATAAATCCCGGTATCCTGATAAGTATGAACAGGGTTTTGTTCACCTGAAGTGTTACCATCGCCGAAATCCCATTCCCATGTATCAATATTGCCAATTGAGAGATCAAAAAAATTATATGTAAAGGAGTTTAAGCTGTCGGGGTAATAATAAAAATAAGCCTGACAAAAAGATGGAAGTGTATCATTACAAATTATAAAATCAACAACAACAGGATAATCAAAATTGGTTACTGTAGTGTCGTGAACGATAAAATTGCAATCAAAAGTGAATATATAGAGATAGTTTATAGTAAAACCTGACATTGAAATTGAATCGGAATAATATCCGTTTATATCGGTGGTTAATGTATCAAAAACATATTGTTCATTGGTAATTATATAAACTTTATGATTTGCTATTGGCTGGCTTGTTTCAATATCAGTAACATGTCCGCTTACAAAAATTATATCACCGGCATTTAATGATAAACAAAAAGCTAAAGCTGATATTAAAATTAGTAATTTTTTCATCCTTTTAAAAATTAATTATTACCCCTGTTCTCAAACCAATTATATACGGTCGTTTTGCTTGCGGGTTAAATCTTTTATCATAAACCGAATTAATATAGTGCTTGTATGTCGGTTCAACAGATAAAATCAGTTTATTATTCAACCGGTAATTAAAACTAACTCCTGCAACAAATTGCCAGTTGGTATTGATTCGTGAAAATGTTTGATTTTCAATTGTAATTATTTTTGCTTCACTATCAGAAAAAATAACTGCCGGTTCGTTTTCATTTAATAAAATTGAAAAAATTGCACCGCCTTTTAAATAGCAGGAAATTTTTTTGAAATCCCAGATTTTGTAACTCAAAGTTAATGGTATTTGTAAATAAGTATATCGGTTAGTGGCTTGCGAAATTGCATAATGCTCAATAGAATCATAAACATTTTCGGTTTTTGTAGTTAAGATTATTGAATCAGGGTTTACAGGATCAACTGTAAATGAGACCACATTTAAATAATATCCCACGCTGTCGTATCTTTCGTAATTTATTTCATAGCCTCCGTTATCTCCGGATAATGAAACACCTATGCCACTTTGCAAAATGAATTTTGAAAAACGGTAGTTTGCACTTATTTCAAATGCATAGTCATATTTATTTGGTTTTGATTGATAAAAAATAATACCTGGAGTAAAGTGAATCCCGAATGCAAGATTGGCTTTCTTTGCATAATCATCTTTTAAACGAATATCAGGCAAAGGCTGAAATGAATTTCTTAAGCCGAAATTTAAATTATTTTTTGTTTTTGATTGATTATAGCTGACCGGATTTGATTTTAAGTTTAGCGGCTGAAGACCGGAAATTGCCGGGTTATTATTTTTTTGAACAATATTTTTTTGATTGTCAGATGGTTTTTCATTAAGGACTGAAACTATTTTATTAGTTTCGTTTTGGGTTACAATATCGTTGTTCTCAGAAAGATTGTCGCTTTTATTGTCAACAAAAGTTGTTTCAACAGAAGGTTCCGGCTCAGGTGTTGTGATAGATGATTCTTTTTGGTTTAATACTAAATTTGGTTTTATTTCATTTTGTGTGTTGATTTGATTTATTTCAGAATTATGAGATATTTTGATATTGCTGTTTGTTTTTGAGAAAGGATAGAAAAAATAAATAATAATCCCTGCTCCGATAATAGCAAGAGCAATAAATAAATTTTTCCCGTTAAATTTATTTTTTAAGTAGCCGGCATTAATTCCTTTCCAGACGTTTTTGGAAGGTTTTATTTTGTAATCTCCCAAAGCATTTCTGAAAAGCTTATCAATTTCTTGATTATTGCCGTTTATGTTATTTTTATCATTTTTCATGATTATTTTGATATTATCATTTTTTGCTGTACATCAATGATTTTTTTCTTTAAATATTTTCTTGCTTTTGACAACTGCGATTTTGATGTATTTTCTGAAATATTTAACAAATTCGCAATTTCTTTATGACTATATCCTTCAATACCATAAAGGTTAAAAACCATTCGGTAACCGCAGGGTAAACTTTGGATTATTCTCATAAGTTGATTATTTGAAAGAATTTTGCCTGAATTGAATTTCTCTTCATTTTCATGTTCAGTAAAATTAATAAATTCTTCAATATCATCTATATCGGAATGATTTGAATGCTTTAAATTACTTTGATAATTATTCAAAGCAGTATTGATCATTATTCTTCTTATCCATCCTTCAAAAGAGCCTTCCTTTCTGAAATTTTTAATATTGAAAAATACTTTAATAAATCCATCCTGCAAAACGTCTTCTGCTTCTTGCTTATTTTTACAATAACGCATGCACACTCCAAGCATCTTTGATGCATATTTTCTATACAACAAATTATGAGCAAGGCGTTTACCTGCTATACATCCTTCAACTATTTTCTGTTCAGAAATCATCAAATTACTATACACTGCCGGAAAGACAGATTTTTATTTAAAAGGTTGCCTGAAATCTAAAAAAGCATCCTTAAAAAAGTCAGGATGCTTTTTTTAATTAACTAAAACTAAAAATCAATCAACTTTAATCAATTTTCTTATAAAACTAACATTATCAATTGTTGATATTTGAATATTATAAAATCCTTTTGATAAATGTTCAAGTTTGATCGGGATAATGTGTTTGCCCATGCTTTTTGATTCGCTTGACCTGTAAACTAACATGCCAAGTTGATTATAAACTGAAATTTGAATAATTGAAGTCTTTTTAAAGTAAATTTTAATATTTACCAGGTCAGTTGCAGGGTTTGGATATACTTTGCCGATATTGTCAATATATTCAGAATAGTAATCATTAATTGAATACGAGATGCCATTGGCTTGTATAACGATATTGATATTCTCAACAATTGGATTGTCTTCATTAATTTCAACAGATATTGGTAAGGCATCAATTCCGGTTACTTCAGGGTAAATTTTATATATTCCGTATTCAAGTTCATTAAAGCTGAAATAACCATCTTCATCTGAATAAAGGTAAAAAAGGCAATTATCAAGTTCGTCAATTAAAATTATTTCAATATTGGAAGCAGGTTCGTCTTTATTGTCATATTCACCATAAGTAACTTTTCCGTTTATCACTCCTTCGCCGGTATTAACACTTACATTGAGTTGTACCAGATGTATATCATATTCCCAGTTATTACTGTTTAAAACAATAATGCCGGCATCTGCCCAAAATTGTTCATCCCCGTAATAAGTTGGCAGAAATAATTCTGAATATGGAGAATTAGAATTAATACAAACTTTTGTGATATAATTTCCTTCAGGAACCTGATAGAAATAGTAAAATCCGAGAGTGTCAATAATTGCAGTATCAACAGGTATTATATTAGCACTATCAATTTTATACAGATATGCAGTTCCAAAATCAATAGGGAAGAGGTCCGCAAAGGCATGCCCGCCGAAATTAAAGTAGCTGCGCATACCGATATTAAGTTTTTTAGTGATTGTTCCGGTACATCCTGTACCTGAAGGATTAATTGTGGAAATTGTAAGAGATATATAATAAACACTCATTTCTTTGAATTGATGAGATGGGTTTTGTTCTGTTGAACTTGTTCCGTCACCAAAATCCCAAAACCATGAAATTGTATTTTCACCTGTATTATCAATAAAATGATATAAATAAGGTTTACTTGAAACAGAGTCGAAAATAAAATAAAAATCAGGTTCGCATCCTGATGAGATTATTGATGAATAAAGCTCAAAATTTACATTAATATGATTATTCAAAAAGCTAATATCACCAACATTTATAACCGTGTCAAGTGTATTGTTGTAAACATCAATTGTGTATATAATTAAATTGGAATTCTCGGGGAATTCGTTAATCGTTGCAAAGTAAATTCCTTTTTCATTTGTCCGGACTTTTAAAAAGTAATTATCGTCAGGATTGGACGAAGAATCGGAAGCAATATTTATTATTTGACCTTTAACGGGTTTCCCGCATAATTTATCAGTTACCTGTCCGGTAATATAAAATGTTTTAATCTGGCTTAGAACATCGGAACTTATAAAGACGGATAAAACAAAAATTAAAAACAATATTTTTATCTTACCGGATTTTATCTTTAAAAATAGTTTTTTGTAGTTCATTGAATATGTGTTATTTGAAATTAAATTTATTTAATAAATTAAAACTTATATACTACTCCTGTTCGTAATCCTACTGAGAACGGGTGTTTTGTAGTTATGTATTTCTTTTCGTATGCTGATCTTATATAGTATCGCAAGCTCGGTTCCATTGAAATACTAAAGTTATCAGAAAGTCGGTATTTAAAGCCAAAATTGACTAAAAACTGCCAGTTTGTTTGTATTCTGATTGGCATTTTTTGATTTATTCTTATTATTTTTATGTATTCATCCTGTAAGTTAGCAGCAGGAATATTATCAAATAATAAGACAGATAATGATGGTCCGCCTTTAACCGAGTATGTCATTTTGTTTTTACTGAAGTTATAGCCGAATAACAATGGGATTTGCAAATAAGTATATTTATTTTTGGTTTGAGATATTGATATATGCTTAACCGAATCATAAACATCCACTGTTTTAGTATGATATATTGGAATTATTCCCTGTGGTGTTGTGTCGAATGTAACATTATAAACATCTTCGTAAGAACCCATATAATCATATCTTTCGTAATCAATAGTGTATTTTCCGTCATCGTTTGAAAAGGAAATTCCTAAACCTATCTGGATAAAATAATAATTTGAAAAATGATATGAAACACTTACATCAAAATTATAACTTTGATTATTGGGAATCGAATCATCAGGATAAAAAATGAATTCTGGTGTAATATAAGCACCAATTGAAAAATACGGATTGAATCTGTATTTGTTTTGATATTTTGTATTGTCAATATTTTCTTTCCGGATTTCAGTATCAGAATTTTCAATATTTTCTTCGGTTTTTATTAAAGCAGTAGTTTCTGAATTATCTGAAAGGTTTTCAATTTTTACTTCTCCAATTTCAATAGATGGAGTTAGATCATCAGAGTTGTTTTGAACTAATACATCTGTATTACTTTCCGGAATATTAGTCCGGTTCTTTTGGAGATCATCATTTGCTGTTGTTTTTTCAACCGGTATTTTATTATTTGATAAATTAGCATCAAAGGTTTCAAACTCAGTATTTTCAGAATAATTATTTTTAATTTTATTTTCTGTTTCAGCAAAAGTGTCTTCTGTTTTAATTTCTGTTATTTCAACATCCTGAATTTTATTATTTGTATCGAATAAAAATTTTGTTTGATCTGTTGTGGGGTTTAAAATTTTATCATCCGGTGATGACTTAAAAGGATTAAAGATAAAGTAACCGGCAATGAATACAGCAATAATTGCAATTATTGAAATAACGATTTTTGTAAAATAATTGCTGAATATATTATTTTTCGGATAAACGGGAATATTAGTCTTTACATTATCCCATATATGAACAGGCGGCACGGGTTTGAAATCCTCAAACTTTTGCTTAAATAAATTGTTTATATTTTTATATTTTTCTTTCAATTGCTCCTGATTTTCAATTTAATAATTTTCTTTTTTAAATTATGTTTTGCCCTTGATAATTGCGATTTTGAGGTATTCTCAGAAATATTCAGCATTTTACCGATTTCTTTATGAGTGTATCCCTCAATCACGTTTAAGTTAAAAACAATTCTGTAGCCGTCGGGCAGTTCATTTATTAGTTCTAAAAGTTCATCAACAGATAATTTACTAATTATGTCATCATCAGTTTTATCAGATATATTTACGTGTTCAATAGTAATGTTGTTTAAATCACGTAAATTTTTTTTATAATGATTAATAGCGGTATTTATTATTGTTCTTCTTATCCAGCCTTCAAAAGAACCTTCATTCCTGAAATATTTTAAATTAGTAAAAATTTTTATAAAGCCATCCTGAAGAATATCCTCTGCTTCCATTCTGTTTTTTGCAAAACGAAGACAGATCCCATACATTTTGGGTGCAAAAAGCCTGTATAATTTTTCCTGGGCTTTTGCATCATTGTTTAAACACTCTTTAATGAAATCCTTCTTCAAATGTGTTGAATATTAATGGCAACCTAAAATGATAAGTAAGAAAAAATGTTAATCATTTTTAATGTATTACCTTTTGATTAATTCAATTTTTTAAACAAAAAGTAAAAGTACATAAAATTTTAAAAACCAAAATAATGCTTTTATGTTTTTGATCTTTTAAAATGCTTGCGATTAATATTTATTTAAACTATCGGACTTTATAGACGGACACTTCACCTCATTTTACATTAAGACAGCCATACGTAAAAAATGGTTGCATGAAAAGTAATAGATGGGAAAACCTAAAACGAGTATTTGCAAAATCATTACGAATATTAATCAGATATATACTCTATGTAAAACAATATAGATGTAAGCGATGTAAATTTAACTTTACCGAAAAACACGATTATTGTCCGATATGTGAGAGAGAAGGCGTAAAAGTAGAGTTAGAGCCTCGTTGGATGAAGATAATTTAAGCTGTTTTTTGCCTTCCGACTTAAAAAATGTTCAAAACGTTTTGAAGTTTAAAAATAATTTTATATATTTGTAAAATAAAACAAATATAGTCAAATTGAACAGACATGAAAATTGATGAAACTAAAGACATAATTTTAGATGTAGCAACTAATATATTCAGCAAATTTGGTTTTCATAAAACCACTGTTGATGAAATTGCCCGTGCCGCTCATAAAGCCAAAGGTTCTGTTTACTATCATTTTAAGAGCAAAGAAGAATTATTTCAAGGAGTTATAGATAAAGAATTTCAAGTACTGAGAGGTGAACTGATAAAAGCTATAGATAGTGGAAATAATGCTAAAGAAAAACTGGCAAACTACATTACTGTCAGAATGAAAACATTAAACAAATTAACTAATTTTTATGATGCATTAAAAAATGATTACTTGAATTACCTTAATTTTATTGGTGAAATCAGGGAAAGATATGATAATGAGGAAACAATTCTTATTAAATCTATTTTAACCGGCGGAGTGAATAATGACGAATTTGAGATAAATAATGTCGAAATAACAGCCCCTGCAATTTTGACAGCTTTAAAAGGATTGGAAATGCCTTTCTTTATAGAAAATAAATATAATGAACTGGAAAGCAGGTTAAATGAATTGATTTCAATCCTTATCAGAGGAATCAAAAAACGTTAAAAATTTTAAATTAAACTGACCAAAAAACAAAATTCGTACAATTGGTATGATTTTTGTGTTTTGATTCCAGAAATTGATTGCACATATATTCAAATGATAA
Organism: Bacteroidota bacterium; assembly: GCA_030622635.1. Classification (GTDB taxonomy): domain Bacteria; phylum Bacteroidota; class Bacteroidia; order Bacteroidales; family JADFUO01; genus JADFUO01. The sequence continues at coordinate 33,399 of JAUXFX010000010.1, forward strand.
AATTGAGGGCACATTATTAAATTAAATCAAAAAGTATGAAAACTAAAGAAATTATTTTTCAAAAAGCAGTTGAAAGCATTATTTTCAACAAACATCTAAGACCTTTCGCAGCCAGGCAATTAGACAATTATATGTTTAATAAATTTTCGAAAGATGTCGATAGTGCATCTTATGAGGAAAGATTGAAAAGATATCAGTTTTATTCCAGCTTGCTAAACGTTGCTGAAAAGAACCTGGATAAAGGATATTATTCTAAAACAGGAATGAAAAAAATGATCCGTTCTATGACAGGAAGCAAATTTGTAATGAAGGCACAGGATAAAATAGGAAAGATACAAATTGATTATAAATTAAAATATGGTGAATATCCTCCCGGATTTATTGTTTTAGCTCCTTCACAGAGATGTAATTTGCAATGTACGGGCTGTTATGCGGGAAGCACCAACCGGACAGTATCAACGCTTCCATATTCTGTTGTTGACAGGATAATAGGTGATGTTCATGATGTATTTGGCAGAAAGTTTGTGGTAATTACCGGAGGCGAGCCTTTTATTTACAAAAGTGACGGCAAAACACTGTTAGACATTTTCGAAAAATATAACGATGTGTTTTTCCTTGTTTATACTAACGGAACCTTAATAACACCTTCCATAGCTCAAAGGCTTTCAGAATTAGGAAATGTTACACCTGCAATATCTGTTGAAGGTTATGAGCAGGAAACGGATGAGCGCAGGGGGAAAGGTGTTTATAATAAAATAATGAAAGCTATGGAAAACCTCAGGAAGGCAGGGGTTCCGTTTGGAATTTCGGTAACAGCAACAAGCAAAAACTATGAGCTTTTACTTACTGAGGAATTCTACGATTATTATTTTGAAAAATTGGGCGCTTCATACATGTGGCAATTTCAATTAATGCCTATCGGACGTGGTAAAGAAACTTTTGATTTGGTTGTATCACCCGAAAAAAGAGTAGAGCTTTATAAAGTCTGGGAAAAAGTATTAACTGAAAAAAAATATCCTATGGCCGATTTCTGGAATAGCGGCGTTATAAGTAATGGATGTATAGCTTATGGCAGGCATAACGGGTATATCTATATTGATTGGAACGGCAATATTACACCCTGTGCTTTCGTGCCTTATTATGTTGATAACATATATGATTTATATAAAGAAGGTAAAAATCTTGCCCATGCAACTTTGTCAGTATTTATGAAAAACGGCAGAAAATGGCAGTTTGATCATGAAAAATCACGCAAAAATCATCTTATGCCATGCTCAATAAGAGACCATTACAAAAATTTCAGAGAAAACATACTTACCGATAATGCAAAACCTGAAGACCAACAAGCAGCCGAAGCTTTAAAAGATGCAATTTATTTGCAGTCTATGATAAATTACGATGAAGAGCTAACAAAATTAACTAACAATATCAATGAAGACGAATATAGGGATCTTTTACTGGAATTAGAAGCATTGTAATTACTATATAAAACTTATTAATAATGAATAATAACAAAACAGGAAAAACAGCATTGATCACCGGTGCCACAAAGGGTATTGGATATGAGCTGACAAAATTATTTGCGGCAGATTCTTAT
>JAUXFX010000082.1 GCA_030622635.1 Bacteroidota bacterium
AAAATAAGAGCAAAGAAAATGGGTTGATAAATAAAAAATCTTTTATTGTACTTAGTCATAATAAAGCAATTTAATACTAAAAAAGCTCTCTTTGTAAAGAAAGCTTAAATCTTTTTCCTTTTGGCCCATACGGGCTAATGAAACAAAGTGAATCCGTCCATACGGATTTGCTTCGCTTCATATGGACTTCGTGTCGCTTTTATCTTGTTCTGTACCCGGGGCCGGGATCGAACCGGCACGAGTGTTACCTCATTGGTTTTTGAGACCAACGCGTCTACCAATTCCGCCACCCGGGCATATATTCAAATCTAACTAAATTGTCAATTCATTCCCCAATAAACAGCTATTTGGTGCTTGTCATTTGTGATTTTTAATATTTATTTAAACTCTTAGACATTATAGACAGGCTCTATTTAGTATTTAATCAATTCAAAATGCAAAGATATTGAAAAATTTTTATTGATTAATAACATTTTTTTAATAATAATGAATATTATTTTGTAGCATATTAAATTATATCATATTTTTGCAGCCTGAAATATCTAAAACCTGTAACATTATGTCAAATAGATTAGTTAATATTTTTTCGGGAAGAGCTACAAAATATTTAGCTGAGAATATTGCTGCCAGCTACGGACAGGAGTTAGGCAATGTAATTGTTACTGATTTTTCTGACGGTGAATTTCAATCTTCATATGAAGATAACATCAGGGGCAGGGATGTTTTTATAATACAATCTACTTTTGCTCCGGCTGATAACCTACTTGAACTGCTATTAATGATAGACGCAGCCAGAAGGTCATCTGCAAGAAATATTGTTGCAGTTATACCCTATTTCGGATTTGCACGCCAGGATAGAAAAGATAAACCAAGGGTTTCAATCGCTTCAAAATTAGTTGCAAATTTGCTAACCGCGGCAGGAGTTCAAAGGATAATTACTCTTGATTTACATGCCGACCAAATACAGGGATTTTTTGATATTCCTGTTGATCATTTATATGCTTCATCAATTTTTATTCCCTATTTAAAAGAACTAAATTTACCTAATCTTACTATTGCATCACCCGATACAGGAGGTACAAGAAGAGCTGCATCTTACGCAAAATATTTGAATACCGATTTTGTGGTTTGTTATAAACAAAGATCAAAACCTAATGAAATAAAAAAAATGGCATTAGTTGGAGATGTGAAAGGACGGGATATTGTTTTGGTTGATGATATTATAGATACAGCAGGTTCTATGGAAAAAGCTTCCAATCTTATGATGGAAAACGGTGCTGCAAGTGTAAGAGCTTTTTGCACACACCCTGTATTTTCAGGAGATGCTTACGAAAAAATCGAAAATTCTCCATTTACTGAAATTGTGGTTTCCGACACAATACCATTGAAAAAACACAGTGATAAAATTAAAGTTCTTTCAACTGCCGAATTATTTGCAGAAGTAATAAAAAGAGTTGAAAACTACGAATCAATAAGTTCACTTTTTAAATTTTAAATTAATAATTAAACATTTTTAAAACATGAAAACAGTATCTATGAGCGGTTCTCGCAGAGAGAACGTAGGGAAAAAGGATGCTAAAATGAACAGAAAATTAGGCAAGGTGCCTTGTGTTCTTTACGGAGGTAAGGAGCAAATTCATTTTATAGCAGATGAAAAAGACTTTGTGAAAATTATTTTCACACCCGAAGTTTTTATCATTAAATTAAGTATTGACAGTAAAGAATATAATGTCGTATTGCAGGATGTTCAATACCATCCTGTAACAGACAAAATTCTACATGTTGATTTTTTTGAAATTTTGTCCGGAAAACCTGTAATTATCGGGCTTCCTGTTATAATTGAAGGAAATGCAACCGGTGTGCTAAAAGGCGGACAATTAGCTAAAAAAATAAGAAAACTTAAAGTTAAAGCTCTTGTTGAGCACCTGCCTGATAATATTGTTTTGGATATTACAAATCTTGAAATTGGAGATTCAATCAGGGTTAAAGATGTTTCAAAAGAAAATCTTGAATTTTTAGATATTCCGAATGCTGAAATAGTTGGAGTAAAAGTAACAAGAATTGTCGAAACAATTGAAGAAGTTGGCGAAGAAGCTGAAAAGGGCGAAGAAGGAGACACGAAGGAAGCCACTGAAGGTGCTGAAAAAGAACATACCAAGGAAAAACCGTAAGAAAAATTTTTAAATAAAAATTTAATTTAGATAGAAGGTATAAGGTTTATTCATAACTTTATACCTTTATTTTTTTTCAGATGAAATATTTAATTGTCGGTTTGGGTAATATTGGAGAAGAATATGCCAATACAAGGCATAATATCGGGTTTATTGTGCTTGATGCTTTAGCCCTGAATGCCCGTGTAAAATTTTCTTCCGCCAGATATGCTTCCTTATCAAAAATGAAATTCAAAGGACGAACTTTTGTTTTAATAAAACCCACTACATATGTGAATTTAAGTGGTAAAGCAGTTAAATATTGGCTAACAAAAGAAAAAATCCCAATTGAAAATTTATTAGTCGTTCTTGATGATATTGCTTTACCTTTAGGATTTTTACGAATGAAAAAAAAAGGCGGAGATGCCGGTCATAATGGCTTGGCAAGTATTATTGAACGTCTTGGAACAATTGAATTTCCACGCTTACGAATAGGAATTGGGGATGATTTTGCACGAGGCTATCAATCGGAATACGTTTTGAATAGATGGACAAAAACCGAAGAAAAAATTATGATCCCAAGAATAGAAATTGCTGTAGAAATGATAAAAAGTTTTGCAACAATCGGCATTGAGCTAACTATGACAGCGTATAATAATAAATGATGCTATTTTATCTTAAAAACAATCTCTTTGTATTTTTTATTCTCCCACAAATTCATTATTTCTTTAAATGCTTTATAATTATTAACATCAATGATTTTTTCCGGCAGGTAAATTGACCTTTTAATCAGGATTTCATCGTTGGTTTTTTGAACCTTAATAGTAATATTGCCAATTTCGTTTTTAATTTCAATATTAGCTTCCGGATTTACAAGCTCCATATTTTCAGGCAGAACAATTGTGTAATTGTAAGTTTCTTTTATAGTTGAAGGAATTTCCAAAGGAGAAATTCGCTTTTTTGTAAGAAGATTTATATGCCAGCTATTTATTCCGTTTTTTACAACCGGCAGATTCCAAAACAGGTAATTGTCTTGTTTTTCAAAAGGATCTTCTTTTTCTATATCATAATGGATTTCAGATTTATATTCATTTAATTTATTGATTTGAAAGCTTTTGATATCTTTTGAAGATATTCCATTCGTTAGATAATTTTTTGCGTTGGCTGAGTCTTTAAAAAATTGCAGATAAGGATTTAAATTCCCTGATAATTTAATTTCAGTTGTACCTACTAACTTCTCCGGGTTTTGTATAACATAACCACACCCGAAATAAATTTCATTTTTACTACGTTTTTCTTCATAAGTTTTTAAACTTTCAATAGCATAATCCAGCAATAAAATTGTATTACCTGATAAATTAAATTTCAGGTTTTGATTGTCAATATGTGTTGCTGATAAATAAAGCTGCCCGGATTTTTTAGGATTTACCTGAACAAGAAATTTATCAAACATCAGTAAATTACCTATTTCTTTTTCATAAAATTTTGAAGGAATAACAACAACAGGCGATGCATTAATATTTGCCTGACGAAGTAATGCAGTTAACAAAATTGATTTCTCAAGTTGTGTTCCGCCATTGCTTTTCCAGGTTTCTCCGGCAGTATGGCAGCGGTATCCTGTATAAACCAATGGAGTATGATAATATTTCAGGTTATTCACAACAAGTTTCTGAAGTTCTAAAATTATTTTCATTTGGTCTTTTTCTTCGGCAACAATGGTATCAACAGTTTCCGCCATTTGTTTTCCGACTTTATAATAAAATGCCGGTTGATTTACAAACCAATCATAAACTCTGTGCAAATCAATAGCTGAACTGAATTCTAATCTTGGTGCCGACAGATTATCATATTCCTTATGAGATTCTTTAGAGCGGGCAAGTAAATTTTTAAAAACCCAGGTAAAAACCTGCATATTATTTTCAGAAGTTATTACAGGTACAGTACTGATGTTAAAAGTTTTATAATGTAATTCATGGTTTTTGGGAATCTTAACTTTTATGATCATTTCCTTTACAGGAGAAGATTCCTCCAGAATTTCATCGCCCATCAATGCAGGTAGAAATTCTTTTGAATTTTTAATTGTATAGTCAAGATTAATCACGGCATTTCTTTCCAGACCCGTATGAGTTACAATCATTTCCCTGAGTTTATTATACGCCGGTATATTTGCAGCAAAGCGTGGTAAAACTTTATTAAAAGCATTGTCAGGGGATTTAATAACTTTCCCATCTGCCATGGTTGTAAAAGATTTGTTAATCTCTAATTTCTGAAAATCAGGATTGTAAACAATAAAAGTTTCGCCGTAAAGCCGGTGAAAAGAATAATATGTGAGCAGTTTTAATTGTTTCGAATAAGAAAATTCTGTGCTGCCATCTTCGTTTAACCGGTATTCTTTCGTGATTTTTAAAAATACTGCATCAGCATTTTCTTCTTGAGCAAAAGCAGAATTAATAATAAGAACAGTTGCTAAGATCCAAAATAATTTTTTCATGTTTTATCGTTTTTTTATTTAATTTTTAATATAATCGGTTGTTCGGCAAATTTATTCTGTGCAACAACAACATTTCTATACATTTCCCAATCTTCCGGTTCATATATTCGTTTACCTAATTTTATTTTTTCAGATAATTTAATAGTTCTCCCTTGCTGTTCAATGCTACCTTCAAAACTTGTGATTTCATTTTCTATTGATTCTGAAGAAGGATAACTGACAGCTTCAGCATTTTCAGGAACAAGAATTGTTTCGTTCAACTCAACCAAACGTGAACACCTGTCTCTGAAATTGTATTTTCGTTCTTCTAAATTTGTATTGAAATATAAGTGTGACATCCCTCTTTTAAACAGGTTAGCTGCAACAATAGGGGTGAATATTATTTCTTCATCAGAAACTAAAGCATAGTCAGGAATTTTATATTTAATTTTTATCAAAATCGGGTTTGCCATATAATTATAAGGTTCGCCAAATTCCATTTCTTCAATTTCTGCTAAAGGTGAAATTTTTAATATTTCTTTTTCAATTGAATTTTCCCATTCCGACTTATAATACCCTGTGAACATTCTTCGTATTCCTGCGTCAGATTGTCCTTCGGCGGTTATTGAAAGATTGCCTTTTAAAGTTCCGTCAGGTAATAATTCTGATTTTCCGGTTATTTTAAAATAATGATTTTCAGGTGCAGAAAGCGGAGTAATTTTCAGATCCGCACCTTCTGGAACGCCCATCAGGTAGTTTTGCTGTTGCTCCGCACTTGACCAAAGCTCACGTAAGAGAGGCACCCATGTCGGGTCAAGCAGTTTATATTCGCCGTTTGAAAGTTTTACAAGTGTAACGCAATGATTAAACTGGTCGGCAGGAATATAATCTATTCTTGAGCCGGCCATTGTCATTGCAGGATAGGATTCAAACCCGGCTGCACGAAGCAGAGTGATCAGCATACCGGCTTTATCTTTACACACGCCGCAGCGGTCGGTAAAATTCATTTCTCCGGTATGAAGCGTAAAACCCTCTCCCTCACCCATTGAAATTCCCGAATAGCGTATTTCATCTGCTGCCCAGTGTGTCAGTCTTGAAATAGAGTCCATTTCATTTTCAGCACCAAGTAAGATCTCTGCTACTTTTTTATCAATTTCTGGAGTGGATTCAAAACTTCCAAAATCTTCATTAACACCATAAAACCAAAGCGATTTTGCTTTCCAGTCGGGGCTGGTTGACATAAGCAGTTTCGGAGCAACGTCTGAATATGCAACCATTCCAGGTTCCCGCTCGAACGGAAGAATGTCTTTTTTAGTGAAAGTATAAACCATTTTATCATCAATCAGAACAGCCGATGATTCCACTTCACCATTATAAAATTCGTATTGAACCAATTTATCTTTCGGGATCTTTACCTGATAAACTTTTGTGAGGATCGGCTCACTGCTCCAAAAAGGAACAATATCATAAAAATGACCTCTCATAGGTGGGATGTATCGTTCGTCCTCATCACCTTGAAGCAGTGCATAAGTAAACCCTTTTTTGAATAGAAAAACTTCAACGGCATCACCCGGTTCAAGCCTGCCGACTTCAATCATTTTTTCTCTGGCACCCCAGTAAATCCAGCGGGCAGGTGCAGGATAATCCAAAACATTACTAATGTCCAATTCCTCGGTTTCACCGTTATCCCTGTATATTATTACTTTTTCAATTTCCGCATAAGCTGATAACGGGTCATAACCATACTTGATAACACTTTTGCTTAATGCTCCTTTGGGAGTAAGTATCTTGAATAATTGATGAGTGTAGATATAACTTAAACCGCTTTCCTGAACATCAACTTTTGTGCTGTCAAAAATTGTTAATAAATTGGAATTGGGATAATCTTTTATATTGCCTGAATTTTTTATTAAATCCGGAATTTGGTCTGCACTTAGTAACAGACCGGCAAATAAAAATGATACAATTAGAAATGATTTTTTTATCATGATGTTTTGAGTTATTGTTTAGAATTTTTTTAAAAGAGGCAAAGCTAATGAAATAAAGGACATAAATTAGTAAAATGAGAAAAAATATTATAGGCAAAGGCAAAGGCTCCATACGGACTCCTTTCAGTCGTGAGGCTAAGTAGTCAAAATTTTTTGTAAATAATCAGTATTAAATTAACAATAAAAAATTTCTTAACAAATATTATTATTGAATTGGGAAATAAGGAAATATTTTTATACCCTTATACCTTTATACCCTTATTCCCCATACACCCTTTCATATCTATCCTCGAAGTCAGGTAAGTAGGAATTAACTGATAAACTGATTAGTTTATCTTTTTTGCCTAAAAAAATTTTTTATAATTCCGGAGCATTCTTTTTCAAGAACTCCGGAAAATACTTTTGTTTTCGGATGAATTATTGGTTGTTTAATCCGGGTAAATCCTTTTTCTTCATCATCAGCACCGTAAACGATTTTATTTATCTGTGTCCATAAACATGCACCTGCACACATTATACACGGCTCAAGAGTAACATACAAGGTACATTCATCAAGATATTTACTTCCAAGAAAATTTGATGCGGCTGTAAATGCCTGCATTTCTGCATGGGCAGTAGCATCTTTAAGTAGTTCGCTAAGATTATGTGCCCTGGCAATAATTTGATTATCACAAACTATTACAGCACCGATTGGCACTTCATCAGCATCAAATGCCTTTTGTGCCTCTTTAAGTGCTTCTTTCATGAAATGTTTGTCAGAGAAAACCGTAAGTTCCATTTTGTTAAGTATAAATTTATTACAAAAGAAGTATATTTGTGAAATATAAACAAATCTTAAATAATATTAAATATGAAAACTCAACGCTATATTGTACAACTGATAATCATTTTGTTGATGTTGCCTGTTTTAAATGCTAATTCCGCAAATCAAGAATTAAAAGTAGGCTTTCAGGTATTACCACCTTTTATAATTAAAAACAATAATCAATACACAGGGGTATGCATTGATCTTTGGAATAAAATTGCTGACTCCCTGAATATTGACTATTCAGTCAAGGAATATGATCTTAAGGAATTATTGCATGTAGTAGAAAAGGGCGATGTTGATATTTCTATCTTTCCATTTATAGTTACTGCTTCCAGAATGAAGAAGTTTGGCTTTACACAACCATTTTATATTACAAACCTTGCTTTTGCTACTAAAGCTGAAAAACATAATACCCTTGTATTGGTCCTTTCCAATATTTTCTCTCTTGTATTTCTGAAAGTTATTATATTCCTTTTTATTATTATTCTGATATTTGGCTTTATTGTCTGGCTTTCTGAACATAAACACAATCCAAAACAATTTCATAAAGGAATAAAAGGCATTGGCGTCGGTATATGGTGGTCGATGGTAACCATGGCTACAGTTGGATATGGAGACAAAGCGCCCAAAACACCTTTGGGAAGGATATTTTCCATGATATGGATGTTTACGGCTGTAATCATGATATCCAGTCTTACGGCAAGCATATCATCCAACCTGACAGTAAATAAGCTTAAATCGGAAATAAGTACTATTGATGATCTCAGAAAGATAAGTGTAGGATGTATTTCGGTTACAGGTACCGCTGAATTTCTTGACCATTACAGGATACAATATACCGGTTTTAATAATGTGGAAGAAGGGTTGACAGCAGTGAATGAAGATTCTATTAAAGCTTTTGTTTATGATGATGCAATTTTGAATTATTATGTAAAGGTTAATAAATTTGATGAAGTGATAAAGATTATACCAAGTTCATACTGTAAGGAATATTTCAGTTTTGCCTCTTCTGACAATGAACTACTGAGAAGAATAGATGAAGTGCTGATCGGCATAATTGAAAGTCCTGAATGGGAAACTGTTTTGGAAAAATATCATATTGAATACAGGAATTAAGGTAGTATTAGACCTTACAAAATAGCTAAAATGTCCAAAATACAACCGCATCCAACTTAAGAATGTATCCCGTTTCTATACCTCCTTCACTTCTATGCCACCCACAGAGCAGGACGTTTCCATTATCATCAATCATCATTTTATCCGTATTTTCATAATAGCCTATATTAAAGGTTTTTGTGAAATATTGTTGAGCGTTCAAACTAAAGCTACACACAATAAGTAAAATTGTCATTAGTTTTTTCATATCGTATGAATGAATTTTTTATTTTCAATTTAAAAAAATTATAATATGTTTGCATAAATTATATTTTTGTTCTTTTAATAATTTATTGCTTACCCGCTTTTTTATTAATTAATTACTACATTTAATTATTATTAACCAAAATAATTTATCATGAATAAAATTAATTCAAAAGTTACATTAACCGTATTTGCTTTAACAATGTTGAACGTTGCAGCAATAATGAGTCTTCGTGGCTTGCCGATGATGGCAAAAGAAGGTCTTACAATGTTTTTTTATTTATTGTTTGCTTCATTGTTTTTTTTAGTACCGGTGTCATTAGTTTCGGCTGAACTGGCAACAGGCTGGCCTCAATCCGGTGGTGTTTACCGCTGGATAAAAGAAGCATTCGGATCCCGGTGGGGATTTACTGCAATCTGGTTACAATGGATACAAAATGTAATTTGGTATCCTACTGTCCTGTCTTTTGCTGCCGGAGCATTATCATATTTATTAATAGACCAATCATTAGCTAACAGTAAATTTTTTAATTTAGCTGTAATCCTTATTGTTTATTGGTCAGCAACGCTAATCAGTTTAAGAGGCATGAAAACTTCAGGAAAAATTACAACCTATGGAGTTATTTGTGGAACCTTAATTCCTGGTGTTTTTGTTATCATTTTGGGTATTTTGTGGTTTGTTATGGGAAATAAACTTGAATTTCTAAACCCGGAAACTCATCAGGCAATAAAATTTTTCCCTGACCTAAGCAATTTTAACAGTATTGCATTTCTTGCCGGTATTGTATTATTGTTTGCTGGAATGGAAGTTGGTGCAGTTCACGTTACCGAATTAAAAAACCCCAAAAAACAATTTCCAAAAGCTGTTTTTTCGGCTATGTTTATAATAATTATAATTTTCACATTAGGATCGCTTGCTATCGCTGCGGTAATGCCGGCAAAAGATATTGATTTGAATGCAGGTATTATGCAGGGATTTAATGAATTACTTACAAAATTTAATATTCATTGGTTATTGCCTGTAATAGGATTATTAGTTGCTTTCGGAGCTGTAGGAGGAGTGTTGGCCTGGATTGCAGGACCTAGTAAAGGTTTGCTTGCTACTGCCACAAACGGAGACCTGCCTCCTTTTATGGCTAAAACAAATAAAAACGGTGTACAACGAAATATACTAATAATTCAGGCATGTATTGTTACAATAGTTTCATTGGTGTTCTTAATTATGCCAACTATAAGCAGTGCTTTTTTTATCCTTTCAATTTTGACAATAGCGCCATATTTAATTATGTACTTTCTTTTATATTGTGCAGCGATCAGGCTTAGATATTCACAACCCAATGTTGAAAGAACTTATAAGATACCCGGTGGAAAATTTGGGATGTGGGTAGTTGCAGGAATCGGATTGTTAGCTGTTGTGTTTGCATTCTTTATCGGCTTTTTCCCTCCCGAACAAATAGCAGTTGGCAGTCCTACATTCTATGTCATCTTCCTGATAGTTGGAGTTTTGGTTTTTGTAGCAGCCCCACTTATTATTCATCAACTAAAAAAACCAAGCTGGAAACAAAATAACGATAATTAATAAAGTATTAACAATTAAAATCTAAATATTATGCTTTCAAAAAAAATTAAATTACAAGAACTTCCTAAGTCTGGCAGTGTTTTAACACCAATGTACGGACGAAGGGGATTAAATGTTGATGTTCCGAAATATGAAATGCCGGAAAATGAAATGTTGCCAAGAACTGCTTACGATATTGTTCATGACGAATTGATGCTTGACGGTAATTCAAGATTAAACCTTGCAACTTTCGTATCAACGTGGATGGAGCCTGAGGCAAGACAGCTCATGGCTGATACATTTGATAAGAATATGATTGATAAGGATGAATATCCTCAAACTGCCGAATTGGAAATGCGTTGTGTAAATATACTTGCAAGATTATGGAATTCGCCTGAGCATGAAGAAGCTACCGGTTGCTCAACAATTGGCTCCAGCGAAGCTGTTCATCTTGGGGGTATGGCTATGAAATGGAAATGGCGTGAACGCATGAGAGCAAAAGGAAAACCGACTGATAAACCCAACCTGGTTTTGGGAATAGATGTACAGGTTTGCTGGGAGAAATTTTGCAGATACTGGGATGTAGAACCCAGGTTTATATACATGGAAGGCGACCGTTATATTATCAATGCCGAAGAAGTTATAAAATTATGCGATGAAAACACTATTGGTGTAGCAGTTATAATGGGAACAACTTTTACAGGACAATACGAACCTGTTAAGGAAATTAATGACGCACTGGATAAGCTGAATAAGGAAACCGGCTGGGAAATTCCAATCCATGTTGATGGAGCAAGCGGCGGTTTTATTGCTCCTTTTATCCAACCCGAAATAGAATGGGATTTCAGGTTAAAATGGGTTAAATCAATCAATGCTTCAGGACATAAATATGGTTTGGTTTATCCGGGTGTTGGCTGGGTTGTTTGGCGAGACAAAAACGAACTCCCTGAAGACCTGATATTTTATGTGAATTATCTTGGCGGAGAAATGCCTACTTTTGCACTTAGTTTTTCACGCCCGGGAAGCCAGATTGTTGCCCAATACTATAATTTTCTCAGGTTAGGCAAGGAAGGGTACAGGCGTATTCAGCAATCTTGTCAGGATGTGGCTCTTTATCTATCCGGTGAAATAGCCAGACTTGGCCCGTTTGAACTTGTAAGTGATGGTAGTGATATTCCTGTTTTTACCTGGAAACTTAAGGAAGAAACCAATTATACTTTGTACGATATGTCTGAACGGCTTCGTGACAGAGGATGGCTGATTCCGGCATATTCAATGCCTAAGAACCGCGAGGACCTGGTTGTTGAACGCATTGTTGTAAAAGATGGTTTTAGCCGCGATATGGCAAATCTTTTATTAGATGATATGAAACGGCATCTGAAATTCTTTGCATCACAACCTAATTATAAATCAAAGAAAACAGGGTCTCACTTTCATCATTAATTATTTTAGATTTTCAATAACTTCGTAAATCAGAAATCGTTACCCCGATAGATATTATCGTGGTATTCTGACATCTTAAAATAATTTGAAATCTCGATACCTTATCTTTTGATAAACTTTTGGATTGAACCGTTTGAGGTTTCATCACTTAACCTGATGAAATACACACCGGGCTGCAAAGCTTCCAGGTTTATATTCAGATTTTGATCCTTAGTAAATCCGGGATTTTTAGTTAAACTTTTTACTTCCTGTCCTAATTGATTAAATGTCTGAATATTGATATCTTCTGTTTGATTATTTGTAAAACAAACAGAAATATGATCACAGGCAGGGTTTGGATAAATTTTTAGATTGGTGAAAGCAGGTACTTGTTCTGGGATACCAATGGATTGTGTTGAATAATACCCTGTGGTATCGGTAGTTAGAGCGGATTCAATAATAGTCAGTGCGAAAACCGGAATCCTTGAATTATCAGTGTACCATCCATAGTCAGTAAATAAGGTCGATGTTGTATAAATAAATATTCCACTCATCCATACAGAATCAATATGGTCTCTTATGGTTTTAACTCTGAGAACATTGTATGTCCCTTCAGGTGTTGTGATAGATCCCCAGGCATCTGCTGTAACATCTGAAGTGCCCCGTTGGTGGGTTAGCAAGCCTTCAAATTCATAAGCAGCGAAATAAGTATCTATGAAGTTGTCATTGTATGAAAAAGGATATTGCATTTGCAATGAAGGATCTGTATTATGTATAATAAGAGGAGGGGTTTCATCAAAACCTGTCCCATTATTAAAAAATTCTGTATTACTGATATTAGCATAATGATAAATATTGTCTGCGGAATAATCAAAAGCTATATTGGATTCGGGGAAATCACCCGCAAATGGAGTAACAGAAGGATCAACGGCATAACTTACCTTGGTTTCTGTAACGTTAACAGAAGAAAAATTCCATGATTGGTTAGCGCCGGCAGGCCCAGGATCAAGTGCATCATCAGTAAAAGATTGATAAAAGACATC
>JAUXFX010000117.1 GCA_030622635.1 Bacteroidota bacterium
GTCCTTTCTTTTCTCTCCTTTCCTGCTTCAGCAGTTAATTTACTAAGAAATTTTAAGATATTTGATAATGTATGATCATCTGTTTGAATAAAAGGGCGAGGAATCATCAAATATTTATAATAATAAAAATCGGAGTTTAAATATTGTTCAATATATTTTTTTCCGTATTCAAGTTCTATTGTGGTTTTTTCAGATATTGGGTAATTCTTCCAGTTATTTGCTTTATTGAAGAAACCAGAGATAAAACCTTTTTTATCAACCGTAGAGTATGTAAATGGAAATGCTAATCCCCATACCTCATTTTCTATATTTCCTGTGATAGAACAAATTTTATTATTAGCTTTAGATTCTATCCCATCGGCTTGTTTATATTTTCCTACTGTACCATTTTCAATAATTATCTGTTTATTGATTTCAAAATCTTTTAGATATAATCTTTCGTTGTCTTTTTCAAAACAAAATGTTACACCAGATAGCTTTTTACTTTTTTCATAAACTTCAACATTTTGAAGATATTCTTCTTCTATTCTGTCATAATTATCTAAGAATGCATTATTTATTGCTGAAAATATTTCTAATTCCTCTGTCAGATTTGATTTTTTAAGTTTTTGAATTAATCTTACAAACTGTTTGTTTCTTAAGGTTTTAAGTTTTTTATTATCTTTTCTTGGTCCATTTTTAGTTGTAAAAGTTACATCTCCGCCACTTCCTCTTTTTTTTCTATAAGCATACTTTTTATAATTACTTTCAGCACTTACTTTTTCAATATCAATGTTTTTGAAATCACATTCCCATTTATGGTTATTTTTTGAAAGTTCAAAAACAATCAAAATCATATCATATTCTCTCCCCGGATACATATTTTGTATATACAAATCCACCGGTTCTAAATCCCCCATCTGTTTTAATTGTAACCGTCCTATCGCTGCTATTGCTGTGTCTTGCATAAGAAATCAATTTGTGTTAGTGAAAAATTAATGAGTTGTTGTAATTCCTGATAATTAGAGCTTTTTAAATGTAAAAAATGATGTCAGGTCAAAAATAATAAAAAACTAAATGAAAATCAAAATTTGTTTCTTATCAGTATAAAAAGATTTTTTTAAGCACATCATAAACCAATTCATATATCCCCGCCGAGTTACTTTCTTTTGGTCCGGCAATATTTAAGGTTTTAATTTTATTTTCAGATAGCCAGTTTAATAATTTTTCTTTTTCGGTGGTTTTTGAGAAGTCGAAAATAAAACAGGGCTTTTTCAAATCTGCGGCAGTATCCATTGTGAGTTTTGTTCCTTTGTCTATATAGCCATTAATAAATATAAGTGTCCCGTTAGAATCGTTCACATTAAGTTTTGTCCTTTCCCTGTAATCTGAGCCTGATGTTTCTGTAAGTGGATATTTTATCGGTATTATTCCGTGTTCGGCTATCCTGCCTTTCGGACACCAGCCTCCGCATTCTATCTGATGAGCTATGGCAAAATCAAGTGCTGCCCTGTCAACTCCGGTTTGTCCGCCGGAAATTAGTTTAGATATTTTCATAATCAGTCCTCGGTCTTCAGTCCCCAGTCTTCCCCCGAAAGCTTTCGGGGTCAGTCCTCAATCTATTAATCGTTGACTGCCGATTGCCGACTGCTGACTGCCGACTTTTTATTAACTATCACTTAAGCTAATTTGTTTGTAACTTCGCTACGCTAAGTTATATACTTTTATCTTGCGCCTTTCGACCAATGCCCAGACGGGCCCATGCGGGCTAACTTCGTGTCGTTTGCTCCGCTTCAGAAGTCCGTATGGATGTCTTAATCTTATTCTTTGTTCTGAAATATCACAAAATCACGCTGTGCTTTCAATAGGTTGATTGTATTCAGTAATAAATTCTTTGTTTCTGATAATATTCCCAGATACAACAGGCTGTTTTTGGTTCCTGTTTCTTTGTGTTTTATTCTTCTAATTTGTGTTTTACGGAATTCTTCAATAATATTTAGTATTTCCTGTTGTTTATCAATTATGTGATTAATCTCTGTAAATTTATTTTTTTGAATTATATCCTGAATAGTATTAAAAAATTCAGTTAATTGTTTTCTGATTTTATTCAATTCTTCAACCTGAATATTTATCAATCCTTTATGATTATTATTTATATGTTCAAGACTCGGTTGAATAATAAATGTTATACAATGGGCAATTTCGCGAAGATAATCAAGCACCTGAACATAATAATGCCCTGTTTCTATTGAATCTTCCTGTAATTGTATAATTGTATTATAAATATTATCCTTCAGGTGTTTGGCTTTTTTATTTATTTCTTTGATTTCTTTTTTGATGTTTTTAAGTTTTTTGAGATCTTCTTTTACCAAAGCCTGAATAGTTTCGTTGTAAATTGTTATGGCATTATTTAAAGTATTGGCAACATTTAATGTGCATTTTTCAAAAATATTCTTACTGTTTATTTCGTCTGTAGTAGTTTTATATTCTTCGCTTTTCTTTTCTCTTTTTTTATGAAAAGCATGAGTTTTAATAATTAGAATTAATGCAATAATTAATAAAATACCAATTGAGATATAATTGCCCCAGTGAATTATATAAACAATTAAAAATGCAACTATAAAAGCCGAAACTGCAGTAAAAAACCATCCTCCAATAACAGATAACACGCCGGTTATACGATAAACAGCGCTTTCGCGGCCCCATGCTTTATCAGATAACGATGATCCCATTGCCACCATAAATGTTACATAAGTTGTTGATAACGGAAGCTTTAAAGAAGTAGCAAATGAAATGATTATACTGGCAACCACAAGGTTTACCGATGCACGCAACAGGTCAAATGCAGGAGCATCTTTTAGATTAATTGATGGTATTTCCGACTTGTCAAATTGCCTGGCAATACCCTTTTGAATTCTATTGGGAATAATATATCTTATGATATTTCCGAAATTTATTGAGCTTCTAACTAATGATCTTGAAAGTCTTGATGAGCCGAAGCGTTCACTTCCTTCATCCTGGCGGCTAAGACCGATTTCGGTTTTTGTTACACTGCGGGCTTTTTTTGAAAACCGGAGAGCTAATACCATAATTAAACTTGCAATAATAAGGAATATCGTTGGGCTTTTAATTTTACCTGTTAAAGCCTCCATTAAAAATGTATCGGGGCTTGCAGAGGGTACAGATAAAAATTCTTTAAAAGATTCATAACCGGCTAACGGGACACCAATGAAGTTCACCAGATCATTACCTGCAAAAGCCATAGCCAAAGCAAAAGTTCCAACTAAAACTATAAGTTTTAAAACATTAAGTTTAATAATCCAGTTTAATAATTGAAGTAAAATAGTCCATGCAATAAAACTGGCACCTAAGATTAGAAGTGTGTTTTCTTTTATCAACAGTTTTACTTCGTCCGACATAAATGAAGCTTCTTTTGCTCCTTTTATCAGGATAAAATATGTTATTGCAGTAATTGCAATTCCACCCCAGATCGCACCGAAGTATTTTAATCTTTTTTTATAATTAAATGAAAAAACAATTCTTGTAATAAATTGAACAATTGCACCAATAGAAAATGCAATTACAATCGACAGTAATATTCCAAAAATAATTGCCAGTGCATTTCCGGTATTTATATATTCTCCAAGTTCTTTTGCTGTTTCGGGTGAGGATATAATCTTGATAATTGACACGGCAACTGCTGCACCTAATAATTCAAAAACTATTGAAACAGTAGTAGAAGTCGGCAGTCCGAAAGTGTTGAACATGTCAAGGAGTATAACATCGGTTATCATTACGGCAAGGAAAATGATTATGATTTCGGAGAAGTAGAAATATTCGGGGTGGAAAATCCCTTTCCTTGCCACTTCCATCATGCCGCCTGAAAATGTTGCACCAACAAGAATCCCAAGTGCAGCTATTATCATTATTACTTTAAATGGGGCAGCTTTTGAGCCAATTGCGGAATTCAAAAAGTTTACAGCATCGTTGCTTACTCCTACAATAAGATCGGAAATGGCAAGAATAAATAAAACTATAACTAAAACTAAATAAAAGGTTTCCATTTAATTTTTAAATAAAACTGACTGTTACAAAATTAATTAATCTGTATAATCAAATTTGATACAATAATAAAATAATATTTAATCTGATGATAAAAAAGAAATAAAATTTAATTAACAATAGTTATTCTTTTAATTGAACCAACGTTTTTTAGTATATCTTCAACATCTTCAAACGAAATAAAAATATCAGTATGGCCATTTGAATAAGGAGCAATTTCATAGCTGTTGTAATAAAATCCTATACCGTCTTTGTTAATATAAAAGTTGTTGTTTGGTTCAACTTTATCAACAAAAAATCCTGCATCTTTAAGGTTTTCTTCAGGTTGAATTAAATATAATTCCCTTAATTTTTGGTTTAATATTTTGGTTAGCTTTGGTTTGTAGCCATCTTCAAAAATATCATCAATAGTAATTATATTGCCATTTTTCAGGTCAATTACATTAAATTTATTAACTTCAATTCCGTGAGCACCTCCTGTATAACCATAATCCTGGTATTCGAGCGAAAGAATAAAATCCTGATTATATCTGATGTTCATTAGTTTTATCTTTTCCCAGTTGAATGAGTTGCCACCGTCATAAATATCCTGATTTGATTTTATGTAAAGTTTGAAATATTGTTCTTCTTTTTTTGTCAACATTGAATCAGGATGTGTTTGCAGGAAGTTTTTTCCGAAAAAGTTTCGGGTAATAATATTTTTTACAGAATCGGAAATATTTTTGTCAGGATAATTATTTGGATCAAACAGGGCTAATTCCAAACTTGCAACAGGTGAATTTTTCTCTTCTACAAGGCGGCATTCCGATCTTAGATAATAAACTTCAAATTGCATTGTTCCATCCGGATATTTTTCTATTAATTCAAAACTTAATTTTTTATCACTTTCTGATTTTTTCCAGTTGCCTTCAATCTTGTTCTTGCTTGTAAAATTCCCTTTAAATATTGAGCCTTTACCATTGAATTCAGCAAGCTCTATATCTCCGTTTTCGTTAATTATTCCTTGTAAAGGTATAGTTTGACCGTAATAGATAAAATAGTTGTTATCTTTATTTTCGTTAAAATAGTAATAATAGTATCCTTGTATCTTACTGTTGATGCTTGAAAGGTCGGCAGTAATTTTTATATTAAAATTAATATTGCCTTCCATATGTTTATAAAATTGCTTATCAGGTAAAGTTTGAGAATAAAGATTATTTTGAAGATTTAAAATAAAAAATAAAAGCAGCAACAACATAGATTGTTTCATTTTAATAAATTGTTTATATTAAGTTGACAAAATTAATTTCTTATTTTAGAAATAATACAATTATTTTGAAGAAATATTGCTGAGTCCGGTTTAAAAGCCATCGGATGACTAATATTCAAAATTTATCAGAAAATCGAACTGTGTATCAATTAGTTAGGAAGTCATCCGTACGAAGCGAAGCAAGTCCGTATGGATGGCTATCATTTGAAATATTACTTTTTATACCAGATTTATTGATATTTTTTTAAAAAACTAACAAATATAAAATAGTTGTTTTAACTTTGACCGACCATTCAGTTATAGAAAAACCCTTATAATAAAAAACGATGAAAACTTTTAATATTAAAAAATTAATTCTAAGCATCTTAATCGTCTTAACATTGGTGATTAACATAAATGCACAAGAAAATTTAACAGCAAAACAGCTTGTGAGAAATGCCAAAGATTTGTTTTTAGGAAAATCAAGTATCAGCGATATGACCATGACAATAATTCGTCCCGAATGGAAAAGGTCAGTATCAATGCAAAGCTGGTCAATGGGAAGTGACTATTATATGATATTAATAACTGCACCAGCCCGCGATAAAGGACAGGTTTTTATGAAGAGAACAACAGATATGTGGAATTGGATGCCCTCAATTGACAGAATGATAAAAATACCACCTTCAATGATGATGCAGTCATGGATGGGCTCGGATTTTTCAAATGAAGACCTGATGAAAGAAAACTCTATTATTACCGATTATACCCATAAATTTATCGGTAACGATACAATTGAAAACTACGATTGTTATATAATAGAACTAATTCCTTTTCCCGAAGCCCCTGTGGTTTGGGGAAAAGTCATTATGTGGATAACCAAAGAAGATTTTTATCAGCTAAAAGCAGAATATTATGATGACAATAAAAAACTTGTAAATCTGGAAACTTGCACGGAAATTAAAAAAATGGGCGACAGAAGCCTGCCGACCAAACTTACAATGATTCCAGTAAATAAAAAAGGACAAAAAACCATAATTGACATCACATATCAGAAATTTAATATTCCAACTATTAATGAGGCTTTTTTTTCACAGCAAATGATGAAGAGATTGCGGGAAAGAAGAGATTAAGGAATGAAAACATTAATCAAAATAGCATGGCGAAATCTTTGGAGGAATAAAAAAAGGACATTTATTACTACTTCATCAATTTTGCTGGCAGTATTTCTTGCAATGTTTATGCGTTCAATGCAAATCGGCAGTTATGACAATATGATACTGGCAGGAATAACAGAGGTTGGATATATACAAATACATGACAGTGGTTATTGGGATAACCGGTCAATTAACCGTTCCTTTATTTATTCGGAAACGCTTAAAGAAAAAATCAAAAAAGTAAAAAATGTCAGTTCTTTGACTCCCCGCTTAGAAACATTTGCTTTAGGATCTTATGGAGAGCAAACCAAAGGTGTAATGCTTATCGGTACGGACCCTGAAATAGAAAATAACCAAACTCACTTAGCCAATAAAATTGTTAAAGGAAGGTATCTGAATAAAAATGATAATGGAATTCTTGTTGCTGAAAAATTATCGAAATATCTAAAAGTAGATGTTAACGACACACTGGTTTTATTAGGACAGGGTTTTCAGGGAATTACTGCAGCAGGCAAATACAGGATTATCGGAATATTACATTTTCCGTCACCACAAATGGACAACCAAATGGTTTATATGAGTTTGAGCAATGCACAGGATTTAATTTCTCCTTATGTGCCTGATATTTTATCATCGGTTTCTATTATGTTGCATAAACCTTCAAGGCTTGAGCAAACAATTGATGAATTGGAAAAATCACTTGGTAATGAATACGAAGTAATTAGCTGGAGAAAAATGTTAACTGAAATGGTACAGGCAATTCAAAGTGATAATGCCGGCGGAATTATTATGCTGGCAATACTTTACATAATAATAGCTTTTGGAATATTTGGCACAGTATTGATGATGACTATGGAACGCCGTAAAGAATTTGCAGTAATGGTAGCCGTAGGTATGCGACGCGGAAAATTAACAAAGGTCGTGTTATCGGAAACTATTTTTATTGGAATTATGGGAGTAATTTCAGGTATTATTCTTAGTCTGCCGTTTTTAATTTATTTGTATTATAACCCAATTCCTCTTACCGGTGATATGGCAACCATGGCTATTGAATACAATATGGATCCTATTTTGCCATTTTCGTTAGCACCATATATTTTTGTGAACCAGGGAATCACAGTGCTGATTATCACTTTAATTGCGGCAATTTATCCTGTTATTATTATTAACAGGTTTAATATTTTAAATGCATTTAGAAGATAGAATTAGGAAACCACCACCATTCACAGAACACAGAACACTGAAATTAGAAATTAGTAATACTTAAACATATAAGATTATGATCTGGTCAATTTCATGGCGAAATGTTTGGCGAAACAAATTAAGAAGCTTTATAATAATAGTTGCTGTTGCAGTTGGTTTATTCGGAGGAATTATTTCAGCAGCATTTATGATTGGCTGGCTGGAGCAGCGAACTGATGCTGCAATTGAATATGAAATCTCAAACATACAACTGCATAATCCTATGTTTCTGCTGAACGAAGAAATAAATTTTACCATAAATAACCCTGACAAAATAATAAATGAAATTAAAACTGTTGAAGGTGTTAAAGCTGTTTGCAGAAGAACAAAAAGCACAGCTATGGCAAGCACTGCCACTACAGGAACAGGAATTATAATTAACGGTATAAACCCTACTCAAGAAAAACAAGTTACAAAACTTTATGAAAAATTATTACAAGGTTTTTACTTTGAGAAAGATGATAAAATTCCGGCAGTTATCGGACAAAAATTAGCAACAAAGTTAAATGCTTCAGTAGGTTCAAAAATCGTAATTACAATAGCAAATGTTGAAGGAATAATCACTTATGGAGCTTTCAGGGTGATTGGTATTTATAAAACAAGCAATGATATGTTTGATGAAGTTAACGTTTTTGTGAGAAATGATGAACTGATAAACCTTATTAGTTTTGATAAAAATAAAACTTCTGAAATTGCAGTTGCATTAGAAAAAAACAAAGAAACCAATAAAATTGCAAAAATACTCAGGCAGAAATTTAATAAGGAAATAACTGAAGATAAACTTATAGTTCAAACATGGATTGAGATTCAACCTACACTGAATGCTATGAATGAAATGATGAATTATTTTTCATTTATTTTTCAAATAGTGATTTTAATTGCACTGGCATTTGGAATTATAAACACAATGCTAATGGTTGTTATGGAGCGAACACGGGAAATAGGTATGCTTATGGCAATTGGAATGAATAAAAGAAGAATATTTTTCATGATCATGCTTGAAACTATTTTCCTTTCAATTATTGGAGGAATTGGCGGTATTATTATCAGCTATTTTGTTGTGGGATATTTTTCAATACATGGAATTAATTTATCAATCGTTTCCGAAGGGCTTAATTTTATTGGTTTTAGCTCAATTGTATATTTAAATATTGACTCGCAATTTTATATTTTGACAGCATTGTTGGTTGTTATAACGGCAATTATATCAAGTATTTATCCGGCTCGTAAAGCTCTTAAATTAAATCCGGCAGATGCTGTCAGGGAAAATGTATAAGGCAGTAGACTACAGGATAAAAGATAAAAGTAAAAAGTAAAAGTCCATTTGTCCATACAGGCGATAAAGAAAAAAATGATCAGGACAATAGAATAATTAATTAAAATAAAATACTTATAAATCATAATAAAAATGGGAATCATAGAAGTTAAAAATTTGCACAAAGTTTATCAGGACACCAAAGTCCCTGTAAAAGCTGTTGATGGTATTGATTTATCATTTGAAGAAGGTGAATTTACTGCTGTGGTTGGACCTTCAGGTTCAGGGAAAACAACTTTTTTGAATTTAATTGGAGGATTAGACGCACCAACCGCAGGAGAAATACGTATTAACGGTAAAAATATCAGTAAATTGAAATCAAGAAAATTAATTGATTTTAGATTGCAAAACATAGGATTTGTATTTCAGTCATACAATTTAATTCCGGTTTTAACTGCAATTGAAAATGTAGCCTTTATAATGGAATTGCAGGGCAAATCAAAAGCAGAACGCAACAAGCGTGCAAAAGAATTACTAAATGCAGTTGGAATTGGTGATAAAATAAATAACAGGCCCGGTGATCTGTCAGGCGGTCAGCAACAGCGTGTATCGGTTGCAAGAGCATTAGCCTCTGAACCAAAGTTTATTTTAGCAGATGAACCCACTGCAAATCTTGATTCCAAATCAACAAACGACCTGTTGGATATCATGCAAAAAATGAATAAAGAATCAAAAATTACTTTTGTTTTCTCAACACACGACCAAAGAGTTATGGATAAAGCCCGACGTATTATAACTATTGATGACGGAAAGGTAACGAGTGATGAGAATAGGATGTAGAAAACAAGATAAAAGACAAAAGTAAAAAGATAAAAGTTGAAATTAAATGCATAGAATTGTGGTGTTTATGTTTTAGTTAGAAGATTTATGATTTGAGAGAAATTGATAATAAGATAGGGAATACTTGAGATTCTAGATTTTAGATTTGAGATTGAGAGAAATTGGTAATAAGATAAAAGGTTACTATTCAC
>JAUXFX010000253.1 GCA_030622635.1 Bacteroidota bacterium
TATTGTCCGCAGGTGATTATGAAATTACGATCGGGTCGGGGACTGTATTCTTATTGAAAAAGAGAACGACTACATCTGTAATAGAAGAATCGCAAATAGTAACAGAATACGAGCTATGTCAAAACTATCCCAATCCCTTTAATCCCCAAACAACTATCAACTATCGATTGCCGGTTTGCAGTAAGATGAGTTTGATAATTTATGATATTCTGGGCAAGAAAGTACGGACGCTGATAAATGAAAACAAACCCGCCGGTTATTATTCGGTTGTTTGGAATGGAGCCGATAATTCAGGGCGGCAGGTATGTTCCGGTGTTTATTTTTATTATTTAAAAGCAGGCGATGAATTTTCACAGACGAAAAAATTGTTACTAATAAAGTAATCCCGATTTATCGGAGCTGTTTATGAAGTAGCGAAAGGATAAAACCATGTTAAAAAGAAAACAACAAATAACAATTCTGATTTTAGGGATATTCTTATTTGCAGGAGCAATCTTGCCGGTAACTGCTTTTGCACAGGATTATGAAGATTCGCCTTTTGGTTTTCATCCGGGATCCGCTAATAACTACCAATACATCCAGGACCTCGGAGCTTCCTGGGATCGACCAATGCAATACTTAGTATGGGACTGGGTAGATACAAATAGAAATGGTAATTTTAAATTCAAAGATGCTACAGCACCACCTAAACCTGGTGTACCAAACTCTGGTGGTTCAATAAACTATGATGCAGAACTAATAAATGTGCCGGACAATGTCATGATTATAAGAAATATCTGCCCATTCAGATCAGGTGGAGAATTTGCCAGTGAAGCAGATAAAACTCAGTATTACAGCTTTGTAAAAGCCGCTGTAGAACGATATGATGGAGATGATGATTTTGGCTGCACAGAATCTTACCCGGACTGTTACAATCCGGGAGATAACGAATATCCTGAACAGGAACTAATTGATAGGTTAGAGAAAAATTCAATAAAACATTGGCAAAACTGCAATCAATTAACTGACGCATGCAACAATGATTGCCACAATACCTCAGCTAAAAAATTTGCAGAACTGCAAAAATTAACTTATTTAGCGGCAAAAGAAGCAGACTCAACTGTTCAAGTTTTGATTGCCGGAGACTCTCATGTTACGATGTACCCAGATGTATTCAATGAACTTAACGGAAATTACATAGATATAATAGATTTTCACCGATTTGGTGATGAAAGTCAATACAATCCAAAAAGGGATTTTGATTACCTGAAGAATGCCTTAATAAACGCCGGCTTTAATTTAGACAATTTGAAATTCTGGATCACGGAAACAAGCACTTACTCTGGTGATCCCATTCCCAAAACCGCAGGTACCGCAGGTGATGAAAATGATTTACCATATCAAAATGAAAAACAACATGCCCGCGGATTATTGAAAATATACATCTCTGGTCTTGCCCAGGGAGTTGAAAAAGTTTTTTGGGCTTGGAACATTGTTGAGGGTTTTGAAAAAACCGGGGCCATTTGGGACTATAATGGTTTAATCTATGATGGCTGTGAGTGGACAGGTGCAAGTGGGGATGATCCAAATGGAGTTTATTCCTGCAATCCGGAAGATTTAATCTATGATCAAGGTGCGGGAATTAAAAAGTTAGGATATTATTCATACAAACTAATGGTTGAAAAATTAGAAAGCTCTGACTGGGATAGTATTACAACAGTTATTGACAGTGTAGATAATAAATATGCCTATAAATTTATAAACGACAGTACAGGAGAACCAACTTATGTAGCTTGGTGGGATTATTTTGATGACACAACTTATGCTATCGGCGACAGCAGTTTAATAACACTAACCGGAATATCGGCAAATCATGTAATAATAACCAATGGACATCTTTCCAAAATAAATTAACAACGGAATGTTAATAAAATTTTAATATTTAATAAAAAATGAAAGTTAAAAATAAAAAACTTTGGGAGTTAAACCAAATTTTTTTATTTATGAGTAAATATTCAACTTTAAAAGAGAAGACGGCGAAAAAGTTTATTCGTTTAGTCGGAATAAATAAAGTAGCTTTTGAAATATTGGCTGAAAAAATAAAAGAAGAGATAGAACGGAATAAAGAGAAAAATCCGAAAAGCAGACGAGGAAGGAAATCAAGTCTGTTTATAGAAGACCAGTTATTATTATGTATGTTTTATTTGAGGGCTTATCCTACATTTTTAACATTAGGTGAAGATTTCGAAATAAGTGAGGGGTATGCTAATAAAATATTTCACAAAATAAGCAAAATACTGATAAATATATTAAAATTACCGTCGAATAAAGAATTAACGCATGAAGGTCTAAAAGCAGTAGTAATAGATGCAAGCGAACAGCCGATAGAGAGACCGGTAAAAAACCAGAAAGACTATTACTCAGGTAAAAAAAACGACACACCATAAAAGCACAATTAATAATATGTTTGGCAACGTTAATGATAATAAAAGTAGATTGCGTTAAGGGGAGCATACATGATTTTAAGTTATTAAAAAAAAGTAAATTGAAATTATCCAGAATAATCATAATATTAGCAGATTTAGGTTATTTAGGGATAAAACAGTTATTTAAAAATGCAATGGTACCTTATAAAGCAAGTAAGAATAAACCATTAACCAAAGAAGAAAAAAGGTACAATAGGCAATTAACTCAAAAAAGGATAATTGTTGAAAATAAAATCAGAGAATGTAAAATATTCAGAATAGTAAAAGATGTTTATAGAGGGAAACATAAAAACTACGGCTTGACATGGAATTTAGTTGCTGGATTAGTCAATTTTAAAGTGTCTACAAAACATTTTAATTTCTCATATTAATTTGGAAAGATGTCTAATGCAGTACCAACTGATACTTTAGGGATTTATATTACAGATTACAACACTGCTTTCAGTATTGATACTTTAAGCGTAACAAGTGGTTCGGTTTCGTTTTATTTAAAAGAATCCCCTGTTTTTGTTGAAGAATATAATCCAACATCGGTTAATGATATTATTTTTAATGATAACATAAAAATTTATCCAAATCCTACAAACGGGATTTTCACAATTCAATGTAAAGATATTCAATCAATTAAAATTATAAATATTAACGGGCAAATCATTAAACAATTATCAATTGACAATGAACAATTTACAATTGACTTAAGCAATCAGCCAAAAGGGATTTATTTTGTTAAAATTAAGGGTGATGATTTTATCATTGTGAAGAAAATCGTGATTCAATAAAATTAAAAAAGAGAAAATCATGTTAAAAAGAAAACAAAAATTAACCGTCTTGATTTTCGGAATATTCTTATTTGCAGGAGCAATATTACCGGTAATAGTTTTTGCACAGGATTATGAAGATTCGCCATTTGGTTTTCA
>JAUXFX010000046.1 GCA_030622635.1 Bacteroidota bacterium
ATTTAAATTATTGGTAATTAGAGAATTTCAGCGATTAAAAGAAATTGAAAGTAATCAATATAATCTCGAATGGAATGTTAAACGAATTTTAAGTAAAGCCAATTATCATATACATACAGACGCAATAAAAAACTATATATTACCAGAAAAAGATTACGATAAAGACAAAGAATGGCTAATATACGCAGAAGAAGCTGATTTACTAAATGTAGCTTTATTTAAATGCACTGCAAAAGATTGGCGAGATGTTAATCCTGAACTTGCTAACAAAGGCATGAATATAAGGGATATTGCAAGTATAAACGAATTAGCTGTATTATCTAATCTTGAAACATTGAACGCTGAAATGATTACAAATGGTGATGATAAAACAATTAGATATAGCAGGTTAAAAGAAATATCTGAATATCAACTGATAATAATGAACGAAAAAGACTTCATGAAAGCTTTAAAAAAGCTAAATGATATAATTTACATTGAAAACCAAGAAAAACCGAATGAATAAAAAAGGCTCTTAGTATTTTAACCTAAGAACCTTTTTTTTTGCGGTCCGGACGGGACTTGAACCCGCGACCTCCTGCGTGACAGGCAGGCATTCTAACCAAACTGAACTACCGGACCAATATTTCTAGTAACATACTTAATCAAAACGAGGTGCAAAATTAATTATTTTTTTTATACAACAAAATAATAATTTCTAAATATTTTTTTTAACGAGTTTTTCCGAAGGAATCCTTTTGATAGTGTCTGTCTATAATGTCCAAGAATTTAAATAAATATTAAAAATTACAAATTACAAGCACCAAATTTCAAATAAATAAGGTAAACATAATAGTAAATTTATAATTCTACTAAGGTTAATAACAAACAAATAAGGTTGTTATTAAAAACCTTATCTTAAAAAAATAACCTTAGTAGCAAGCAAGTGTGAATGTGTTACTAAAACCTTATTACCTTATTATTCCGCCATTTATTATTATAGTTTTAATATGATTAAAATACAGTATATCAGTTATTTAATACATATTATTATAAACTATTTTATAGCTGAAAAATCGCTGAAAGCTTTCGGGATTATTTCAAAATTTGTTTAACTTTATAGACTGACACTAATCAGTAAACAACAGAAATTTAATAAAAATTAAATATCAACAACATACGCTCCCAAATCAAAAATTGAATAAATATTAATATTCAATTCGTTTGCTTCTTTCTTCCATTTATTTACTTTCCAATAAGAATTTGACGAATCAATAATGATTTGTTTTGTGTTAAACAGCTTAACTAAATCCGAAATCTTCACTTCAGGATTGTTTGCAATTATTAAATAATCAACTTCAAACTTTTTTGTATTATGACAACAATAAAATTTTTTATCCACAATAACTATACGCTTATCAAAAAAACCGATAAAGTTTCTTCTTTTATAAAGCGGAAATTCATCCTGATAAAATAGAGTATCTTTTAAATCAAATTTTACGTTATGCTTCAAGCCCATGTCCCACCAGTTATTCTGAACAAAAAATAAAAATTTGTTTTCATTATCTGTAAATAAAGAATCTGCCAGCAGGCAATTTTTTCTGCCATTTATAAAATCATAAACCGATGACTTATTAACATTGTAAACTATAAACTTGCGCTGATTGATATGATTAGATTTTTCTACAGAAACAATTGATAATAAAACCGCTGTACAAGCCAAAGCATAAAAAAGGAATAATTTTCTTTTTTGTAAAAAAAACACTATCAAACTTATCAAAATAAAATAAATTATTAACATTTCCGTAAAGCTTATTGAAATGCCTTTTACTGTTGAAAAAGGAAGATTCTCAATAATTTTTACCGATTGGTTCAAAAACCAGACCATGCCTACAAGAATTTTTGAAAAAACCAATGAAATAAAATGTACAGGGGAAAAAATCAAAACCAAAAAACCTGCATAAATAATAAATCCTGATAAAGGAATAACAATCAGGTTAGTGATAATAAAATAATTCGGGAATTGATGGAAATAAAGCAAGGCAATCGGGAAAGTCCCTATCTGTGCTGCAATTGAAACAGTTGTAATTGCCCACATTTTATCGCCCAACCAATTATCAATTATCCATAATTTATACATAGGCTGTTGCAACATCACGATTGCAATAACTGCTGAATAAGACAATTGAAAGCCAACATTTGTAATTATAAACGGATTGATAATTAATAATAAAAAAGCTGAAGCAGCCAGCGAATTATATATATTGGTTTGCCTGTTAAGCGATTTTCCTATGATTATAAATGAAATCATTGTTGAAGCCCGCAAAACAGAAGGCGACAAACCTGTCAACATTGCATAAAACCATATCAGTAAAATTAAAACAACTGCCTTTATATTATTTCCATATCTGAATTTTTTTAAAAAGAATAACATACTGTTTAAAAGCAGATAAACTATACCGACATGCAATCCTGAAACACATAAAATGTGCATAGCTCCTGCCCCGGAATATTCTTTAACAAGTTCTTTATCTAATTTATCATCATATCCTAATAAGATTGCTGAAACCACAGCAAATTCATTTCCCCTGATATTGTTCTTCTCTAATATTTTAAAAAAATTATTCCTTATTGATAAAGCAAATGCAAGGAGTTTATTACAATTTTCCGTACTTAATATTTTCCATGTACCTGATTTTATGTATGCCTGATGATATATACCTTTATTTTCCAGATATCTTTTATAATTAAATTCCGATGGATTTTGTGGCGGTTTGGTTTCAATAAAATTTGCATTCAATACTATTCTGTCCCCATATTTTATCTCTTTTGAAAGACTATCTTTCTGAAAATATAATATTACCGTGCCTCTTGAATATTCCCATTTATTGAGACCTTTGCAAAACTTCAGATTTTGTTCAAATTCGAGGCTGGAGACAAAATTCAAGCCCGCAGTCCGTACGGATGAGGAGTTTGAATTTTGTTGACAACGAAGAAGTTGGGCAAAAGATGTGTTTTGCAAAGGTCTCTTATTGTCTGTTTCAGCACTCCTAATATCAACAATTACTTTATATGAATTCTGCTTCTGCGAAACCGGTTCAATAATATCAACAATATAGTTTCTTTTTTCCACGGGCAACTGAAATACGTGTGATTGTTTGAATTTTTGGGATTTCTGAACCGTAAGCTCAAATCCGGAAAGATAAAGCAAAGCAAAAATAACCAAGCCAAAAACCCAACGGTATTTAAAGCTGAAAAATATATTGGGAATAAATACAATTAACAGAATGATAATAAACAAAACCCCAAAAATAAACAATGGAATATGAATTTCCTGCCCTAATGAAACAGCAGAAATAATTCCAAAAATAAACGGTGTGATCAATCTAACAAAAGGGAACTGGTGCCAGAAGTTCATTTATTTTACTAATATTATCTTTTACATTCTAGATTCTCTATCTGTTGTTTATTAATACCGAAAAGGGGGAAATGTCAAAAAAAATCAGCAGTAGCAGTGAGAGATGCATAAACATTCCATTTCTAAATTGCTATTAAATGTTTATCATTTCAATATTCTTACAAATTTACTAAAAGAGAAATGGAATGTTTTTTAAAGTGGGGAAATGTCAATAAAAAAGTAGCAGGAGCGGTGAGATATGCATAAACATTTTATTTCTAAATTACTATTAAATGTTTGTCATTTCAATATTCTTACCAAATTACTATGAGAGAAATGGAATGTTTTATTTAAGGGTTTATAAATTTTCCAGGATCAATTCGGCGGTTTTCTTTGATGCTCCTTCTATGCCTAATTTTTTCTTAAGTAGCTCGTAATCTGCAAGAATCCGCTTACGATTACTTTTATCAAGAAGTATTTTATTTAATTCAAACCTAAGATTTGCACGATTAAGTTCATTTTGGATCAACTCTCTAACAACCATGCGATTCATAATTAAATTTACAAGTGTGATATATTTCACATCAACAATTCTTTTTGCAATTTGATATGAAATAAAATTTCCCTTATAACAAACAACCTCCGGAACCTCAAATAAAGCAGTTTCAAGAGTAGCTGTGCCAGAGGTAACCAATGCTGATGTAGCATTGCTTAATAATTCATAAGTTTGGTTATATAAAATTTTAACATTTGTATCTGCTGTGATTTTTTCATAAAATTCATGAGGAACAGATGGAGCAGCGCCAACAACAAATTGATAATCTTCAAATTCAGGTATAATAGCGAGCATTATTGAAAGCATCTTTGTTATCTCCTGTTTCCGGCTTCCTGGTAGAATCGCAATAATCGGCTTTTCGTTCAAATTATTTTTTTGGATAAATGAATTTTTATCCTGTTTTGAAAAATTATTAATCACATCCAATAATGGATGTCCGACAAATTCAACATCATAGCCGTGTGACTTGTAAAATTCTTTTTCAAAAGGAAGGATAACGAACATTTTATCCACATACTTTTTTATCTTTTCCACCCTTGAACTTTTCCACGCCCATACCTGCGGAGAAATGTAATAAAATACTTTGATGCCGTTCTTGTGAGCAAATTCTGCAATTCTAAGATTAAAACCTGGGTAATCAACAAGGATCAAGGCATCGGGACGGTAGTTAAGAATATCTTTTTTACAGAAAGAAATATTTTTTGCTATTATCCTGATATTTAAAACAACCTCTACAAAACCCATAAAAGCAAGGTCACGATAATGCTTAACTATTTCTGCTCCTTGTTCCTTCATTAAGTCACCACCCCAACATCTGAATTCAGCATTTTTTTCAAGCAATTTGATCTCTTTTATCAAATTTGATGCATGCAAGTCACCCGAAGCTTCTCCGGCTATGATGTAAAATTTCATATTAGTATCTAATCATACAAAACCAAAAAATAAAAAACCAAATACATAAACGTAACCAATAAAATCCCTCTGCCTGTTTTCTCGCATTTTAACTTTACGAAATAATATCGCAATGGAAATAGATTGATAAATATGCTTATGAGTTGAAGTGTTGATTGTTTTATTATAAAATTCAAATCAAAAATGTTTAAAATCAGCAAATTAATTAAAAACAAAAAACCATAAAACATCACAGGCAAAAATATTCCCATTAAAACGCCTAACAGGTATGTATCTTTTTTAAGCATTAATATTCCATCTATTAATATCTTCAATTGCATAATGAGCAGTAAAATCAAAATGAACGGGAACAACAGAGACATAATTATTTTCCAAAGCCCATTCATCAGTATCTTTACCGTTTTCTAATCTTTCAAATCTTCCGGTAAGCCAGTAATAGTCTTTCTGACGCGGGGCTTTGCGCTCATCAAATTCTTCAACCCACTTTGATTTTGCCTGACGACATACTTTAATACCTTTGATTTCTGCTCCGTTAACCGTTGGAATATTCACATTCAGGCAAACTCCGGATGGCAATCCGTTTTTAATAACATTTTCTGCAATAGTTTTAACATATTCATCACAGTAGCTAAAATCTGCTTTGCTGCTATAATCAAGCAATGAAAAGCCAATTGACGGAATTCCGTCAATACAAGCTTCCAATACGGCAGCCATTGTTCCTGAATAAATTACATTTATTGATGCATTTGAACCATGATTAATTCCCGAAACCAACAAATCGGGTTTATGTCTGAGAACAATTTGTTCGCCAAGCTTAACACAATCCACCGGTGTTCCATTGCAGGAATATTCTTTATAATCTTTTTCTTTAACAATCTCTTCAACCCTTAAAGGTGACCTGACAGTAATTGAATGGGCAGTACCCGACATAGTGCTTTGAGGTGCCACAACAACCACCTTTCCAATGGTTCGCATTATATTGATTAAATGTCTGAGTCCCGGAGCATTTATTCCGTCATCATTTGTTACTAAAATTACCGGTTTATTCATTTAAAAATAATTAAAATTTTTGAGCAATGCAAAAATATAAATAATTACTTAATAACCGAACTTGCGTTTTTAAAAAGAAAATTAAAATTTAAGCAACTCCTCATATAATCTTTGCACAGGCAATCCCATAACATTATAAAACGAACCTTCAATCTTATCAATACCGATATATCCAATCCATTCCTGTATGCCGTAAGCTCCTGCTTTATCATAAGGTTTGTATTTTTTAATATAATAGTGAATTTCCTCTAAACTTAATTGCTTAAAATGCACTTTGGTTTTTGCATAAAAAGATATGGTTTTATTTTTTGCTCTAAGGCAAACACCAGTAATAACTGCATGTTCTTTACCCGATAACTGTTGCAGGATATTAACTGCATCATCATAATCAACGGGTTTGCCCAAAATCTTATCTTCAAGGCAAACAATAGTATCGGCAGTGATAATAATAGTATTATGAGTTAATTCATTATCTTGAAATGCTTTGGCTTTCTGCTCGCAGAGATAAACAGCAACTTGTTCAGGAGTGAGGTATTCAGGATAGGTTTCCTCAATTTCTTTAATAATAACTTTAAAATCCAAGCCCAATTCTTTTAAAAGATATTGCCTGCGTGGAGATTTGGAAGCAAGTATAATTTGCTTATTATTTAGATTTTTAGGATACATATCGTGTTCTCTTTAAAAAAGTACTAAATGCTTAGTTTATAGACAGGGGCTAATTAGTACCAAATTAACAATGATCCTCTAGGCGGACTTAATAAATATTATTATTGAACTGGGAATCCGCACGGGCGCCTTGCAGTCGTATTGGGAATAGGGAAATAGGGGAAATAAGGGAAATAAGACTTTGTCTTTACAATTTCCCCAACACCCTTATACCTTTATACCCTTATTCCCCTTATACCTTTATTCCCCCTATTTCCAATATTCCAATATTCCAATATTCCAATATTCCAATATTCCATCATTCCATCATTCCATCATTCCATCACTCCAGTACTCCATCATTCCACCATTCCATTATTTTCTCATGTAATCATCTGTTGTATAAAACAAACTGATCAGATACATTAGAAACTAATACATATAAGCTGCATGGACAATATCCCTGCTAACATAATAATTTTTGATAAATTACCTGAAAAACGGTAATTATCTTTATTTTTTGATCTTATAACATTTATTAATAAATATATAAAAAGGGGCTGTACAACTATCAGCAAATACCAGAAAATAATCGTAAAATTTTTTATAAAGAGCTGATATTGACTATACGCCATTATTAGAATACAAATTATAATTAATGAAGTTATTATGTATTTTGTCGCCCTGATACCGAATACAACAGCTAATGTCCTGCAGCCGAATTTTGAATCCCCTTCAATATCCTGGATATCCTTTATCATTTCACGGATTAATGTTATCATAAAAGCAAACAAGCTGTAACTCCATATTATTATATTAATAATTTTAATACTGCGATAAGCATCAATAAAATCTATTGGCGATAGTCGTAATGAGAAAAATTCAAAAATCCAGACTATCAATAAAACTAAAGCAGATAAAATTGCAACAACCAGATTGCCCCAAAATATTTGGCGTTTATATTTTGCCGAATAATACCAAAGCATAATTGCTATCATCACAAAAATAAATCCCAACTGAAAAGCATTTACTTTGATTGCAATATAAAATCCAATTATAAAAGCAATACCATTTAAAATTGCATAAATTGATTTAGCTGTTCCTATTGACACCTTTTTACCGACAATTAATTTATCGGGTTTGTTATATGCATCAATTTGTATATCAAAATAATCGTTAATAATATATCCTGCTGCTGCTATCAAAATTGTTGACAAAACCAGCAAAGCAAAATCCAATTCACTGAATGTAAGATTTACTCCATGAAATTGCAAAACAGGTTTAAGTACACAAAAACGAATTAAGTATTGTGTTAAAATAATGATTGCGAGGTTGGGAACCCGCAGAAGTTTATAATATGTTGATATTGTGAAAGTCATACCGCTACCATTTATATGCATCATCATTCATCCATTTACCCTGAACTTTAAGCACTTGTTCAATGATATCCCTCACACATCCTTCGCCACCTTTAAAATGCGAAATATATTTTGAAACCGATTTAATTTCTTCAGAAGCATCAGCAGGGCACGTAGACACACCGGCTTCAAGCATAATTTCATAATCGGGAATATCATCACCCATGTACATTACATTTTCGGGATTAATATTATTATCTGCTAAATAATCCTTGAAAATCTGTAGTTTATTATCAACTCCCATAAATACATCCGAAACTTTCAAAGCAGCAAATCTGTTATACATTGAATCGGATTTTCCACCGGAAATAATGGCTATCCTGTAACCCTTTTTAACAGCAAGTTGCACTGCGTAACCATCTTTAACATTTGCAGTACGTAAGGGTTCGCCTTTGTGCAGCAATATAACCGTTCCATTAGTAAAAACACCGTCATAATCAAAAACAAATGTGTTAACATTTTTTAAAAGCTCTTTATAATTTGTCATTTATTATTCTGTTTGATTTTTATGTTTAATAATATTTTCTGTAATCAATTTATAAATTTCCATGTATTCCTTATCATTAACAAGCATATTTAAATGCTTTGCAATTGTTTCATGGTCATCACGCTTTGCAGGACCTGTCTGGACTTTATGCGGCTTTTCATCTGCAATTTTTTTTACTGTTTCATGTATTAACGGCTTTACCATATCAAAAGGAATATCATATTTATTTAGAATTTCTTCGGCAATTACAAACATGTGATTTGTAAAATTACAGGAGAAAACCGCAGCAAGATGTATTGCCACCCTTTGTTCCGAATTAATATTTTTAACATTTTTTGAGATAGTCTTTGCCAGAGATGTAAGCAATTTTAAATTTCTATCGGAATTGGCTTCAAGGCAAACTGGAATATTTTCAAAATCCAGTTTTTTATGTTTGGAAAATGTTTGCAAGGGATAAAACACACCATAATTTGATGAAGAATTTTTCAAAATATCCATTGGTGTTGAACCGGAAGTATGAACAATTAATTTATCACCAACATTAATTTTTTTTAAAATATCTTTTAATGCTGAATCAACAACTGATAAAAAATAAATGTCACCCTCCATATTCAAATCGCTGAGGTTTGAAGTATATGATGATCTGACCTTATCAGCAAGAGCTTTAGCC
Source organism: Bacteroidota bacterium (assembly GCA_030622635.1). Lineage (GTDB taxonomy): Bacteria > Bacteroidota > Bacteroidia > Bacteroidales > JADFUO01 > JADFUO01. The sequence continues at coordinate 9,115 of JAUXFX010000046.1, forward strand.
GTATGATCGGTTCTCCCGTAAATCTGAATAATATCAAAACCGGATTTTCTTAAAGCTTGTGCCAGATTAGTTGCTACATTTCCGGCACCAATAAACACAACTTTTTTTATTTTAGATTCAGGCATTTTTCCAATATATGTTTCAGGTTTCTCATACGGGCTAATGAAACGAAGTGAATCCGTATGGACTTCGTGTCGCAGGTTTCCCATACGGGCTAACTTCGTGTCGCAAGTTTCAGGTTTCAGTTCAAGGTTCAAACATCAAACGTCAAACATCAAACGTCAAACTTATAAAATATATAGTTATAAATCGGGAATCATTAAAATACTTTCCTGATTTCGTTTTTAACAAACTCAATCGCAGTATCAACTGTAGAGTGTTTCTTTTCCAGCGATATTTCAAAAATAATTTTTGCAAGATCAGTACCTGTTGCTTTATCATCCACTTTAGTTGCAGCAGTATTTATAAGTTTTATCATTTCTTCTTTAGCACTCTTGACCAGCTCCCATGACTGAGAAGAAATATATAGCTGCTGTGATAAATTATGCTCAAACTCTTCCCTGATAGTTTTTATCAAAGCGGTTTGTAACTGAAAGGCTGTCATAACGGGTTGATTAATTCTAAGAACAATACTTCCCGGCAAAATCCTTTCAAGTAATAAAATTATTCGTTCGTATGCTTGCAAACGAATCGGAGTAACTATTTTCTGGCTTGCAAGTTTCATCTCATCCGAGAATCTTTCTCTGTTGTTTTTAAAAAATTCTCTTAACATAAAATAAACTGCAACAAGCAAAACCAAGGATGGTAAAATGTACTTTAAAATTTCTAAAAATTCAGTCATTTGTTTTATATTTTAGATTTCCCAATAAAAAATCGCAATTTACAAATTTAATTCATTTGAATTATTATGATTGCAAATTTCAGGATATTAATTTTATATATTTGCAAACCAATTTAATAAATTCTAAACATATTTTATAATGAAAAACAATAATTTATCAGACAGGGTCAATAATTTATCAGAATCTGCAACTCTGGAAATGACCCGGTTAAGCAGAAATTTAAAAGCAGAAGGACACGATGTAATAACATTAAGTATTGGCGAGCCTGACTTCAACACACCGGAACATATAAAAGAAGCAGCAAAAAAAGCGATAGATGACAATCACACTCATTATACGCCGGTTTCAGGTTTTCCCGAACTGCGTAAAGCCATAGCCGGCAAACTGAAAAGAGACAGTAACCTTGACTATGAACCGGATCAGATAGTTGTTTCCAACGGTGCAAAACAATCTATTGCCAATGTAATACTTTGCATTGTAAACCCGGGCGACGAAGTAATAGTTCCTTCTCCTTACTGGGTTTCATACCCTGAAATCGTAAAACTTGCTGAAGGAAAAATGGTTGAAATACCAACAACTATTGAAACCGATTTTAAAGTCACTCCCGAACAAATTGAAAAAGCAATCACTGAAAAAACCAAAGCATTTATTTTCAGTTCACCGTGTAATCCCACAGGCAGTGTTTATTCAAAAGATGAGTTAAAAGCAATTGCCGAAGTAATCAGCAAGCATAAAAACATATTTATTATTTCCGACGAAATTTATGAGTATATCAATTTTAAAGGCACTCATGAAAGCATTGCCCGGTTTGATTTTATTAAAGACCAGGTAATTATTGTTAATGGTGTTTCAAAAGGTTATGCAATGACAGGCTGGAGGATCGGATATATTGCAGCCCCGAAATTCATTGCAAAAGCATGTGATACAATGCAGGGACAATATACATCGTGTGCATCATCAATCTCTCAGCTTGCAGCACTAAAAGCCATTGACACAAATCCCTCAGATTCAGAAGACCTTAAAAAAATGCTTAATGCTTTTAACGAAAGAAGAAATTTAGTTCTCGAACTTTTAAAAGAAATACCGGGCATTAAGGCAAATATCCCTGACGGTGCTTTTTATGTATTCCCCGACATAAGTGATTATTTCGGCAAATCCTATGGAGAAAAAACAATAAACAACAGCAAAGATTTTTGCATGTATATTTTAGAAAAAGTGTTTGTTGCCCTTGTTCCGGGTGGTGCTTTCGGTAACCCTGATTGTGTCAGAATTTCTTATGCTACTTCAAAAGAACAAATAATTGAAGCTATAAGCAGAATAAAAAAAGCATTGGCTGAGTTGAAATAAAAAATTGATTAGTGAATAGTGATTTTTGATTTATTAATTAAACCCTTAGAAAAGAGGTTTGTAAATTTAAAATAATGAGTTTAATTGAAAAAGGATTAGAAAATGCTAAAAATGAAGTAGAGAAAATGATTTTAGGAGAATAAATTTTTTAATATATGCAAGCACCAAAACGAATACATACTCAATCTGATGTTTTTGAAGTAAGGGAAACCAATAATTATCCGGTACTTGCGATTTGCAGCGATTTTAACACTTATGTAATTAAACATAATAGGGGGCGGATTCCTGCTAATAAACTTGCTGTTGAATTAGTTGCGTCATATTTTTTAAAACTTTTTGAAATACCAACTCCATTGGTTTCTTTGATTGATGTTGACGAAGAACATATTATGTCGGTATTATCAAATTTCTGTCAGCCGGCATATTTTAAAATTCCATGCTTTCTTTGGGAGCAAACATTTAAGGTATGGAATGGAAATGAATGATTTTCTTAAAAACATGAAAACTAATGAAATTAACAAATTCATTAGCAGAGAAATTCTTTTAAAAATTGCCTTTTTCGATATATGGATGGCTAATGATGATAGGACACCTAATAACCCCAACCTTTTAATTAATCCTGAAAAAGATGGGTATTATTATATTTATGCTATAGATCATGAGGGCTGTTTCAACACTGGCAACCTTCATAGAGAACTTTACACATTAGATTATAATTCATCAATATTTGCCCACCAATCTGTTAAACGAATAATCGGGAAATTATCAAAAAATAAAATAATAATTGATAATGTTATACAAGATTGTTATTTTTGCATAGAAAATTGCCACAGAAACCTTAATGAAATTCTTTCGTATATACCTGATGAGTGGGGGATAAATGTTAATAATTATCGTCAACTATTGATTTACAAACTTTTTTCAAATGATTGGATTCAAACAGTTAAGAAAAGTTTTTTTTATCATTTCTACAATTACTAAATCATTAAATTATGAAAACGTTTTACTCTATATTGTATGTACCCATTAGACCGGAGGTGAGTGAACGCCTGACGGTTGGGCTTCTTTTTCAATCTAACACAAAAGTTTATTTTCATTATTCAAAAGAAAAGATGGAAGTATTGAAACATTTGCTTCCTAAACAGGCTTATAATCTTTTAAGACTTTCTTTGATGAATATAGAGCGAGCTGTTTTAAAAGCAAAGAAAGATACAGAGGAATCTTTAAAAGAATTATTTCCATCCGAGAATATAGTTTCAAATGTAATTAGTGAATCATATATTGAATATTTATCACGATATAATAAAAACCTTTTAGCTTTTACTTCACCACAATATACAGATATTGAATTTAATTACAGCAATTTTAAAATTTTGTATAATAAACTAATAGCTGAAGATGAATTTGTTTCTGAAAAGATAAAAGAACCAGTAGATATTATTAAGCAAACACATGCATCTCTTAGGCCAAAAATTGAAAAATTTGTGAACTGGGATTTTAAAGTTACTGACAAGCATTTTAAAAACCTGATATTACCTTCAATTGATGTTGATTTTATTGGTAAAAATGGACGATATATTTCAGGCCAGACAATTGACTTTATTAAACCAGAATATGTTTTAGACAATACTATTGCTAAACAATTAGCATTAATAAGTGCAATGCATGAAGAAAACAAACAGAGCAAATGCTTTATCCTTGGTAAAGAACCTGATAAAAAATATAAAAGTCAATATAAGCTTTGGCATAATATTTCCTATTCTGAAATTTTTGATTTTATTGATGTTGATGAAACTGAAAAAGTTGTAACCTATTTAAAACAAAATGAAGTTCATCCTCTGGAAATAATTAATGAATAATTCAATTACTTATTTTTGTTGAAATTATAAATTTATAAAACATCAATAATGCCAACCAAAGAAGAATATCACAAAATATTTGATTCATTCAACAATCAAAAAATATTAATTATTGGCGATGTAATGGTTGACTCATATTTATGGGGAACAGTTGAAAGAATTTCTCCCGAAGCTCCGGTACCCGTTGTTTCTGTTAAAAAAAGGGCAAACCGTCTGGGAGGTGCTGCTAATGTAGCTCTTAACATTAAAGCACTTGGTGCTGAACCTATACTTTGTTCAGTTATTGGAAACGACCCAAAAGGTGATGATTTTATCAATCTGCTAAAAAATGATAATCTTTCAATACAAGGCATTCATAAAAGTTTAAAACGGATTACAACAACAAAATTCAGAGTTATCGGAAATAATACTCAAATGCTCAGAGTAGATGAGGAAATAACTTCCGACCTTGATAAAGATGATGAAAAGCAACTTGTTTCAATAATTACCAAATTGTTGAAACAAGAAAATATTAATGCGGTTATTTTTCAGGATTATAATAAAGGCATTAATACCACGAACTTAATTCAAAAGATAATTTCAACAGCCAATGACTTAAACATTCCGGTTATTGTTGATCCCAAAAAGAAAAACTTTAACACATATAAAAATGTAACTCTTTTTAAACCCAACCTGAAGGAACTGAAAGAAGGTTTAAACATTGATTTTAATGTAAAAAATATTAACGAATTAGCTAATGCCACTCATCTTCTGCATAAAAATCAAAATATAAAGATGGTGCTGACTACTTTATCGGAAGCAGGTGTATTTATCAGTTTATTTACAAAAGACGACAAATTTATAACTCATTCCATTCCCGCTCATGTTCGTTCAGTTGCTGATGTTTCAGGAGCCGGCGACACAGTGATAAGTGTGGCATCGCTTTGTATGTCGTTAAATCTGTCTCCCGAGATCATTGCATCTATCTCAAATCTGGCAGGTGGCATTGTTTGCGAAGAAGTTGGGGTTGTCCCAATTAATAAAGAAAAACTTTTGAACGAAGTGCTTAAAATGTTTAAGTGTCCGTCTATAAAGTCAAACAATTTTTGAATAAAAAACAAACCAAATCGCATAAAAACAATATGTTAGCAGTGATATATAAACGACTATATCTGTTAATTTTCTTAATCCTTTTAAGTAATCATTTATTTTCGCAGGAAGATGATTGGAAAACTTTTCAAACTATTGAAATCTATCCCGACAGTATTTACGACATTGCCTTTGATAAAGGTATTTTAGCTCTGAACTTTTATAACAAGATAGTACAAATTTACATATTAAGTGGTGACGAATTTTTAAAAGAAAACTTTTATGAGATTAAAAAAGTTTTTGATGATTTCGGAACACTGCACTTTGAAGACGATTTTTTATATGTTGCTATTGATGGTTTTAAATTTTACAAAATTGATTTGGAAAGTAGAAAGATAACAAAAACAAATACTTATGATGAAGGATTTTATATTATTTCAAGATATTATTTAGGACTGAACACCGAAAACTGGAAATTTAAAGTTTTGGAAAACGGCAACCTGAAAATTTCAAAAAAAATAAATAATGAAAAACAAACATCACAATAATAAATTGTAAGTTTGTCTACTCAAATTTCAAATACTGAAAAATAAAAAAATCAATAACTCGTTATCAACAAAATAAATAAATTCAAATAATTGAAAATTTTCAGAATTATAATAATCAGCATAATAATTCTTCTTGTAATCAACACGGGAAAAACCTATGGTCAGATGGTTAAGGTTAAAAATCTGCCGAAATACGATTTAGCAAGATATCATTTCGGCTTTATACTTGCAGCCAACCAAATGTTTTTTACTGTAAAGACAAAACCTGGTTTTTCTGAAATAACATTTGACCAAACACAATCACCTGACATTTTTGCAGATTCTTCAAAATTATACCAGGTTAATTCCGATCCTACACTTGGATTTACAATTGGAATAGTTTCAGACCTGCGACTCGGGAAATATCTTAACCTGCGGTTTATTCCTTCTCTTGCATTTGGCGAAAGATATATGAATTATAGCATTATGCGTTATAAAGACGGCGAACCAACCCTTGTTGACATTCAAAAAAACGTCACTTCAACTTATGTTGACCTTCCTCTTCATATAAAATACAAATCAAAAAGAATTAACAACATGAGAGCTTATGTGCTGGGAGGCATAAAATATAATATTGACCTTGCAGCCAATAAAAAGAAAAAAGATGATACCGACGAAACCTATCTTAAATTAAAGAAAAATGACTTTTTGTTTGAAATTGGCGTTGGCTTTGATTTTTACACTACTTTTTTTAAGTTCGGCACCGAACTAAAAATGTCTTATGGAATTGTTGATCTCTTACAAAGAGAAAATAATATTTATACCGATTGCATTGAAAGCCTTAACTCAAAAATTTTTCAACTTTCGTTTACTTTTGAATAATATTGGAAAAATCCATGACAGGTAAATTTTGACACACCCTATACATTTTATTACAGGGCAGGCAATGGGATGATTATGTTATTAAATTAGAAATTATGCGAAAAGCATTCCCCTCCTATGTTTAGGAGGGGAGTTATTGCAGATAAAACCTAAATATTTTATCTTTAAGGAATTTGGAAGAATATCAAATTTCCAATTTCCGCTTCTTGAGTTTTTGAAAATACAGATATCAGAAAATGTATTAATTACTAAAATATAAACAGATGAACCAAAACAATAAACCGGATCTTTTTGATGCTTTGATAACTAAAGCCACACTTAAGCAGGATGTTTACACCAACACTTTTAACACATTCAAACTTTTCAAATCAGTAATTAAAAACATTGTTGCCGATTTTCATAAAAAAATTAAACGTACAAATAAAAACATCCCATTTGAATATAAAAACAAGGGCGAGTTTGAAATAGAATTAAAATTTGGCGGCGATATTTTGATTTTTATGATGCATACCAATGTTTTTGAATTTCCGAGAGATCATTTTGTAATGCGAACATCTTATATTAAAGAAGATATAATCCGCTCATATTGTGGCGTTATAAATATTTATAATTTTCTTGGAGATTCGTTCAAATACAGAAGAATAAATGATATTGGATACATGATTGGCAGGATTTTTGTTAATAAGGATATGCATTATTTTATTGAAGGCAAAAGAGAGATAGGATTGCTTTATAATAATTTTGTAAGTTCCATTATGGATAAAAAGGCTGCAAAAGAAATTGTTGAATCAGCTATCAGGTACACTATAAATTTTGATTTATTAACTCCACCTTATGAAAGAGTGAAAGAAGTAAGTGTAAATGAATTTCTCAGCACACCTGATACAATGACAATTAAAACAGGTAAAAGACTTGGTTTTAAATTTCAGGCAGACGAAGAGGAGATTAGTTGAGTTCCTTTTAAGTCTAAAGAGTTTGTCTATAAAGTCACGTTCTAACAATTTGAGATTTTAGAATTCAGATTTAAAATTTAAAATTTTGTTGATTATCAGCGGATTTTAAAATAAAAATCTATAATCATAAATCTAAAATCTAAAATTTCATCAACATAATTGACTTTATGGACAAGCTAAATAATATCTTGCCATAAAATTCCAAAATAAATTAATTTTTTTATAAAGAATATTTGAGATTTAAAAAAAAGTTATATTTTTGCACTCCCAAAATAAAATGGTCCGTTCGTCTAGCCAGGTCAGGACGCCAGGTTTTCATCCTGGTAACACGGGTTCGAATCCCGTACGGACTACTAAAATGAAAACAAACCCCTTGTAATTAAATTAGTTACGAGGGATTTTTTGTTTGGATTGCGGTGTGGGTTGTAGTTTTTAATTATTTTTGAATAACGGTTGGCAATATGGCATGAAGCGGATTGCGAGCGATTCACTGTCAAATCGAGATAAAGTTGAAACGGGCTACTAAAGCCGCCCCAATTAATCACTTCACCGCTTTGTGCTATATTGCGTGTTACACATTGTTGTTTATGCAATTTCTAAATGCACATTTGTATCAAAATCAATCGTCATTTTAACTTTTGCTTTCAATGCATTAAAAACTTTCATTATTGTAGACAACCTAACGTCCTTAGTATTGTTTTCAATCTTTGAAATCTGAGCTTTTTGAACTCCAACTAATTCACCTAATTGTTCTTGGGTCAAATGTTTTTCTTTTCTTGCTTTTTTTATCATATCACCAAGAATGTCAAGTTTTAATTCAAATTCAAATTGTTCTCTTTCTACTGTTCCTTTTTCACCAATATAACTATCGGTCAATTCTTCTAATGTGTATTTTTTCATTTTATTTTCCTCCCTTTTCTTTGAAATATTGTTCTCTAATTTTCTCAGCTCTTTCTATTTCTGATTTTGGTGTTTTTTGAGTCTTCTTAATAAATCCATGAGTTGCAACTACAATAGTTTCAGTTTTTTCAGTTTTATCCCAGAAAGCAAGCAATCGAATATATTTTGCGAAAAACTTTGTTCTAAATTCCCAAATATTCCCGTCTAATTTTTTAAATAATTCAGGGTCATTTACGTCTCTTGATTTCCAAATCATCATCCTGAAAATTCGGAATTACGTTTATTATTGTCTTTATTAATATAATAAGATGATATGCTAAAATAAGGAAAAATCACTTATGATATTATTATCAGAGAAAA
>JAUXFX010000158.1 GCA_030622635.1 Bacteroidota bacterium
GTTTATAATTAATCCTACAAATATAATAAAAAAATTACCGCCTCTGGTTAGAGGCGGTTTTGTTCAACTTCGTAGTATATGTATTACATTTATTTACTATATATTGGTTAAATATATTCCCTCAATTTTGAGGTGTATATGTAGTCGTTTATGAAGAATCATTAAAAAAATCATCTAACGGACTATTTATTTCACCAAAACTTGATTGATGAGTTACTTTTGAATAAATTAAAATTCTATTCTCATAACTCCTTTTTAATCTCAATCAGAAATTTTTTTACTTTATTCAAAGATTTTACAATCTCAATATTTTTAATTATATCATCTTTGTTTTTCTTTAGTTTTTCTTTTGCCCCCTGAAGTGTGTATCCTCTTTCTTTTACTAAATTATAAATAACATAAAAATTGTCAACATCCTGTTGTGTAAACAATCTGTTGCCTTTTTTATTTTTTTTCGGTTTAATAATATCAAATTCCTTTTCCCAAAAACGTATCAAAGAAGTGTTTACATTAAACATTTTTGCCACTTCGCCTATTGAATAATATAATCGTTCCACCTTTGTTTTATTAAGCTGTTAAGTTAAATAAATAAACTATTTAGTGCCTGTCTTTAAAGTCAAGGATTTACATAAAATGAAGCACCAAAACTTGTCCGTATGGATTACAAATAACAAAACTTGTCCGTATGGATAAATTACAAATATCAATGACCAAAGGTTCAAAACAGCTTTGAAATTGTTTTAGTCATTGGATTTTGAAAATTGGAATTTATCCATACAACTGAGACTTTTTTAATATTCCGATTTACATGGTTTATGATAACACTTGATTGTCACGGGATGCTAATTCCAGAACTTTTTCAAATTCTGCAGGAGTAAAATCATTGTAAAAGAAATTAACCGGATTAATCTTTTTATTATTTTTAATTACTTCATAATGTATATGAGGTGCTTTTGATAATCCTGATGAACCGACATATCCTATTATTTCACCCCTTTTAACTTTTTTATTTCTTTTGACAATTATTTCATTCATGTGCGCGTAAAGTGTCTGGTAACCATACCCATGATCAATAACAACGGCTTCTCCATAAGAACCTTTCCATCCGGCAAATTTAATAATACCGTTAGCTGTTGCATAGATTGGTGTGCCTCTTGGGGCTGAAATATCAATTCCTGTGTGCATCCGCCTGTATTTTAAAATCGGATGGAATCTCATTCCGAAACCGGAAACTATTCTTCCTTTTCCCTTTTCAATAGGTTGGATAGCCGGAATGCAAACCATCATCTTTTCTTTATTTTTTGCCAGTTCAAATACTTCATCAAACGATTTTGACTGAACATACAACTGGCTTGTAATCATGTCTAATTTTTTTGCAGTTTCAATAATAGATTCTGAATTCTTATATCCATCCAATTTTGCATACCTGTCAATACCGCCATAACCTGCTTTCCTGACAGAGCTTTGGATTGGCTCAGCTTCAAAAATAACCCTGTAAATATTGTCATCCCTGTCCTGCATGTCTCCAATCAGAACTAATATATTGTCAAGCCTGTCATTCATTATCTGTAATTGTAATTTGTATTGCTCAATTTCTCTTTTCTGCATTTTTCCTTTAGGTGAATCGAAAAAATTATAGGCAATAAAAATCACTATTGCTGCAAAAACCAACCCTGTTGCCATAAATGACATTAATTTTAAAAACTTGATTTTTGTTGTGATAGTTAGTTTTTCGTACGATAATGATCTTGGGTTGTATACAAACTTTGTTTTAGGCATATAATTTATAATAAAATTCATTTATATCAATGCAAAGTTAATAAAATAAACTAAATTTGCAATTACTAACTTATTAAAAAAAATTAACAATATTTTGTTAATATAATCCTAAATGTTATATGAAATCTGCTCAGGCAAGGGATACATTCCTGAATTTTTTCAAATCAAAGCACCACCGGATAGTGCCTTCAGCTCCGATGGTTTTAAAAAACGATCCTACACTAATGTTTATAAATGCAGGAATGAATCAGTTTAAAGATTTGTTTCTCGGTAACTCGAAAATAAAATATCCACGTATTACCAACACTCAAAAATGCTTGCGTGTTTCGGGTAAACATAACGACCTTGAAGAAGTTGGTCACGACACATACCATCACACAATGTTTGAAATGCTTGGCAACTGGTCATTTGGTGATCCTGCTGATCAGGCTGGCGGATATTTTAAAAAAGAAGCAATTGAATGGGCCTGGGAATTACTAACCGAAGTTTATAAAATTGATCAAAACAGCTTATATGTTACTGTTTTTGAAGGTGATGAAACAGATAACTTACCTCCGGATGAAGAATCATATAATATCTGGAAAAAAATAATACCTGAAGACAGAATACTTTTCGGATCAAAAAAAGACAATTTTTGGGAAATGGGAGAAACAGGACCTTGCGGACCATGCTCCGAAATTCATGTTGACCTTCGCACAGATTCTGAAAAAAAACAAATCAGCGGCTCTCAACTTATCAATAAAGACCATCCCCTTGTAATTGAAATATGGAATCTGGTATTTATTGAATTTAACAGAACATTAAACGGAAAACTTAATCCATTACCGGCAAAACATGTTGATACGGGTTTAGGATTTGAACGTCTTTCAATGGTTATTCAGGGAGTAAAATCAAATTATGATACTGATATTTTTCAACCGATCATTCAGGCAATTGCAAAATTATCAGGAACAGAATACGGTAAAAATGAACAAGCAGATATTGCTATGCGGGTTATTGCCGACCATCTGAGAGCAGTAACTTTTGCTATTGCCGACGGACAATTACCATCAAACACAGGAGCAGGATATGTTATCAGAAGAATTTTACGAAGAGCCATAAGATATGGTTATACTTTCCTTGGTTTTGATGAACCTTTTATTAATGGGTTGGTTCCTTTACTTGTTAATGAAATGGGAGATGTTTTCCCGGGTATCAAATCGCAGCAGGATTTAATAATAAAAGTTATTACTGAAGAAGAACTTGCTTTTTTAAGAACATTATCACTCGGTATTAAAAAGTTTGAACAATATATTTCCAATAAAGAACATAATAAAATAATTGACGGGAATTTTGCATTTGAACTATTTGACACTTATGGATTTCCTGTTGATTTAACCCAACTGATGGCTAAAGAAAAAGGGTGGAAGGTTGATATGGAAGGATTTAATAAGGGACTGAATGAACAAAAAAATCGTTCGCGCAAAGCAGCAGAAATTGAAACACAGGACTGGATAATGCTAAACGATAATACGAACGAAACAGAATTTACAGGTTACAATAATCTAACATCCGAAGTTGAAATCGTTAAATATAGAAAAGTAAAAACTAAAAATAAGGAATATTTTGAGTTGATATTAAATAAAACTCCGTTTTATGCTGAATCGGGTGGACAGGTAGGTGATACAGGTTATTTACAATCAGAAAAAGAAAAAATCATTATCTCCGATACAAAAAAAGAAAATAATCTAATTGTACATATATCAAACAAATTACCATCTGATTTATCAAAACCTTTAAAAGCTTTCGTTAATGCTGAAAAACGATTATCAACAGCAAACAATCATACTGCAACCCACCTTTTGCATGCAGCACTGAAAAAAGTATTTGGAGATCATATTGAACAAAAAGGCTCATTTGTAGATGACAATCACCTTAGATTTGATTTTTCTCATTATGTTAAACTAAGTGATGATGATATCCTGAAAATTGAAAAAATAGTCAATAATAAAATACGTAAAAATATTCCTATAATTGAAATAAATAATGTTCCCCTGAAAGAAGCTCAGGAAATGGGTGCTACTGCTTTGTTTGGAGAAAAATATGATGATAAGGTAAGAGTTATAATCTTTGATAAAAACTTCTCAATTGAACTTTGCGGCGGAACACATGTACCTGCAACCGGACAAATCGGTTCATTCAAAATTATTTCAGAAAGTGCAATTGCATCCGGAATCCGCAGAATAGAAGCAATTACCGCCGGCAAAGCCGAAGAATATTATAATTCGCAAAATGCAATTTTAAATGAATTAAAAAACATTCTGAAAAACCCAAAAGATATAATAAAAGGAGTAAAAAATTTAATTGAACAAAACAACAATCTTCAAAAACAATTATCAGAATTAAACAAGGAAAAAGTTCAAAATCTTGAAAAAAATATTAAAAACAAAATAGAAAAGATCAACAATATTAATTTTATCGCTCAAAAAGTCACACTTGACACAGGAGCAATTAAAAATCTCGCATTTAATTTAAAAAATATTGTTGACAATTTATTCCTTGTTATTGGCTCGGAAAAAGATGGAAAAGCAAATCTTACTATAATGATTTCTGATGATCTTGTAAAAAATAATGGTTTACATGCAGGAAAAATAATTAAGGAAATAGCAAAGAATATTAATGGAGGCGGCGGCGGACAACCTCATTTTGCTACTGCCGGTGGTAAAAACCCTTATGGAATTCCGGCTGCCTTTGAAATGGCAAAAAAGATAATACAATAAATTATTACTAACTAACTATTTTCAACATAAGTAGAAAATAAACCGATTACAATCAGGAAATTAAGTAACGATTTTTGTTGCGAGTTGCGAAAAATGTTAATAAAATTATTAGTAAGTTTTTTTTATTAAATAAAATTCAGACAATTTTTTATATAAATTTACGTCCATTATTACAGAATCTACTTAATAAGAAAAGGAAATTATTCTGTTGATGGCATATTGTTTAACACATATGAAAAAAGCTTTCATTCTCTCAATTATACTATTTATCACTATTACAGCTTATTCCCAGCCCGGAGAGAATATTCAGTTGAACTATTCTATGATTAGTGATGTACATTCAACTTTAAAAAGTGCGATTGGTTGGTCCATGCAAGATAACGGCAGATGGGCAAGTGCAAAAAACTGTATCCTGTTTACCGATTCCAGAACAAATAAAAGTGCTTCTGAGTTAAGAAGACTCGGACAGGAAAATTTTATTATAATGGAACTGAAAAAAGCATTGATTGAAAACAAGCAATACAATGTTTTAATTATAAAATATAAAGACGGAGAATATGAATTTCCTTTAATTCAGGATGGGTGGAGAAGTTATAAATCACTTGAATTTTATGTATTTAAAGCCGAAAGCCTGAATAAACTCCTGCCTAAAGAAGTTGTTTTTAATAAGCCTTATGCAATTAATTTAGATGTTTTTTGCAGTGGTACAATTAAAAGATATAACCCTCAATTTGTTAATGATAAAATTGTTAATAAAATTCAAGCCACTCTAAACTCAACAAATGTTAATGCATCCAATTTGATTTTTGCAGTTTATCCGATTCAATCAGGCGATAAGGAGGTTGTAAAATTTAAATTAATAAGGTCGTTCTCTAAAAAATCGCTTTATGCCTGGTATATGGACCCTACTAATTGGTCTAAATTATTTAATAATTCATATTACGAAGCAAGATACTATAAATTTAAAAAGTTTATTCGCGATTCACAGGCATACAACATCCCAACTGTTGATAATCCTACAACTTTTACTGCATTTTATAGCTGGGGTATCTTAAAATACCAGGCAGGTAATTATGATGGAGCTATTGCTGATTTTGATGAAGCAATAAAATTAAACCCGGATACAACAGTGTCAATGATATATTCATACAGTGGGATTGCAAAATATAAACTACATGATTTTTCAGGTTCTATTGAAGATTTTGACAAAGCTATTGAGATTCGCCCAACTGATGTTATGGAATATTCAAACTGGATAAAAAATTATTTTAACAGAGGTGTTTCAAAATTTTACACAAACGACCTTGAAGGAGCCTGTGAAGACTGGAACAAAGCATTTGAACTCGGTTTTGGTATATCATTGGATTACTTGAATAAATATTGCTCTTTTTAATATTAATTTTAATTTTTATAATAAATTTCAAATTGTTTTATGAGATTTAATTTTTAAGTCTTAGTTATAAGTTAGAAAAATGAGATTTTTTAAAATATATTATATTTCCTTTATATTAATATTTTTTCTGAATATTTCAGCCAGTGCTCAATCACAAGCTTATTCGGAAGATAAGGTAGGATTCTTCAGCAATTGGATGATAAATCTCAATTTAGGTTCAAATTTATTTTACGGCGATATTCAACAATACAAATTTGCTCCTTACAAAGAAGATTGGAGAATGGCAGGAGGACTTATTCTTCGCAAGCAAATCTCTCCTGTTTTTGGTATTGGCGGACAATTATTAAACGGAAAACTACATGGAACCAAGAAAAAATTTAGTGATGGTGCTCCAGCTAATTTAAAATTCAATGCTGACATTCTTGAATACAACCTGCACACAACACTTAATTTCAGCAATTTAATATGGGGTTATAATAATTACAGGAGATTATCAATCTACGGCTTGATTGGAATTGGTTTTGCAAACTGGAATTCAGAATTATTGGATTATAATACCGATAAAATTTTAGGAAAAAGCGGTATTCCCGGTGGAGGTTTTCAAAACAGAACAACTGAATTGGTCCTTCCTATGGGACTCGGTTTAAATTTTAATTTAAGTAATAATTGGGGAATAAATCTGGAAAGCACATTAAGAGGAGTAAATTCCGACATGCTGGATGCACAAAAAGGCGGTTTTAAGTATGATATTTATAATTATACATCTTTTGGTATTTCATATAGCTTTAACGGTCTTGGTATCGGTACCGGAAGAAGTTCTTATGAAAGAAACCAATACAGGCAGGAACGAAGAAACGAAAAACTTGCACAAAAGGATTTAAAATATTACTCCCACCAAAATGTAGAACGCACTAGAAAATATAACAAGCAGGAAAGACAAATGGAAAAGCAGGAACGAGAAGAAGTAATGTTAAAAATGCAAAAAGAAAGAACCAGAAGCGACTTGCCCGACATTATTGAATATGATGCTATAGATATTTTTTCTGCAAAAAAACCTGTTAGAACTTCACGTGGCACAATTACTTCAACCGATACTTATGCACCTGAAACAAGAACTGTTATCGATGAAGGTAAATTTATTATTACAGGGGGACATCCAACAACGGACAGAACTACTGAAACCGGTAATATATACACGCCTCAAACCTCAAGCTCCACCGAATCCGGCAATGTATATACACCTCAAACCTCTTACGACAACATACAAACCACTAAAATTTCTGCCCGTGAGCAAGGTTTAGTTTACCGCATTCAAATTATGGCTAAACATCAAAAAAGGGCAAATATGCAGCAATTTGCAAATTATTACAATATCACCGACAATATTTTTGAGAATTACCATGATGGCTGGTATCGTTATTCAGTCGGCTCATTTACAAATTTTAACGACGCAAGCAATTACTGCAAGGTTATAAAAAACAAAGGAATAACCGATGCCTTCGTTGTTGTATATAAAAATGGAGTCAGAATCCCATTAAGTGAAGCTTTAAAATAAAAAGTTGTTGAATTATTTTAAAACAGCTATCAGGAATTTATTCAAGAATAAAATCTTCTCAACAATAAACATCCTGGGATTGGCTATCGGTCTGGCAAGTTTTTTCGTAACCGTTCACAGCTAATAAATAAATTATTTTCTCAGATTAATTTTAGATTTGTGATTTAAGATATTATAGTAAAATATACTCATCTAAAACTTTTTTTTAAACTAACCTGAA
>JAUXFX010000254.1 GCA_030622635.1 Bacteroidota bacterium
CTCGACAACTGCATCTGATGGTAAAACAAAAACTTTGTTTCCGATTTTGACAGGGCAGGGGAAATGTAAGATGGAATTAAGAATCGTTACTAATGACTGAAAGAAAATGGTCAATGCTGCCTTTGATTTAAATATAAATAAATCAAAATTCAAACCAATAAATCCAATCTTTAAAAAAATTCTATCCTATTCTGCCGGAATCCTTTGTAAACCAATCATCCTAAACACAAAGAAATTCTTCACATTTTTACCACTTCTGATAATCGGAATTGTATCAGCCGGTTCAATCTTTTCAAAATAATTCTCATATAAATCATATGGACTTTTAAAATCCCGGCTTGTGGTTATAAAATAAGCATCCATGCCTTTGTAAAAACCTCCTCTTTTTTTATTTATCCATGCATATTTATGAATCCGTTCAAGACTGCCTATTGCAAGAACCTTTTTATTTAATTGCCTGGCAACATAATAATCAAGATTGGCTGCCGGAAACCAGCGATACGAAATTATCACTGCATTCGTATCAATTAAATTTTGTTTTTTGTTACGTTCAACTATGTTTGAAAACTTTTCACCTAATTGTTCCCAGCCGTACATATCAAGCGAAAAATCATTTTTACCCAGGGTTTTTATATCAGTTGACTTATCAATATTTAACCAACCATAATTTATTTGTCCGAATCCTAATATCAAAATAATTATTAAAAAATAAAGTGAAAATTGTATTGGTACCGGAAATAAAACTTTTCTTAGCTTCTTAACTGAAAGCTCTTCCAAATAAGCAGCGGCTATTAATATCAGGCTCAAATAGGCAGGTCCTGTCCAGTGAGGAAGTGTGCTTCTGAACAAAGAAAATACAAGAAACGTAAAAATCAAAGGTAAACTCAAAAACAGAAGTAATCTTATATGTTGTGAATTTAAAAGTTTCTTTTTTCTGAAAATTGCAACCAAAGCAAAAATTATAATTACAAAATTTACAGGATTATTGTAAAATATCTGACCAAAAAATTCTGTTGCAAAATAATCCAACCTCAACATACTTCCCGAAACATCAACACGTTCACCCTGATAAGTAAAACTTATAAAATCGTTTTGAATATTCCAGATAAGGATTGGCAAAACCAAAATTAAAGACACCAAAACCGACAGATAAAGAGTTTTACTTTTAAGCCAGTTTCTGTTGTAAAATAAAATATAAAAACCTGCACCAAACCATAAAAAAACAGAAGTATATTTTGAGAGCATCCCCAAACCTATTGTCACTCCGGCAATCAATAAATAATTCCGGCTTTTTTTTGATTGACTTTTATCCGGTAAAGAATTTAACAGAAAATACATACTTAACAACCAGAAAAGAACCTGAGGGGTATCAGGTAAAATAAAGATTCCTGCAATTACAAAACAATAAATTGAAGCTGTAAACAATAAAGCAGCATATAAACCCGTGACTGAATTTTTTAACTTTTTCGCAATTAAAAATATAAGCCATGTATTAATTGAACCGAAAATAATTGAACTCAGACGTAAGAAAATTTCATCCTGAAAAAGCAAATTAAATGAGAACATTTGGATGATAAATCCTACCATCGGAGGGTGGTCAAAATGGCTCCAGTCGGGATACAGGGCATAAGTCCAATAATAAACTTCGTCGTTACCAAGTTCAATAAAACAAGCAATAAATGCCCTGATAACAGTTGAAATTATTATCAGCCGAATTAATGTTTTCTTAATTTTATTTTCTTTGTCTTCCAAATTTTTTTCTTCTTCTAAAATAAATAATATTAATTATTACAAAAATAACAGTTGCAAAGCCAACTATTCTGAGCAGCCAGGTTTTGTATAAATCTATTTCGGCAAGCCGGGGTTTTTCCGGTTTATCGCCTTTATATCTGAAAACAGGATTTAAATAAAAAACATTTCTGTTCGGGAAAATAATTTCAGTACGAATATAAGTATCTTCAGATTTGATTTTATACTTTGCATGTTTTGTATCAGCTATAGTTTTTTTTATTTCACCATTTTGACCTATAAACCTAAATTCTTTTGCCTTATTATTCACTTCAACAATTAATGTATCACCCGAAACCTTAACTTTTTTCAGAGCAGCAATTTCGTTTATTTTTTGTTTTTTAACTTCAAAGCTCTCACCTAACGGGCGATAAATATCCGCTCCAAAAGCTTTTCCTTGTTTTAATGCTTTTATAACACTATCAGCGGCAAGACTTCCGGTATTAATAAAAGTACAGCGGTGACCTATTTCATCAGGATTGGTAATATCATGTGCATCATCATCACTTAATATAGTTGCAAAATGCCCTGTCGAAAGTGCTGAATCCCAATGCGCTGTTGAAATTCTGAAATTATTTAATACTTCTATTCCGTCATAATTGGTTAAAAATTTGAAATCTTCAGGAGAGTATGCATCTCTGAGCTTTGGATGGGCTATATAAACCAATTCATTTTTTTCTCTCAGCGAATTTAAAATATGTTGTTTGTGATGAATATTTTGAAAAAACATGTAATCTTTCCAGTTAACCTTTTCTGAGCCAATACAAACCTGATGATGCTTCAAAATACTGTAACCATGTTCATAAACCGGGATATATGATTCATTTCCAATACCATGTTTGTTTATTTTCATATAATCTGATGTAACAATAATATCATATCCAAGGTATTTATAAATGCTGTCAATTTCTTTGTTTGAATTTTTCCAGCCATTAGTTAATCCCATCCATGCATACGACTGAATCTGGAAATTTCCTTTCCTCCATAAAGTGCTGTCAATATCCTTGTATGGATTGAATATTTTGTCACCTGAAAAAACCTTTATTTCAGGAAATTTATAAACAGGAGCAATCAGATATTGAATCAGTATTACTGAAAAAAAGATAATTAGAAAATATAAAAGTATTTTCCCGATAATAACAAATATTTTTTTTAGGATTTTTATCATCAGATAAAATTATGTATAGAAATCTTTAGTTCTAATAAAATGCAAATTTAATATGTTTTGTAACATAACGTAACTAAAGCTACAAACAAAAAGATAATGAAGGATAAAAGGCTCCATACGGACTCCTTTCAGTCGTAAGGCTAAGGTTTTAAGATGAGTATAACGCAGTTATTGGCGTTTTCTTGCAAATACTACTTAGCACCTGTCTATAAACTAAGCATTTAGAACATTTTTTATAAATAACAAATTACAAGCACCAAAATACAAAACTTGTCCGTATGGATAAATCTCAATGACCGATTCCGAAAGCTTTCGGAACAATATTCAAAACTGTTTTGAACATCCATACGGACA
>JAUXFX010000273.1 GCA_030622635.1 Bacteroidota bacterium
ACTAAAGAAATTCAACAAAAGATATTAGACTACATTCCGAAATATATAGAATCACAACCTGACAAAAAGTTTCGAAAGAATCCAGAAGCATTTTTTAATAATGAATCATGGAATGATGAAATAATAACTAATAAAATAAATAAAAATAAATTGATTGAATATTATCGTAATGAAATAAACAATATAAAAACTGAAAATGGGAAATCGGATTATAAGGGTATTTGTAAAGTTGTATTTAAAGAAACGAAACAATTTGGACAAAAATTATATTTTTTACAGGATATTCAAAAGCCATTAAGTTTCAAAGAATATGAATATATAAGAAGTGCTTTCAGACAAAAAGAAATTAGTTTAGAAAATGTTTTAGAAAAAATTACAGAAAAACCTGATTATTATAAAAACAAAGAATCAGTATTTGATATATTTAAAATGTTCTTTTAATGAAAAACAAACTCATAAAAAAGTTAAATTACTTTGTTGGTCAGATAAATTCAGGCGACATAAATACCGGACTTTGCAGAGATGTAATTGATAAGGTAAAGGATTATATAAAAATAACTGAAACAGAATTAGAAACCAGGGAAATTAATACTCTAATTGAGATAAGACATAATAATCCATTAAGAATGATTTTAGCAATGTCAGGGGTATATGTGAGTTTAACGGTTACAAACGAAACAATCCGGTTTTTATATAATAATATTGAAGAGTTAAGGGATAAAAATAGTAAATATTCGTTATCTTTAATGTTAGTCAAACTTCAAAATTTACTCGATTATACATATTTTTACGCAGAAATGTACAGAATTTACAGACAGGTTTTTACTATTAAAGAATTGAAAGAATTACAAAAAGAAATTAATAGCAAGTGGATAAGGTAGCAGAAATAAAATCCAATAGTCAGTTACTTAAAGAATCTGAAATAAAGTCAACAGATGAGATTAAAGAAAACCCTGTTTGTTTGTCTATTTTAGAGGGTGTGAAAGAAATACCATTATTAACGTTGGGCAATTTTTCAAGTATAATAGGAAAAGCAAAGTCAAGAAAAACATTTTTACTCACTTTATTTTTGGGTTGTATGTCGGGGCTGGGATCATTACAATATAAATTTAAGAAAAATATAACTGGCAAAGTAGTATTATTTGATACAGAGCAAAGCTCCTGGTATGTTCAAAAGGTAGTTAAAAGAGTTGAGAAATTAGCAGAGAATAATAAATTATTTACAGCTTATGGATTAAGACCATTTGCACCACACAAAAGAGTTGAATTAATTGAAGAGTATCTTTACACAAATAAAGGGATAAAGTTTGTAGCAATAGACGGGATTAGGGATTTGGTAAGAAATATAAACTCTGAAGAAGAAGCTACCGAGATAGTACACCGGTTTATGAAATGGACACACGAATTAAATATACATATAATTACGGTAATTCACATGAATAAAGCGGACATGTCAGCACGTGGACATATAGGAACAGAGGTACAAAACAAAAGTGAATCAGTTATAAGTGTATTAAAAGAAGTAGGTGAAGAATTTTACTCAAAAGTTGAACACAAATTCGCAAGGGGACTGGATTTTAACGATTTTAGTTTTGAAATAATAGGGGGATTACCAGAAGTAGTACTCAAAAAAGAAGATGAAATTAAAGATGAACCATTTTGAACAAATTTACAGACAGTTACGGAATTGAATTAATAACCAGGATATGAAAAAGAAAAAAGAAACACCAAAAGCAGAAACATTCAAATCTGTTATTAATATTTCAGGACATTTAACTCCTTTTATTTGTCCTGTATGTAATGGTAATGGATTAGCGGCAAATGGATTTTATAACCAGATAAGTGGCGAATGGTCATCAATAAGTGCAACTCCTGAACAATGTCGAACTTGTCAAGGAACAGGTATTGTTTGGGGTTAAACATAAAATCATGGATGTAGTTACTGAAGTTGACTTAACAAAAGAGAATCCAATTAAAACAGGTGGATATATCAGTTTAGAATTATCTGCTATTTTAGCGGCTGTTTGTGAGGTTAACGAAGTTAATGTATTTAACGTGAAAGGTAAAAGAAGGTTCAGAAATTTAGTAACTGCAAGGCGTGAATATTGTTATTTGGCTTGTAAGTTAACACAATTAACAGAGAGAAATCCACTTGGAAAATCATTATCTGTAATTGGTTCAGAAGTAAATATAAGTTATTGTGACGTTTTGTATCATAAAAAAATAGTCTTAAACTGGTTCAAAATTAAGGGTTACAAAATGGAAGAGAAGTTTAACGAAATTATTAATCTGTTGAAATTATGAAACCAGTAATTGACTTTTTAAAAAGGAACGGATTTAAAGAAGTTCCTGGTAAGCGGAAAATTTACTCGAACGGGAAATGTAAAGTTGTTATTCTTTATAATTGTTATGAAATTATAAACAAAAAAAACGATTCATTTTATAGTGAAGGATTAAGTATTTATTGGCTTATCGGAGTTTTAACCTTTTATAATTTTATTAAAAAAGACTACAAATGAAATTAGAATTAGAAAAATACGATCCCTGGGTAACAGAATACATAAATGCAATTACCTGCAAGTTTGATAACCGGCGGGTAACTGTGATAAAAGAAAAAAACGGATGGTTATTCGAGTTTAAAATCATGAACAAAAAACGTGAAAAAATAGGATGTAGCACTAAAAACATACATGGTTGCTCTATTTCACATACGAAATTATCAAAAGAAGCCGGTGAGGCTGTGATG
>JAUXFX010000098.1 GCA_030622635.1 Bacteroidota bacterium
TTAGTTAGATAACGAATTTTTTTATTCTTTATTTAAAGATAATATGAAATTCTTATGTAGTCTTTGCACGAAAACTAAGTGTTTGATAAGAAAACGTCAAGAACATCCCGAAAGCTTTCGGGATGCGAAATCTTAAAAATCAGGAGTCCGTACGGATGACTGATTTTTAAGATGAGCGTAACGCAGTTATTGGCGTTTTCTTGCAAACACTATGTATTTTTAAACTCTTTTAATTTATCATCTATATCCTTAACACCTGCTTCTTTTTCAACTTTATTTACTTCACTGTTAATTTCATCTTTTATTTCGTTAGAAGCTTTTTTGATTTCGTAAACGCCTTTTCCTATTTTTCTTGCGAGTTCAGGAATTTTTTGCGGACCAAATATCAAAAAAACCACGACAAGGATTATTAGAATCTCACCTGTACTAATATCAAAAAATAATAAAATAAAATCAAACATATAATTTTATTTATTCTGAAACAAAAGTAATAAAAAAAGTCCTGCAATAAACAGGACTTTTCAAATTTAAATTCTTGTATCCATACGGACGGACAAAACGGGGTAAACCTCATTTCTATATTATTATCCTGTAAAACTTTGTTTTTTCTTTTTTTTATGATATTTGGTTGATTGTATTATTTTTTTGGCTTTTTCACCTAACAAATCATAAGCAATAGGACTTGCATTAAACAACGAAGAATAAGTACCAATCAAGATACCGACAAGTAATGCGAATGTAAATCCACGAATAATCTCACCTCCGAAAACAAAGATAATAAGTACAACAATCAAAGTTGTACCTGATGTATTAATTGTACGTGCCAAAGTGCTGTTTAATGCATTGTTCATATTTGTTTTTAAATCTTTTTTAGGATAAAGACCTAAGTATTCACGGATACGGTCAAATATAATTACAGTATCATTTATTGAATAACCAATGATTGTAAGAATAGCCGCAATAAACGCCTGGTCAATTTCAAGGTTAAACGGCAGAACATCATAAAACAGGGAGAACAATGATATAGTTATCAATGAGTCGTGGAAGAGTGCAATTACACCAGCCAGACCATATTGCCATTTTTTAAATCGTATTGCAATGTATATAAATATTACAATCAAAGCAAAAACAATAGCAAGTACAGCTTTATTCCTGATGTCATCGGCAATAGTAGGACCAACTTTCTGAGAACTTAATATTCCAATCAACTTGTCTTCTATTTCAGTGTCGGAAACAAAATCTTTATATTCAACGGTTTGATCTTCATAAAATTGATGTAATCCGTTAAAAAGCTTGCTTTGTATAATTGAATCCACTTCCTCAGAACTATCATCAATCAGGTATTTAGTAGTAATTTTTACTTGTTTGTTTGGTCCGAAAGTTTTCACTTCCGGTGGTGCTTCATCAAATTCGCCGGCAAGGGCTTCTCTTATATCATTAGTTTTAACATCCTGATCAAAACGAATAATATAAGTTCTGCCACCTGAGAAATCAACACCAAAATTCAATCCCCTGGTAGATAATGAAATGATTCCCATTATTATAATAATAGCAGAAAATATATAAGCTCCTTTACGCATGCTTAGGAAATCGATATTAACATTTGCAAGTATATTTTTAGTGAATTTATTATCAAAATTGATTTTTTTGTTCTTATCAAGAAAATAAGTAAAAACCATTCTTGAAATAAATATAGCAGAGAACAATGAAGATAATATACCAATGATAAGCGTGGTTGCAAATCCCTGAACAGGTCCTGAACCAAATGTATACAGAACAATACCGGTTAATAAAGTAGTAACGTTACCATCAATAATTGCCGAATAAGCATTTTTATAACCATCGCTTATTGCAAGCCGTATTCCTTTACCGGCGCGTACCTCTTCTTTTATACGTTCGTAAATAATCACGTTAGCATCAACAGCCATACCAAGTGTTAATATAATACCCGCTATACCTGGCAAAGTCAATACAGCACCCAATGATGCAAGCACACCGAATAAGAAGAAGACGTTTGTTAATAATGCAAGGTCGGCAACCCATCCTGCCTTGTTATAATATGTAATCATAAATATCAACACCAAAACAAATGCAATTACAAATGACCATAATCCTGCATTTATTGCTTCCCTTCCGAGAGATGGTCCGACAACTGCTTCTTCTACAATTCTGGCAGGTGCCGGCAATTTACCTGCTTTTAAAATGTTTGCAAGGTCTTTAGCTTCCTCAAGTGACATATTACCACCGCTGATTTCCGAACGACCGTTTGGAATCTCAGAGTTTACATTTGGATGGGAGTAAACATAATCATCCAAAACGATAGCAATTTGCTTACCAATATTATCACCTGTAAGTCTTTTCCATATTTTTGAACCATCCGCGTTCATATTTATTGTAACACTAACCTGTCCGTTCTGTGAATAATCCTGACGTGCATCAACAATAACATCACCACTTAAGGCAGATGTTTTATCTCTGGAAGTAATTTTTAATGCGACTAGGTTAAGTATTTCAGGACGGTTTTGCTCAGGTTTAACTGTCCAGGCTAACTTAAGATTTCTTGGAAAAATATTTTTTACTTTCCTTAGCATATTATTAACCCTGGCTGTATCTTTAATAGAAGAAAATCCGACAACAGCACCGCTTCCGGCAACATATTGTCCATGTTCGTTTTGATAATAAGCAGGTACTAAATAGGCATATAAAGGATTATCTTTTGCATATTCTTCAAAGTTTTGCTCCTGACTAACAAGTTCACTTGTATCTTTTTCTAATTGTTCTAATAATGAAGATGTTTCTTCAGCAGTATCCGATTCTATTTCCAATCCTGTTGTAGTTTCATCCTGATCTGTTTCTTCCTGAATTTCCTCAGTCAGAATTTCTGCTTCGGGTTTGCCTTCCCGGGTTTCTTCAATTATTTCCTCAGTTTGTAATGTTGCTTTTAGTTTTTTGTTTGCTTCGACAAAATATGATTGGAGTTCAGCAAAATTATAGGTTTCCCAGAATTCAAGTTTGGCAGTACCTTGTAATAATTTTCGTACACGTTCAGGATCTTTGATACCCGGCAATTCTACTAATATCCTGCCTGTTGCAGCTAATCTTTGAATGTTTGGCTGTGCTACACCAAAACGGTTGATACGGGTATTCAAAATATTAAATGCCCTGTCAATAGCTCCATCTGTTTCACCGCGTATAACATCAAGAACTTCCTCGTTAGTAGAGTTATAATTGATTTTGTCTTTTAATTCAACAGTATTAAAAACAGCAGCTAATCTGGCATTGGGGTCAACTTCTTCAAAAGCTTCGCCGAAAAGCGTGACAAAATCTTTCTGGCTATCTTTTTGTTTTTCATAAGTACGTTTTAATGCTTCAAGAAATACAGGGTTCTGACTGTTTCCTGATAAAGCTTTAACAATATCACCAACCTTAACTTCCAGTACTACATTCATTCCACCTTTAAGGTCAAGACCGAGGTTTAGCTCACGTTCTTTACATTCTTTATAAGTATATTTTCTTAAAAGAATATTAAAAACAATTTCGTTTGACATTGAATCAATATAATATTTCTCTCTTGTCTTAGCAATTGAATCAAACAAAAATCCTTCTCTTAATTCATGCCCTTTGGCAAGTTCTTTTGCTAATTTTACTGTTTCTTCATTATTGGCAAACTCCCTGGCTTTTCTTTCAACTCTAGTTGTAAAAAATGTAAATGACAACTGGAATAAACAAACTAAAGCGAATGCTATAGCAAAAAATTTAATAGCTCCTTTGTTCTGCATAAGTTATTAATTATTAATTTAAAATTTTTTCTTTAAATTTTTGAGGGTGCAAAAATAGAATATTATTTATTAATTAACAATTTTGCAGACGGAATAATTTTGAGCGAAGTAAAAAATATTTTTTGTTTATTAATAATTTTATAAAAAAATATAATCTTCATGCCTTTCGTGAAGTTGCAATATTTGCAATAATCACAATAATAATCCATTTTTCTATGTTGTGATTTTTTCTATGTGGGTTATTTGGGTGGAAAAAATTTCTAAGAAAAAGAGAAATGGAATGAAAAAATCCGCAACTCACAACCCGTAACTTTTCCCTTCCGTCATTTTGTCATACCAAATCCATTGGCATAAGCTTTGATAAAACCTTTGAAATTTAAATTATAAAAAAATGGAAAAAGGAAAAATTAATGTTCAAACGGAAAATATATTTCCGATAATAAAAAAGTTTTTATATTCAGACCACGAAATATTTTTAAGAGAGTTAGTTTCAAATGCAGTTGATGCAACTCAAAAACTAAAGACTATTGCGTCACTCGGCAAGTTCAAAGAAGACCTCGGCGACCTGACTATACATGTTAAAGTTGACAAGAAAGCAAAAACCATATCTGTTATAGACAGGGGTATTGGAATGACATCCGAAGAAATTGATAAATACATCAACGAGATTGCATTTTCAAGTGCAGAGGAATTTGTTAAGAAATTCAAAACAAAAACCGAAGCCGATAGAAATGCTATTATCGGGCAGTTCGGACTGGGATTTTACTCGTCATTTATGGTTTCCGACAAGGTAGAAATTCTTACGAAAACCTATAAAAAAGGTGGTCCTACAAAAGCTATAAAATGGGTTTGTGATGGTAGTCCCGAATATACGTTAACCGAAATTGACAAAAAAGACAGAGGTACCGAAGTAATTCTTCATATTGACAGTGAATCAAAAGAATTTCTGGAAGAATATCGCATTCTTGAGTTATTGAAAAAATACAGTAAATTCTTACCTGTGCCTATTCAGTTTGGAACAGAGAAAGTTTGGGAAAAAGTTGAAGGCGAAAAAGATAAAGACGGAAAAGACAAGGAAGTGGAAGTTGTAAAATCCAGAATAATCAATGACACACATCCGCTCTGGAAAAAGAAACCTGCTGATTGCACTGATGAAGAATATAAAAAGTTTTACAGGAAATTATATCCTTTCTCTTTTGAAGAACCTCTTTTTCACATACATTTAAATGTGGATTATCCGTTTAACTTAACCGGAATTCTTTATTTCCCTAAGGTGAAGAAAAATTTTGAAATCCAAAAGGATAAGATACAATTATACTCAAATCAGGTTTTTGTTACCGATTCGGTTGAAGGTATAGTTCCTGATTTTCTTACTTTATTGCACGGTGTAATTGATTCGCCGGATATTCCTTTGAATGTTTCACGTTCATATCTTCAAAGCGATTCAAGCGTTAAAAAAATATCCAATTATATAATGCGAAAAGTTGCCGATAAATTAGAAGAACAGTTTAAAAACGATCGTAAAAAATTTAAAGAAAAATGGGATGATATTAAAGTATTCATTGAATATGGGATGATATCGGAAGTAAAATTTTATGAACGTGCCGAAAAATTTTGGTTACTGAAAAATTCCAAAGGCAAATATTTTACTTTGGAAGAATATAAAAAACACATCAAAGACACACAAAAAGACAAGGATAAAAAACTGGTTTATCTTTATGCAAATAATTTAGAAGAACAACACAGTTTTATACAAGCAGCAACTGATAGAGGTTATGATGTTTTAATTATGGATGGTATTCTTGACAATCATTTCATTAACACTCTTGAACAAAAATTGACAGACACGACTTTTAAACGAGTTGATTCCGACACTATTGATAATCTGATTAAAAAAGAAGAAACACAGCCATCAAAATTAGATGACAAGCAAAAAGAAGCATTAAAACCTGTGATTGAAAGAAATATTAACAAAGAAAAATTCACTGTTGT
Source organism: Bacteroidota bacterium (assembly GCA_030622635.1). GTDB lineage: Bacteria > Bacteroidota > Bacteroidia > Bacteroidales > JADFUO01 > JADFUO01. The sequence continues at coordinate 5,772 of JAUXFX010000098.1, forward strand.
TTTTGAGAACCTGAGTGAAACCGATTTACCTTTCACGATAATCCGCCCTGAATTTATGCGGCGTATGAAGGATATGTCAGCACTTGGCGGTGGAATGGATTACATGGGTAATTTACCCGAACAATATAACCTTGTTGTGAATCCAAATAATCCTTTGATTTGCAAAATTCTTGATGAAAAAGATCAGGCAATACAAGATAAAACCGTAAAACAAATTTACGACCTTGCATTACTTTCCCAGAACCTGCTTAAAGGCCAGGAGTTAACTGATTTTATTAAAAGAAGCGTGGAGATTATTAAATAGATAGTGCGTGTCAATAAAGTCACATTCTAAGAATTTAAGAATTTAGAATTTAGATTTCAGATTTAAAATTTAAAATTTTGCTGATTATCAGCGGATTAAAAAAATAAAAAATAAAAAATAAAAAATTTTATCAACATAATTGACTTTATGGACAAGCACTATATAGCTGCCTGTAACTGACTGCTGATAAGAAGTAAAGGTCAGAAACTAAAACCTACGAGGGTTTGCAAACCCTCGTAGGTTTTTTTTATTTTACTTTTAATATTTTTTTTACTATTTTAGCAGAATATTTAACTTGAATAATTTACAAGCTTTAACTTATTAAAATTATAAACAATAAAACTTTCAAACAATGAAAAAATCATGGATTGTTATCATCATTATTGTAGTAATTATTATTTTGATTTACAGTTGGTTTAAGGGTTCGTACAATAATATGGTTACTTACGAAGAAGGGATTAATACATCCTGGGCTAATGTTGAAAATGTTTACCAGCGGCGTGCCGACCTCATACCAAATTTAGTTAATACAGTTAAAGGTTATGCTGAGCATGAAAAGCAAACACTTACCGATGTTATTGAAGCAAGAGCAAAAGCCACATCAGTCAGTATAAATCCAGGTGAACTTACGGCAGCTTCTATGCAGCAATTTCAACAGGCACAGGCAGGTTTAAGCTCTGCATTATCTAAACTGATGGTGGTAGTTGAAAGATATCCTGACCTTAAAGCCAATCAAAATTTCCTTGAATTGCAGGCACAATTGGAAGGAACTGAAAACAGAATTGCCAATGAACGCAGAAAATTTAATGAAACAACAAAAATATATAACATTTATATAAAAAAGTTTCCTAAAAATATTTTAGCCAACATGTTCGGATTTGAGCAAAAGCCATATTTTGAAGCGGAGAAAGGAACGGAAAAAGCTCCTGTAGTTGAATTCTAAATTTTTATACTATGTACTTTTGTCTTTTTACTTTCGACCAACGGGAGTCCGTATGGATGTCTTTTATCTTGTTTTATCTATCAGTATTTGACACAGAACCAAAATCATAAATTATGATACCAACTGCAAAAAATTTCTTTACAAAAGAACAAAAAATTAAAATTAAACAAGCAATAATAAATGCCGAACTTGATACATCCGGCGAAATTCGTGTTCATATTGAAAATTATTGCAAAGAAGATGTGTTAGACCGTGTTTCTTTTTTATTCAATAGACTAAAAATGAATAAAACAGAACTAAGGAATGGGGTTTTATTTTACTTAGCCATTAAGAGCAGGAAATTTGCAATTATAGGCGATGAAGGAATTAATGCCGCTGTGCCCGAAAAATTCTGGGATGAAATAAAAAAACAAATGTCAGCACATTTTAAAGAAGGTAATTTCACCGAAGGTTTATCAGAAAGCATAAAAACTACCGGTCAGCAATTAAAAAAACATTTTCCATACCATTCAGACGATATTAACGAACTTTCAAATGAAATTTCATTTGGAAAAAATTAAATTATTATAATGAAATTTAAATTAGCAAAAACCATTTTATTTTTAAGTGTTTATTTTACAAGTATATTTATAATTTTCGCCCAGGATATTCCCAAAAGACCATACCCTCCGAGATTAGTAACCGACTTTACAGGAACACTCAATAAAAACCAGATCAGTCGTTTGGAACAAAAGCTTGTCAACTTTAACGACACAACCTCTACCCAGATTGCCATTGTTTTGGTAAATTCATTCAACGGTTATGATAAAGTTGTGTTTGCCGACCTGCTTGGAGAAAAATGGGGAATAGGTCAGAAAGGATTTGACAACGGAATTGTTGTTTTGTTAAAACCCAAAAAAGGCATGGAAAAAGGTGAAGTATGGATAGCAACAGGTTATGGTCTTGAAGGTGCAATTCCGGATGCTATTGTTAAACGAATCATTGAAAATGAAATGATTCCGAGCTTTCAAAATTACGACTATTACCAAGGATTGGATAAAGGGACAACAACTTTGATGTCACTAGCTTCAGGTGAATTTACAGCCGATGATTATAAAAAAAGCACTGAAGGTTCTCCATTTGGATTCATTATTCCTTTTATAGTTATCATAATCATTTTTACCCTTATAAGAGGTTCGGGAAGGTCGCAAACAGTTGGTAAAAAAAACATACCTTTTTGGACGGCATTATTGTTAGGCAGTGCCTTAGGCGGAGTTGGCCGCCATAGCGGCAGTTGGGGCGGCTTTTCAGGAGGAAGCGGCGGATTTGGCGGTGGCGGTTTCGGTGGCTTCGGTGGCGGAAGCTTTGGCGGTGGTGGTGCAGGTGGAAGCTGGTGAGGATTAAAAATATTTACGAATTACGGATTACGGGTTACGAACCAGCTGGCGCTCGTTTGTAACGAGTGCCTTGTAATAAGTCGTTTATAACGACAAATAATACATTTAGATATAGAATTAATAACACCAAAGCTTAAAACATATAATTAGCGTTACAAACGCTAAAATATTACGCACTCGTTACAAACGAGCGCGAGCTAAATTTAATTTGATGAAAATAATAAAATATTTTTTATTGGTTTCACTTATAATTGGTTTTGTTTCTATATCAAATGCACAGGATTTTTCAGAATTATTTAAAAAAGGAAAAGAATCTTATAACCTTGCTAAGTTTAACGATGCAAAGAATTATTTCAGTAAAGGATTAAGTATTCCTCGTCTAAATGATAAGAAATCTTCTAAACTTTATTACTGGTATGCAAAATCCATGTATAACAATTCAAGAATTGATTATATATTAAGTATAAAATTTTTGGATTCCGCTATCATGTTAGACCCTGATTATAAAGAAGCCTATTTTTTAAGAGCAAGAATTAGACAATTTGAATCAGGTATTGATAAGTATGTAATAAAAGATTTTAAAATGGCATCAGGTCTTTCAAGTATTTTTTTAAAAGATATTTATATAAAATGTATTTCTATATATTACCTTTATGGTAAAGAAAGAGCCTTTAAAAAAATCGAAGGTATAATAAATGAAAAATTTTATACAAATCCCAAATCAACAATTATCCCAAAAACACAATCTGGTCTTGATTTATTATCTGAATGTAATTATGCATATGCTTCAATTTATGCTTTACTGAATAATAATGAGTTGGCTTTAAGTAATTTGAATCAATCAATTATTCAAGGGTTTAATGATTTTGAATTTTTAAATATTGACTTTTACAATTTAAGAAATGATGATAAATTTTTAAGTTTTTTAAAAGGTCGTAATCTTGATATTTGGTTTCAGTCAAATAATAATAAAATTGTTTTTATCAATAGAATGATTACAAAATTTGTAGAAAACAAAATTAATAACTGGCAAAAAAAAGGAAAGTACGAAAAGGTGTCTGATTATCAGAATAGAGTTAATGATGAAGCACGCTTACAAAAAATAGAGTATTATACACAAAAAGCAATTGATAGTATTGGAATTTCATTGTTAAGATTTGATTTGATAACAAATGAATATGATGCTGATAATGAAAGTTTCAAGATATCATTCCCTGATTATAATCCAATATTTTTAAAAGTACCCCTAAATGAAGCACAAAGCTTTGATGCTAATTTTAATGACTTCGAATTCAGCAATATCAAATTTACATTATTAGATAATTATGATCTTGAAATAATGCATCTTGAAATAATAAATTCTACTTCTAAAAAAACATATATTTATGATAGTCAAGATATAGTATCATTCAGTTCTAATCAATTTGCCTTTAATTTTGACGATATTAAGGTAAATTTAAATGATCTAACACAAGCACCTACCAAGCAAATATCAAATCAAACCACTAAAATTATCAATGTTGGTAAATCAGATGTAGATACTGAAATTCCTATAAATTATATAACAAATAAAAATACCTTTGCGCTTATCATCGGAAATGAAGATTATACGAAATACCAAACAGATCTTAATAGCGAATCCAATGTGGATTTTGCAAAAAATGATGCTGAAGTATTTGCTAAATATATCGAAAAAACACTTGGAGTGCCAAAAGAAAATATAACACTTTTAACTGATGCCATAAGTTCTCAAATGCAACGTGAGATTGAAAAATTATCAAAACTTACAAAATATACTGAAGGAAAAGCTACTATTATCTTTTATTTTGCTGGTCATGGATTTCCTGACGAGATTACAAAAGAAAGCTATATAATGCCTGTAGATATTAGTGGTAGTGATGTGAAATATGGAATAAAACTTAATGATTTGTATGCTAAGTTGACAGAATTTCCTTCTGAAAAAATATTCGTTATTTTGGATGCATGTTTTAGTGGAGCTGGCCGTAATCATAGTTTACTGGCTGCGAGAAGTGTAAGAATTAAACCAAAGGTAGATGTTGTTTCCGGTAATCTTTTAATATTTACATCAAGTAGTGGAGTTCAATCTTCTTTACCCTATTCAAACAAACAACATGGTATGTTTACTTATTTCCTGTTGAAGAAATTAAAAGAAACTAAAGGCGATATTACATTGGAAAAATTGAGCGATTATGTAATCAAAGAAGTACAGATTAATGCAATAAAAATAAATAGCAAAGAGCAGAATCCTAATATTATAGTCAGTCCTGATGTAAGCAATTTATGGATGGATTGGAAGTTGAAATAGTTTATTTTATTATAATATTAAAATGTATTGAATAAAACTAACACAACTGGATGCTATACCCTAGCTGGCGCTCGTTTGTAACGAGTGCCTTATTATATGTCGTTTATAACGACATATAACACATTTAGTAAAATTAATAATTTTGGTTTTATGTCAGATAAATATAAAATTTTTAATCAAGAAGAAGCCTATTTCATAACTATGACTATTGTAGGCTGGATTGATGTTTTTACAAGAAAAAATCACAAACTACTAATTACAAATTCTTTAAAATATTGCCAACAAAATAAAGGATTGATAATATTTGGATATTGCTTAATGTCAAACCATCTGCATATGATCTGTCGGGCAGAAAACGATAATAGCTTATCAGAAATACTTAGAGATTTCAAAAAGTTTACATCAAAAAGGATTATTGGTCAAATACAGGAAGAGCCGGAAAGCCGGCGAAAATGGATGTTAAATTATTTTTCATATGCTGGTAAATATTTAAACCGAATTAAGAACTACAAAGTTTGGCAGGATGGTAATCAGGCAAAAGTTATTTATAGCAACGAATTTTTATATCAAA
>JAUXFX010000060.1 GCA_030622635.1 Bacteroidota bacterium
CAATTGTTGAACAATGGGAAGGGTGAGATTATATGCTCATTGTATTTCGTTAATTAATTTACGATTGGTATACTATAAAAACCCCCAGGAATGGTCTCCATCAAAAAGTTCTTCTAATTCTTCAATTATTTCCTCATTTGTAAGTGGCGGATTTCCCAATCTTAACATGGGTGGCATCCTCATTTCTGCATTTAATCCACTGTAAGCAAATTCTGCGGTTTTCCACCTGTTTGTTCTTTTTATGTTTTTATTTACTTTTTTCATATTTGCAATTATCTTATTTTATTAATACAACCTCTCACGCTTCACTAAATATGATTGTAATACAGTGTCAAAGCCCTTGTTAATATCAGCTTCAATAAGGTCAATTCGGTATTTGCCACAGCGAAGTATTAATTCCTTTTTAAATTTATTAACAGCTTTTAGATATTCTTTTTTCACTTCAACCGGATTAACCCTTAATTCTTCGCCGCTTTCCATATCAACAAATTTGTACGGGCGGTTGTCATAATCAAATTCTTCTTCTTTTTGTTTGTCAGTTACATGAAATAAAACCACTTCATGTTTATTATGTTTCAAATGCTGAAGAGCTGCAAATAATTCATCGGTATTACCGCTGCTTTCCATCATATCGCTAAAAATTATAACCAGCGACCTTTTGTGAATATTCTCAGCTATTTGATGTAATGAATCGGCAACAGAAGTTTTTTTTTGTGTTTTTGTTGAAATGGGTATTAATAACTTTTCAAGTTCGGAATACAAATATTTATGATGAACCGAACTTGACTTTGCCTGTGTACTCAGTTCCACTGTATCAGAAAAAAAACTTAAACCAACTGCATCACGTTGTTTTTTCAACAATAACATTATTGCAGCAGCAGAATAAATTGAAAAAGTAATTTTATTTGGATTATCAATTGTTGGGTTTTCCTTTACGGGAAAATACATTGATGAAGAATTGTCAATCACAAGCTGACATCTTAAATTTGTTTCCTCTTCATATCGTTTTACAAAAAGTTTATCTGTTCTGCCATATAATTTCCAGTCAATATGTTTTATTGATTCACCTGTATTATATAAACGATGTTCGGCAAATTCAACGGAAAAGCCATGGAAAGGACTTTTATGAAGACCTGTTATAAAACCCTCAACTACCTGTTTTGCAATAAACTCCAATGAGTTAAATTGCTGAAGTCTGTTTTGGTCAATTGAATATGGCATAACTTCTTATAAGTGGGCTTCCAGCTTGTTAATTATAATCTGTTTTGCAACTGATCCTACTTGTTTATCAACTATTTCACCATTTTTAAAGAAAAGAACGGTAGGTATATTTCTGATTCCGAATTTTGTGGTAATTTCAGGGTTGTTATCAACATCCACTTTACCAACGATAACTTTTCCTTCGTATTCCTGTCCGATTTCCTGAATTATTTGACCTATCATTCTGCATGGTCCGCACCAGACAGCCCAAAAGTCAACTATTACGAGTTTATCGGATTTTAATACAATTTCTTCAAAATTTGCATCTGTAAATTCTATTGCCATGATTTATAAGATATTAAATTATTATTATTAATTTTTCAAAATTAAATTATTTAAGTCTAAATTCAACATTCGGAATTTTTTTTATTTCATTAATAAACTTCAGATGATTCACTTTATTTCTCTTGGGTTTCATTTCCACTGAAATATTATCAGTATTATCCACTAAAATAATTTTCAGCTTACATTTGCCGGGATTGGCATTTATAATTCCCGACAATATCCCGATCAGTTCATCATTTATATCATCCATTGACAAGTTTAAAGAAATTTCTTTAGTGAATTTTTCAATTGCTTCTGGCAACAGGCTAATATTTCTCACTTTAATCTCCAGTTGATCTTCGGAATTATACCTGTATTGAACGGTTGCTTTTATTAGCAAAGAATATCCTTCGTTTTCAAAAAACTTTTTATAACTTACATAATCATCACCAAATAAAGTAATTTGGACTGAATCGTTAAAATCCTCAACAATAAACGAGCCGAAAGGATTACCTTTTCTTGTAGTTTTATGAGCAACTGATGTTACAATACCTGCAAAAGTAAATATTTTATTTTTAAGGGGTTTTAATCCTTCATTAATTGTATTTATTGAAATGTTGCAGAAATTATCAATTTCCAGTTTGTAATTATCCAATGGATGACCCGACATATAAAAACCTGTAACTTCTTTTTCATTCTTAAGTTGCTGAAGTTTAGACCATGGTTCACAATCAGGTAATTTAGGATCGGTAATTTCCATTGCTTCGTCATCACCAAACAGAGAAACCTGCATAGAATTTTGTTTTTCCTGATAGCTACCGGCATGTTTAATAATTTTTTCAAGAAAGACGGTATCATCCAAATTTCCCCTGTAAAAATATTGTGCACGGTGAGTATTTTTAAAACCATCAAATGCCCCTGCTTTTGCTAATGCTTCAAAACTTCGTTTATTTACCGAACGTAGATTTACTCTTTTTGCAAAATCAAATATATTTCTAAATAAACCGTTTTTATTTCTTTCTTCAATTATTGATTTTACGGCTGCTTCGCCAACTCCCTTAATAGCAGCCATACCAAAACGTATTTCACCATTTTTATTCACAATAAAATTAAGACTGCTTTCATTAATATCAGGTCCTAATACAGAAATATTTAATCGTTTGCATTCATCAATAAAAAAAGTAATTTTTTTAATATCACTAAGGTTATGAGTTAAAACTGCTGCCATATATTCAGCAGGATAATGTGCTTTAAGATATGCTGTTTGATATGCAATTATTGAATATGCCGCAGAATGTGACCTGTTAAAACCATACTCGGCAAATTTTTCCATCATCTGATAAACTTCTTCTGCTTTTTCCTTCTCAATTTCTTTCTTTAAAGCCCCATTAATAAAAACAACTTTTTGTTCCTCCATTGTTTTCTTATCCTTTTTACCCATTGATCTTCGCAAAAGATCAGCTTCACTAAGAGTAAACCCACCCATTATTTGGGCAGTTTGCATAATCTGTTCCTGATAGACCATTATACCATAGGTTGGCTTAAGGATATTTTCGATCATTGGATGAGGATACTCAATTTTCTCTTTTCCCTGTTTACGATTTATAAATAACGGAATAAAATTCATAGGACCGGGACGGTAGAGAGCATTCATTGCAATTAAATCTTCAATATTATTAGGTTTAAGATCTTTTAAGTATCCCCGCATTCCCTCCGATTCAAACTGGAAAGTCCCGATTGTGTCACCCCTTTGATACAACTCAAAAGTTTTTTCATCTTCTAATGGAACTTTTTCAATATCAATTTTTATTCCATGACCTTTATAAATATTTTCAATGGCATCCTTGATTATTGATAAGGTTTTTAAGCCAAGAAAGTCCATTTTAAGTATTCCCACGGATTCAACCAATTTACCCTCATATTGTGTAACCATTAAATCGGAATCTTTCGCAGTACTCAACGGAACGTACTTAATCAGATCATCGGGACCAATAATAACACCACAGGCATGAGTACCTGTATGACGGGTCGAACCCTCAAGAATTTCTGCAAAATTCAGGGTTTTACGTGATAATTCATCTCCTTTTTTTCTTATTTCATCTAATTCTTTTACTTCCTTATATGCTTGTTTAAGAGTAATACCAGGCCTTTCGGGTACCATTTTTGCTAATTTATCAGCCTCGTTCAAAGGAAGTTTTAAAATCCTTGCTACATCCCTGATCGCAAGACGGGCAGCCATAGTCCCAAATGTTACTATCTGTGCAACCCTGTTTTCGCCATATTTTTCAACTACATAATTAAGTACTTTTTCACGACCTTCATCATCAAAATCAATATCAATATCAGGCATACTTATACGATCGGGATTAAGGAACCGCTCAAAAAGCAAATTATATTTTATCGGGTCAATATTTGTTATTCCCGTACAATAAGCAACTGCCGAACCGGCTGCTGAGCCTCTTCCCGGTCCAACTGTAACTCCTAATCTTCTGGCTGTTGATATAAAATCCTGAACTATTAAAAAATATCCGGGAAAACCCATATCCTTAATGATCGAAAGTTCATAATCCAGCCTTTTTTTTAATTCTTCAGTAATTTCAGGATATAATTTATTGGCACCTTCATAAGTCAGATGTTTTAAATATTCATCTTCGGAAGTAAAACCATCAGGTAGCGGGAAATGCGGCAGGATAACCTTTTTAATAGTAATATCAAAATCTTCAATTTTATCAACAATTTCCCTTGTATTTGCAAGCGCTTCAGGAACATCTTTAAATAACTCAGCCATCTCATCAGGTGATTTAAAAAACTCCTGTCCCGTATAATGCATATTAGTTTTATCATCAATATCCTTACCGGTATTCAGGCAAATAAGAATATGATGAGCTTCATAATCCTTTTCATTTAAAAAATGAACATCATTAGTGGCTATAACCTTAACATTAAATTTTTTGGCAAGTTCAAGTAATGTTTTGTTTACAATTTTTTGTTCGGGTATGCCACTATTCATTAATTCCAAATAATAATCTTCTCCAAAAATTTCAAGGTGTTCCTTTAAAACTTCTTCGGCTTTTTCAATTCCAAAATTTATTATTGCAGTGGGCAATTCACCACCAAGGCAGGCAGTTGTTGCTATCAAACCCTCGCTATATTCTTTTAGTAATTCCTTGTCAATACGTGGCGTATAATAAAAATGCTCTTTATAATATCCTAAAGAACTTAATTTTGATAAATTCTTATAACCCTGAATATTTTTTGCAAGAAGGATCAAATGGTAACCGCTACGGTCTTGTTTTCCCCTTTTCTCAAAACGACTGTGCGGTGCAACATACACTTCACAGCCTATAATTGGTTTTATTTTTTGTTTTTTTGCCTCAAAATAAAATTTTAATACCCCATACATATTTCCATGATCGGTTATTGCCAGAGCATCCATACCATACTCTTTAGCTTTGGATATCAAATCGGGAATCCTGGTAGCTCCATCTAAAATTGAATACTGTGTATGTACGTGTAAATGAGTAAAATCGGGCATTTTTTTATTTCTGATTTATGATTTTAGATTTTTATTTTTTAATCCGATGATAATCAACATAATTTTAAATTTTAAATCTGAATTCTAAAATCTTAAATTGTTAGAACGAGACTTTATAGACCGACACTAATTAGTCATCCGATGGCTTATTAGAGTGGACTCAAAATTACGAGGTGTAAAATTAATTAAAAAGAAAATTATATTTTGTTATGTTAATAAGTTTTAAAAAGAAATATTTTTTAACAAATACTTTTTTATTCTCATAAATAAATCGGATATTTGCACCCATTTTAAAAAAATCATATATTAATATTAAAAAATTTAGAAATGCCAGCAAGAATCAGATTACAAAGAAAAGGTAAAAAAGGCAGACCCTTTTACCATATTGTAATTGCGGATGGTCGTGCACCACGGGATGGAAAGTACATTGAAAAAATTGGCACTTACAACCCTCTCACCAAACCCGCAGACATTAAATTAAACATTGATAAAGCAATTGATTGGCTTAACAAAGGTGCTCAGCCATCAGATACTGTAAAAACAATTTTATCCTATAAAGGAGTTTTATACAAAAATCATTTGCTTAAAGGAGTCAAAAAAGGAGTAATTACCGAAGAACAGGCAGAAGCCAAATTTCAGGCATGGCTTACTGAAAAAGAAGATAAAATTGCAGGTAAAGTCAAGGAAACCGAACTTGAAGTCAAAGATGATAGTAAAAAACGTCTTGAAGCCGAAGCAAAAATTAATGAAGCAAGAGCTGCCGAAATAGCCAAGAAAAAAGCTAAAGAAATTGAAGAAAAAGCAAAAGCTAATGAAGTTGCAGAACCAGATGAAGTTGAAGCTATAACCGAAACTAAACCCGAAGAAACTAAACCTGAAGAAACCAAACCTGAAGAAACCAAACCCGAAGAAACCAAACCCGAAGAAACTAAACCTGAAGAAACTAAACCTGAAGAAACCAAACCTGAAGAAAAAATCCAGAAAACATCAGAAAAAGTTAAAAAAGTAAAAGAAGAACCTAAGACAGAAGAGAATATTGAGAAAAAAACTGAAGATAAGGTAAAGGAAAAGACCAAAGAAAATAAAGAGGAAAAAACAGAAGATAAGGTAGAGGAAAAAACGGAAGAAAAAACAGAAAAATAAAAAATTCATTTCATAAAAAATTTACAGGCTAAGAAAATTATGCTTTCTTAGCCTTTTTTTTTAAATTTGACCATTATAAATTCTGAAGGATGAACAAAAATGATTTTTTTTATTTAGGGAGAATCGTTAAAGCTTATGGAAAAAAAGGTGAATTAAATGTAGTTCTTGACACTGACAACCCTGAAAATTATAAAGATTTAAAATCTGTTTTTTTAGATTTAAAAGGTAATTTAATTCCTTATTTTATTGAAAATATCCAGATAAAAAATAATAAAGCAATTATTAAGCTTAAAGATATTTTAACTCCTGAAATTGCTGAGATGTTTGTCAATGCTGAAATTTTTCTTCCTTTAGACCAGCTACCAAAACTCACAGGTAATAAATTTTATTATCACGATATAATCGGATATTCAATTATAGACAAGACTTATGGAAGCATTGGAAAAGTGGAAAAAGTGCTTGATCTTCCTCAACAGTCAATTTTGCAGATAAAATATAAAAATAAAGAAATACTTGTACCGATTACAGACGAAATCATCAAAAAAGTTGACCGGAATAATAAACAAATTAAAATTGAAGCTCCCGAAGGATTGATTGAAATTTATTTGTAATTATTACACTGATTTGAATTTTAACATAAAAATTATTTCCAAATGAAAAAGCAAGTTCCGTTAATTTATTTTTTGATATCAGGTATTATTAGCCTCAATATTTTTTTCAGCAGTTGTTCGTCCTATAAAGAAGATCCAATAAAAATTGCTATCTCAAAAGCCAAGCCCGAGAAATATTATGGCAGTTATGAAAAATGGCTTAAAAAAGCCGATTCCACAATTGAATGTATTGGTATGTATTTTATTCCAATTGATTCGGCACTTTTAATTCTTGAAAATTGTTCGGGTTTATTGCTGACCGGCGGACCAGATGTATTTCCGGGAGAATATAATAAAGCATTTGATACAACAAGATGTGGAACAATAGATTACAAACGTGATACTTTAGAATTTGCTTTAATAAAAAAAGCAATGGATTTGAATATTCCGATACTTGGAATTTGCCGTGGAGAACAAATTTTAAATGTAGCAATGGGTGGAAGTCTCATTGTTGATATTCCTTCCGATTTTGATACAGTTGTGGTTCACAGGTGTAAAGACACTAAAAATTGTTTCCATAATGTTCAGATTGAGCCGGGTTCAAAATTGTTTTGGGCAAGCAATATAAATTCCGGCATTGTCAATAGCAATCATCATCAGGCTGTGGATAAACTTGCAGATGAATTTAAAGTAACTGCTCGTTCCGGAGATGGTTTGATTGAAGCCATAGAATGGAAAAACCCCGAAGATAATCCATTTCTTATTGCAGTTCAGTGGCACCCCGAAAGAATGGATTATGATAATACCCTATCTCTTCCAATTGCTGAATATTTTTTACAGGAAGCCCGATTATTTCATGAACGGCAACTGGCAGAAGAATAAAATTCAACTCCGAACCAAAATTTATTATATTTGCAAAAAACAAAACTATGAAAGCAACAATTAAAACATTTGGGCTATTCGCCTTGTCATTTCTTATGCTGATATTATCTACCTCTTTGTATGCACAGGATAAAAAATATGATAAGGTCATCAAAATGAATGGAGAAGAATTTAATGCAACAGTAACTGATATTCAAGGCAATAGTATTACTTATGTTTACCCCGGCGAAACCCTGAAATACACAATGCCTAAAAATGAAGTCTATAAGATAGTGTTTGTCAGCGGACGCACACAGGTAATTACACAACCTTCTTCTGTAATGGCAGAGAGTGACAAACCGGGATATTTACCCATTGATCAGAACCTTGTAGCAGTTTTACCATATAATTTTCTGGTAAATGGAGAATATAATCAGGAAGAAGGTTTTGCTGCTCAAAGTTTCAATTATTCATTTTATTTGAAAAAACAGGGTAGTTTTAATAAAAAACTACAACCAACCGAAACCACAAATCAGCTTCTTATAAATGCAGGTATAAATAGTGATAACATCAGGGGATATTCTATTACTGAGTTAGCAAGGATTCTGGGTGTTGGCGGGATCATCAAAGGAACCATCAATGTAAACCTTACACAATCCAGTACAAAATATACTGCCATTGAAAATAAAGAACATGAATATGATAAAAATAAGTCTACAGCCACAAAAATTACAAGTGAAAATGCCACAACAACAGATGAATATAAAACAGTGGTTGATTTAACTGTTTTTGACGGAAACACAGGTGAGGTTATATGGAACAAAAATCGTATTTCCTTTAGTTCACAAAGAGATGCTTATAGAGCAACCATCAAGTACCTCTTTAAAAAGACACCATATTATAATAAATAGCTGTTATACATTGAGCAAGATAAAATCCATCCATACGGATTTGCTTCGCTTCATATGACTGAAAGAAATCCGTACGACTGAAAGGAGTCCGTATGGTCGGATTTGCTTCGCTTCATATGACTGAAAGAAGTCCGTATGGATGGACGGACAATTTTGAACTTTTTTATTCAGTCTCCAGTCTCCCTCCGAAAGCTTTCGGGGTCAGTCTGTCCATGCCTAAATAAGGTTGACTTTTTTTCTTGTCAATTCAATTATCAGGGAACTATGTTCAGGATGTTGTCTAATCAGGTTTTCCCTGTTTCCAAGTTCAAAATCATCAAAATGAAATCCGGGAGCAACTGTACAACCTATAAGTGAAAAGGAATTATTATCAATAACTTTTGCAGCAAACCACGATTCTTTTGGAATTACTGCCATTAGATGTTCATCTTTTTCAGGATTATTTCCCAGAATAAATTCTTTAAGATTTCCATCTTTATCAAACAAAAAAATTATTAAGGAAGAGCCGCCATAAAAGTGCCATATCTCATCGGATTTAATTTTATGAAAAGCTGAAAAATTATTTCCGTCAAGAAGGTAATATATTGCTGTGGAATAATTTCTATCGCCTTTAAAACGTAAAGGTAAATGGTCATTTTTAATTACTTCATCATCACGATAAGCTTCTTTAAAATAACCTCCCTCAGGATGTTCTGTCAGTTCTAATTTTTTTATCCAGTATTTTGCTGATTTTTGCATTATTTATTTTTCCTTTTAACATATTCAATCTGTTCATTAAAAACATAAATCAAGCGAAATGTGATAATATTATTGTATTGCTTTCGTGACCACGAAGTACCTGCCAAAGAATAAAATTCTCTGGTCCTGATTTTTGCAAGTGAGTATGCATACCTGATATTAAACTTCAATTGTTTCCAAATCCTGAAACGAAAATCCACTAATAAATTGTAATCATTTTTATTAAAAAATACTGAGTCGGAGTAAGGTGGCTGGATACCACCATGTTCAATTTCCGTAGAGCTAACCAGTCGACCCCATGAAAAACCAGCACCAGCAGAAAATAAATTCTTTTCGGTAAAATGCACTAAAACGGGAACCTCAACATAATTCAATTTCAAATTATATTCGCCGGTATAAAGTGAATCATTATATTGAGGACGCTGATAAGCCCCTTTTTGAGAAAATATGGTTTCAAGGCTTATTGACCACTTTTTTTTTATAGGTATGATTGCAGCAGCACCAACATTAAAACCAAATTTTTTAAAACCGTAAACTTCATCTCCATCAACCTGTGTCATGTTAAAGCCGGCAATTAGCGCACCCTTTATCACCTGAGCTTTAAGGTTTGAAAAAAAAATATTTATTAATAGAATTAAGAATAATAAAGTGATTATCTTTTTCATAAATAATATAACTTAAAAACTGTTCAAATATTCTGTTAAACATTCCATTTCTATAAAACCTACAAAGGAACAATATTATCAAATTTCTTACCATCTAACCATGAGAGAAATGGAATGTTTATTTAATCTTCTAAAAACAATTTTTTATCGTCAATAAAATCAATTTTCATTTTATGACAATAAACAAAATTCTCTTTATTTTCAAACCTTTCCAAAACATATTTTTTCTTCAACTTGCTAATCTTATTCGATATAATTTTTTGATATGAACTGTAGGGATAATTTTCAAAATCTTGAGTTATTCCATGTTTAGTAGGATTAGTGTGTATATATATAATCAATTGATTAAAATAATTTTCAGTAGAAATTTTTACACGTTTGAAATTTTTTTGAAAGAGACTTCCTGTTCTTCCCTCTTGACTATTTATTGCTTTTGAATAACTAATAAAAAAACGTCTGAATTGCTCGCTTACAACTTTTGAAATATCATATTTTAAAGAAATGGATTTCCTATTTCTATCCAAATATTTTAATATTTCGTTTTCAGGCTTCACTCTTATTAAGAAATGAAAATGATTTGGAAGTAAACAATAAGAATATACATCAAGAATATCACCCAAGAACTTATCAAACTTCTTAATAAAATATTTATAATTCGAATCAATGAAAAAAATATTACAACCATCATTCCCTCTATTATAAATATGATAATAATATTCTGGTTCAAGTGGCACGTAATTATCAGTATTTGAGTATTTCATATTATTTGTTTTTTAACTTAAACATTTCCGAAACTATCAAAATAAACATTCCATTTCTATAATTCCCTCAGATGTACCTAATTGCAACTTTATTACTTCCTCTCCACGAGAGAAATGGAATGTTTTCATCCTATTAAACCAACATTTCCTTTAAACATTCCATTTCTATAAAACCTACAAAGGAATATAATTACAACTTTTTCACTTTTTTTCCTGCGAGAGAAATGGAATGTTTTTTATAAACCAACATCCAATTTGTTAAACCGGTTCTGATTTTAATAACATCTATTTCACAAAATACTTCTTTTGAATTTTTCACTAATTTTTTTGCTGTTTCCTTTGAAAAATGATTATAAATCAATTTATTAAAAATGAGTAAACCATTATTATTTATAGCTTCTTTCAGGTTCTTAAGAAATTGTATTGTTTCAAATTCAGGGGGTACTTCATAATCAATATATAGGTCAACTATCACCAGATCAAAGGTGTTTTTATTTTTTAGCAAATACTCGTTTGCTTCAGCTATATGAATTTTTAATCCGGAAAACTTCTCAACTTCAAAATACTTTTTTGCCAGTTCAATCACTTTTGGGTCTTTTTCTACTCCGGTTATCCGGCAATCAAACTTATATTCATCCAGCAATATTGAAACAATGCTTCCTGCACCAAAACCAAGAATCAGAACATTATTTATTTTTTCTTCTTTAAGATTAATTTTTTTAAATATCTTTTGAAAAACTTTATGCAAACCACCGTAAGAATAATTTACATTCTTTGAATTTAGAATATATTTTCCTTTTTCTTTTTTGATTTCAAGATAAGGATTAATCTGGCTGCTTGTTTTTTCAATAGTTTTATCATCAAAAAAACTTTTAATAAAAACCTTGATGTTATCTGAAAATTTCATTATATTTATTTAAAAAAGCTGCCCCAACCGGACAGCTTTGTGATAGTTGTTAACTAGTGCTTGCCAGAAAACGTCAATTTCTTCGTTACGCTCGTGCAAAGACTAACTATAGTTTCTCATACTGGGAAAATTATAATAATGATAAATAGTTCAGGTAAAGATGCATGCTTGGTCTTAGGTTAACAGCTAAGGTTTTATCACTTAACCCTAACCTCTTTACCAAACCGGCTTCATAACCATAACCCTTTAACTATCTTACCAAAGTAACCGTTCCTTTTTTCTCAACAATATTTCCTGCACTTTCCGATTCGGAATAATCTGCATATTTTATAACCCAAACATAAACATCCTTAGGTGCGGGTTTTCCTTTAACCATTCCATCCCAGCCCTCATTTACGTCATTTGTTTCAAAAATCAATTGACCCCATTTACTATAAATATACATAGTAAATCCGGGAATATTCGTTGAAGTGGTTATTACCTTAAATTCATTATTACCATGAACACTGTTAGGGTTAAATGAATTTGGCAAATAAAATACTGTTACTTGCACTTTCATCATTATTTCGTTTGAAAATGCAGGATTGGGTGTTGAACATGGTTCAGAAGGAATTAATCTGCATGTAACAATCTGATCTTTATAAATTGATGAGGTAGCAAAAATGTTTGACGGTCCTGACTGAACTATTGTCCCGTCAATCATCCATTCATAAACCGGGTTACCGCCCGGATTTTGTGCTATTGCAGTAAATACAACCGAATATCCGGTATATATTGGATTTTCCGAAACGGATATACTTATATCAACTGCATAACTCTCCAATACATCAACATATGATGAAACTGAATCGCTGCAATTATACGGACTTGTTGTAACTTTAACCGAATAAGTTCCTGCATCAGATAAATTTACATTATTAATAACAGGATTTTGAACCGTACTTATAAAGCTGTTAGGACCTTCCCACAAATATGAAGCATTGTCAATATCACATGTCATTTGCAGATCATCGCCTTCACAAACAGGCGTATTACTTGACGCCTGTGCAATTACCTGTTCACCATAATTTTCAATATTTACCGGATTACCGACATATATGGTTATACATTCTGCATCATCCCTAATAAAAATATTATATATTCCGGGAGAAATATTACTAAACATATTATTCCCCTGCCAATTATTACCATTATCTACTGAATATTGAATAATACCAGATCCGCCCGAAGCTTCAATTTCAATACTTCCATTAGATAATTCACAATATGCATCAGAAACTTCCACTTCATCAATAAATGACCCGCCGACATTTACCAGTTCATACGGTTCTGTGAGGGATTGACAAAGGGCATCATCTGTAACTTTTAAGGTATATGTTCCGGGACCAACATTAACAAGCCCTAATTCCTCTCCGACTATATTTCCTAAAATATTTGTCCATTCATAAGTCAGACCTGAATTTCCTGTAGCTGTTATACCTGTGATATAGCCGTTAGTATCCCAACAAACCGGGTTTGAAATATCCGCATTTGTTTCATCAATCTGCGGACCGGCAATATCTTCAATCTCATAAGGTCCGGTAACAGATAAACATAGATTTTCGTCAGTCACCGATAAAGTATAAAAACCTGCCGGCATACCTGTAAGGTCTAAATTATTTCCAACAACAGTTCCTATATCGTTTGTCCACTCAAATGTAAGATCAGTAGATCCGACTGCAATAATATTTATAATAAAACCATTGCTGTTTCCGCAATTAGCTCCGGAGACTATAGTGTTTACATCATCTAATATCGGAGCAGGAAAATCATCTATCATATAATTTTCCGAAAATGATTCGCATGAGTTTTCATCCGTAACTTTTAAATAATAAATACCGCCTGAAACTCCGGTCAGGTCAATATCATTACCAACTACACCCCCGCTTTCATCTATCCATTCATAGCTAAGAGAAGTTGATCCTGAAGCTGTAATTCCTGTAATTGATCCATTATTATTATCACATGTATTGTCGGTAATCATTATATTTGTATCATCAATTTCAGGTGCACCTTCATCATTGATCTGATAAGGGCCTCCGATTGACTCACAAGTATTTTCATCCCTGACAGTTAAGGTGTACATTCCGGCAGCCATATCTATAAGGTCAAGTTCTGTTCCAACTATAGTTCCGCCTCCGTCAACCCATTCGTAAGTATAAGGTGGTGTACCGATTATCTCAATATCAGTAATTGAACCGTTGCTTTGCCCGCATGAAGAATTTGAAATTACCATATTATCTTCAACTATTTCAGGAGCACCCAGATCAACAGTAAACGGATATTGCTGTATCGGGGCAATATTATCACAGGCATCGCATATTGAACTGAACGGTAAGATATTTAATGAATAATCTCCATCAATTGAAAATGGCGGGTCAATTGTTATTGTAAAAGTTTTTTCCATTTCAGCACCCAATTCACATGCAACTCCTGTAAGGTTTGTAATTGTATATGGTCCACCAGGTCCCGTAAGTTCTAAAGATGATGCACTAATAGATGAACACATAACTTTTTCGGTAAAATCAAATCTTAAAGTGCTGTCTCCACAGGTTACTTCCCATGCATGAACCATAGCGAGCTCAGGACTTATATCATCATAAATCACTGCTGTTGATGCACTAAAATCCAAGGTAAATCCTCCATTAGCACCTGCTCCCATCCAGTTGCTTACGCAAAGAACATAAGTTCTGCCTTCCTGCACCTGAAGGTCGGCATTCCATTTATTAGTAAAGCCGCAATTATTGCAATTAACTAATCCTCCATTATAAGTACTTATACCTGTTGATCCCTGATAACCTGTTCCTCCGGCAGCATTACAACTTGACTGCATACTCATATATTGAGTATAAATGTCCTCACATCTGTTAAATGTTAAATCATATACCACCCAGTCATAATCATCTACTGAAACATCAGGTATAATACTAAAACTTAATAAACCTGCTTGCTGTATTGTAAATATATACCAGACAGAATTCTGTTCACCGTCCATACAACTTCCTGGACAATCATATTCACAACTGCCGGGATTGTTATAAATTTCATTAGGATAATTTCCCGTACCACTATAAACATTCGGTTCATAATAAATACTATCGCAAACAGGAATAGCACCAAGACAATCCTGTACTGTAGGCACCTGTGCATTAATATTTGCTGATATTAAAATAATTACAGATAATAAGACCGCTTTTGGGATTACCTTATAATCTTTTATAAATATTTTTTTCATTTTTATTTTTATTAAAATGTTTTACAAATATAATACAAAAAAACTAATTTCACAAGTAATCATTTCAATTGAATATAAAAAA
>JAUXFX010000048.1 GCA_030622635.1 Bacteroidota bacterium
TAGAAATATTTTCGGCAAACCAAAAATACTTGAACCAAAATATTTACCTTAGCAAAAATATTTTTTTTAGTCCGGGAGTTTTTTAATTGAGGTTGGCAAGAAAATCAGCAAGCCCTAATTACTTCTCTGTCATAAATTTTCCCAACAGGATAAACATTCTTTTTCTGATCCCAATAAGGTGTTTTACTGTAAAACCACTTGAGAATTGCCCAGAAATTATTGGAAAAATCCGGATTGTTGGTTTTCATTTGCTCAAATTCTTTTTTCAGTTCCGGATCTTCGGCAAGCATTTTCCTGGCTAAAGATTCCATTACGTATGATTCGGCATATTCTTTTTGTTCAAAAATAGCATCAAAGAATCCCCAGTAAAGATATGAATCGGGAGCTTTTGGCTCAAGGATATGAGCAATTACACGGGCTGTTCGCTGATTCATATCAATTACAACCGAACCGGCAGGAAATTCCCGCTCTTCAATAATCTCATCATAATCAAAACTAACCGGATGCCTGCCCTCATAAGGAAGTTGACGCCAACTTGCATTCTTGAATTTATATGTTTTTACAGAAATTTCAACAGGTTCATCAAGCTGTGAATATTCAGCATAATAAGTTTTTTATATTCCTTATTCAAAATTTCGCAAGTAATAATAAGTGCCTCATAAGTTGCCGAAACACGGGTTTTATAATCTTTCAGCATGTGATTTTCAACCAAAAAGCCGATACGATTTTGAATAGCCGTATATCCCTGCGATAATCTTGGAGGAGATAACATGCTGCGAAGTCCACTCTTGGGGTCATGCCATCTGCGAAAAGCAACATAAGGAAATATCGGGTAACCGACTTTTTCCATATCTTCTTCCATCACTAAACTTTATGAATTCTACCAGCATTTGCCTGGGCAGTTGGCATAATTAACATATCATTAATATTTACATGTTCAGGCAGTGTTGTAACATAATAAACAACTTCAGCAACGTCTTCAGCTTTAAGCGGATAGAAATTTTTATAAACTTTATCTGCTGTTTCTTTATCTCCTTTAAATCTGACAACAGAAAATTCAGTTTCAACTGCGCCGGGAGATATTTGTGTAACTTTTATTCCATGTTCCAAAAGATCAATTCTCATGCCTTTGGTTAAAGAATCAACAGCATATTTGGTGGCACAATAAACATTTCCTTTCGGGTAGGTTTCTCTTCCTGCAATTGAACCTATATTTATGATATGTCCATTTTTGTTTTTTATCATTAACGGCATTACAACTCTTGATACATAAAGCAATCCCTTGATATTTGTATCAATCATTCTTTCCCAGTCGTCAATTATTCCATCCTGTATTGAATTAAGTCCAACAGCTAAGCCAGCATTGTTGATGAGCACATCAATTTTTTTCCAGCTATCTGGAAGTGAATCAATATTAGCTTTTACTTGTTCTCTATCCCTAACATCAAAGTTCAACGGCAAAACTTCAATCTTATATTTCCTGACAAGATCATCGGCAAGATTGTTTAAAATTTCTTTTCTTCTTCCTGTGATGATAAGGTAATAATTGTTTTGGGCAAATTTTATTGCACAGGCTTTGCCGATTCCGCTGGTTGCTCCTGTGATTAAAACAATTTTATTCATAGATGGTTTTAAATTTATCTCGCAGATTTTCGCTGAAATTTATCTGCGTTTGTTAGCGTAATCAGCAAGAGATTTTATTTTTAATCCATTCCCTTGCATTTACAAAAGCTTCTATCCATGGAGTAATTTCGTCATTATTTCTTTTTTCAGGATAATTTGCCCACTGCCATGGGAATATTGCACGTTCAATATGTGGCATCATAGCAAGGTGCCTGCCATCATCAGAGCAAATTGCTGCTGCCGAAAATTCTGAACCATTGGGATTTCCTGGATATTTCTTATAGCTGTAAGTTACAGGAATATTATACATAAATTGAGCTTCATAAGGAAAATGAAATTTCCCTTCACCATGTGCTACCCAAATTCCAAGTCGTGAACCCTCAAGGGATTTCAACATAACTGAAATATTTTTATGAATATCAACATTTATAAAAGCAGATTCAAATTTATGTGAATCATTATGCAGCATTTGGGGTTTTTCGTCATGGTCGGGATAAATCAAATCAAGTTCAACCATTAGCTGACAACCATTACAAATTCCCAAACTTAGAGTGTCTTTTCTTGCATAAAAATTCTTAAGTGTTTTTCTTGCTTTTTCATTATAAAGGAATGCACCTGCCCATCCTTTTGCAGAGCCAAGCACATCTGAATTTGAAAAACCTCCGACAAATACAATAAAATTTATATCTTCCAGTGTTTCTCTTCCTGATATCAAATCGGTCATATGAACATCTTTAACATCAAACCCGGCAAGGTACATTGAGTAAGCCATCTCGCGATCACCATTAACTCCCTTCTCGCGAATAATTGCCGCTTTTATTCCCGTTGGCTTACGACGATTAAAATCAATATTATATTGTGATAATTTGCCTGAAAAATCACGATTGAATTTATATTTCAGTTCCTGATTTTTATAATTTTTAAATCTTTCCAATGCAAGTTTTTCACCGCATTGTTTTTTATCAAAAAGATAAGATGTTTTAAACCAAACGTCTCTTAATTCATTTATATCAAAATTATATTTTTCGGAATTATTTTTTAATTTAATAAGCCTTTCCGGGCACGGTTTTCCAATGACAAAATAATCAATATTATTATTCTTGAGAAATTCATTAACAAAATCGTTATCCTTTACTTGTATTATAATGCCCGGGTTTTCGCTGAATAATAATTTTATAATATCATTTTCCCCAATGTCTGACAAGTTAATATCCAAACCTGTTTTATTTGAGCCGAAAGTCATTTCAAGTAAAGTAGTGATAATTCCACCTGCTGAAATATCATGTCCAGCAATAATTTTATTTCTTGTAATCAACTCCTGAATAGCATTAAATGTTTTTTTGAAATATTCAGCATCTTTTACTGTTGGTGTTGTTTTGCCTAATTCATTCACAACCTGCGAAAAACTGCTCCCTCCAAGATTAAATTTATCTTTGGAGAAATCAATATATATCAATGAAGTGTCCAAATCATTTATTAACACAGGAGAGATAACTTTTTTAATATTTTTAACTTCGGCTGCGGCTGAAATAATAACTGTTCCGGGTGCAAAAACCACATTCCCATTGCTGTATTTTTGTGTCATTGAAAGTGAATCTTTGCCGGTAGGAATATTTATTCCCAGTTCACAGGCAAAGTCGCTAACTGCCTGAACTGCCTCATAAAGTCTTGCATCTTCACCATTGTTTTTTGAGGGCCACATCCAATTGGCGCTGAGAGAAATTCCTTTTAAACCATCTTCAATCGGTGCCCAGATAATATTTGTTAGTGCTTCGGCAATTGAAAGTACGGACCCGTTTGCAGGATTAACCAAAGCGCTTACCGGAGCATGCCCGATTGATGTTGCAATGCCTTTTACTCCCTTATAATCCAAAGCTACTACACCTAAATTATTTAATGGTAATTGGACAGTTCCTGCACATTGTTGTTTGGCTACCTTACCGGTAACCGAACGGTCCACTTTGTTGGTCAGCCAGTCTTTGCATGCAACCGCTTCCAATTGTAAAAGATTTTTCAGATATTCATAAACATTTGATTTATCGTAAGATATCCGCTCAAAATTATTTTCAACGGTTTTATCAATAATAACTGTTTTCGGTGGTTTACCGAACAAATACTCAAGTTTAAGATCAATAGGAGGTTCGTTTTTTTTATCTTTAATTTTAAAATTTTTATCATCTGTAATTTTACCAACAGCATAAATGGGAGCTCTTTCACGTTCAGCAATATTATTCAGGAGGTTGTAATCTTCTTCTTTCAAAACCAGTCCCATTCTTTCCTGCGATTCATTACCAATAATTTCTTTAGCAGATAAAGTTGTATCTCCTATCGGCAATTTATTAATATCTATTGTTCCTCCTTTTTCTTCAACCAACTCCGAAAGGCAGTTAAGATGACCGCCTGCACCATGGTCATGAATAGATATGATTGTGTTTTTTTTAGCTTCGGTAAGAGCCCGAATTGCATTCATCACTCTTTTTTGCATTTCGGGGTTAGCTCTTTGCACTGCATTCAATTCAATAGCATTTCCATATTCGCCTGTGGCAACGGAAGAAACAGCACCGCCGCCCATACCAATCCTGTAATTATCACCTCCGAGAACCACAATAATGTCTCTTTTTTCAGGAATATCTTTAAGACTGTCTTCTTTCTTCCCAAAGCCGATTCCTCCTGCAAGCATAATAACTTTGTCGTAGCCGTATTTTTTATTATTAGTGAAATGCTCAAAAGTCAGAAGACTACCACAGATAAGAGGTTGTCCGAATTTATTTCCGAAATCACTTGCACCGTTTGAGGCTTTAATAAGAATTTCCTCAGGTGTTTGATACAACCATTTTCTGGGTGTTGTTTTTCCTTCCCATAACCTGTTATTTTCCAATCTTGGATATGATGTCATATAAACGGCTGTACCTGCCATTGGGATACTTCCTTTTCCGCCTGCCATCCTGTCCCTTATTTCGCCACCGGTTCCGGTTGAAGCACCGTTAAAAGGTTCAACAGTTGTAGGGAAATTATGTGTTTCGGCTTTTAACGAAATTACAGTATCAATATCTCTTACAATAAAAAAATCAGCTTTATCCTGAGTTTCAGGTGCAAACTGTTCAACTTTAGGACCAAGAATAAAGGCTACATTGTCTTTATAAGCTGAGACTAATTTATTTGGGTTTATTTTGGAAGTTTTTTTGATCAAAGTAAATAATGAATCTTTTTTTTCTTTTCCGTTAATAATAAATGTACCGTTAAAAATTTTATGCCGGCAATGTTCTGAATTAACCTGAGCAAATCCATAAACTTCGCTGTCAGTTAATTTTCTTCCGATTTTATCACAAATTTCATTCAAATAAAGAATCTCGTCATCACTTAAAGAAAGACCTTCCTGTTTATTGTATTTTTTAATATTTTGGATATAAATTGCCGGATCGGGTTTTTTGTCAATAGTAAATATATCCTGAGTAAGATCTTTGTAAAATGTTTGAAGCATCGGATCAAAGAGGGTATTTTTATTTTCTGTTTTCAGGAATTTCTCAATTCTTTTAATGCCATGAATTCCCATGTTCTGGGTTATTTCAACGGCATTCGTACTCCATGGTGTTATCATTTCTTTTCGAGGCCCGATAAAATATCCTTTTAAAAAATTTTTATCAAGATACACTGCATTTCCAAATAACCATGAAAGTGTTTTATTATCGGCATTGTTGATATTTTTATTTGAGTCAACTGCGTAATAAATATTTTTCGAACCTTTAAAAAATAATATCATTATCAGGATATATTAATTTTATACTATTTCCAATACAACCACAAAGATAAAAAATGAAAATCAGATAAAATGGACGGATTTGTATTTACATTGAAATAGTTATTAGAAAAGTTATTAAACCCACTGAAAACCAAACTGCTAAAGAGTTGAAAAATTTAATTTATTTGGTAAAAGTCCGCTGAAGCGGACTGATAGTTGTTCTATAAATGACTTTAAATCACCATTCTAAAGAATGGTGCTAATTTTATATTTTCAATTTTATTATGTTTTCACACAGCCTCCAAAACATGGCACTAATTTTATAATAAAGATAGCACCACGCTTCAGCGTGGTGATCAGATTAAAATAATATTATTAATAGTCCGCTTTAGCGGACTTTATAAACTTTTGTTTCTTATAAAAAACACTGAAGTTAACGCTTATGCGAGTATTCGGGATTGAACATTGTAATTTATCCATCCATACGGATTTGCTTCGCTTCATATGACTGAGAGGAATCCGTATGGACGGACAAGTTTTGAAATTTGGTGCTTGTCATTTGTCATTTTTAATATTTATTTAAACTTTCGGATTTTATAGACGGACTTCTTAATATCAATTACATCCCAATAAGGTCTTTATCAGAAACTCCATATTTTTCATCTTTATCAACAGAGCCGTAAGGTTCAATATGAATTAAAATATCATAAACATTTTCAATTCTTTTTTTTATACTTTTTTCAACAAGATGGGCAATTTTATGAGATTCGTTAACACTTAAATTTCCGTCAACCTCAATATCAATATCAATTATGTAATTATGCCCCATTTTACGCAATCTTACCTTGTGAGGATTATAAACTCCTTTCACTTCCGAAACTGCTTTAAAAATTTTATTGTAAATCGTCGGATCTTTTATGCCATCCATAAGTTCGATATTTGACTGCATAAATATTTTATAAGCTGTAAACATAATCCACACACTAACAGCTAAGGCGATTATTGTATCAAAGGCAGGAATTTTTAAAACAAAAGTGAAAATTAACCCGACAAGAACCGCAACTGAAATAACAACATCATTTTGCATGTTTTTGGCATTGGCAAGCAACATTGAGCTTTTTGTTTTTTTGCCAATTTTAAATTGATAAAAAGCCAGCAATAATTTACCTGCAATTGAGATAAGTGTTACATAAACAGCAATTATTGATGGGATTTCCTGAGGCGTATTTTCAATTAATTTTGAAATTGTTGAAATTGCCAACTGTATGCCTGCAAAGAAAATAATAAATGATAATGCCTTTGACGCTATAGTATCGGCACGTTCATATCCATAAGGGTGTTTAATATCAGGAGGTTTTGAAATTATACGGGCTGTAATAAGTGTAATTACCGAAATTATAATATCACTTGCTGAATCAATCCCATCACCAACAACAGCAAGACTTCCCGAAATAAGACCAATTACAATTTTTAATATTGATAAGAAAGCATTTCCCAAAATGCTAACCCATGATGCTTTTTTTATTTCTGTTTCTCTAATAGCCATTATATTTTAGTACGAATCAAGGGTTGAAAATATGTAGTACTGATTTTCTGAACCAATCCTGACAGGTTTTTAAAACCTGTCAGGATTATGCACCTAAAAACCTTTCCGCTTCAATAGCAGCCATACAACCGGTTCCTGCGGCTGTTACTGCCTGTCTGAAAACATGGTCCTGAACATCGCCGCAGGCAAATACTCCTTCAACACTGGTTTTTGTTGAATCGGGGGCAGTTTTAATGTAGCCTGTTTCATTCATATCAATCTGACCTTTAAAAATATCTGAATTCGGTTTATGACCGATTGCTACAAAAAATCCATCAATATTAATTTTACTTTCTTTACCGGTTTTAACATTAGTTAAAGTAGCACCTGTTACAGCTTTTGAAAATCCTTCTTCAGTACCGGTAATTTCTTTAGGTACATGATCCCAGATTACTTCAATATTCTGTGTGTTAAATATTTTTTTCTGCATTGCTTTTGAAGCTCTCAGTTCATCTCTTCGGTGAATCAAATAAACTTTATTACAGAGTTTGGCAAGATAGGTTGCTTCTTCAGCAGCAGTATCACCACCACCGACAATTGCAACATCTTTTCCTTTGTAGAAAAATCCGTCGCAGGTTGCACAAGCTGAAACCCCGTAACCATTAAATTTTTGTTCGGATTCCATTCCTAACCATCTTGCTGATGCACCAGTTGCAATTATTACGGTTTCAGCTACAATTATTTTGCCGTCATCAGCAGTAACCTTAAACGGTCTTTTTGAAAAATCAACTTCGGTAATCATTCCGAAGCGGACATCAGCATTAAATCGCTCTGCCTGTTTTTTTAGGTCTTCCATAATTGCAGGTCCTTGAGCTCCTTCGGGGTAGCCCGGGAAATTGTCAACTTCTGTAGTTATTGTTAATTGTCCGCCGGGTTGTAAACCCTCGTAAACGATTGGTTTTAGGTCAGCTCTTGCCGCATAAATTGCTGCTGTGTAACCTGCCGGACCGGAACCAATAATCAGGCACTTTGTTTTTTCAATATTTTCATTCATTTTAATTAAGTTTATCAGGTGTAAAATTAATTTATTTTTTCTATAAATTTTAATATTTGCGGGTAAGTTGCGAAAATTATGCCATAGCATCACTATATTTATACTCAATGATATACAACATTAACACTTATATATAAATATGACAATATGTCTTGTTAATACTTTACCAAAAAAATATAAGTTTGAAAAAAATGTATTACTTTTGCAGAAAAAATATCCGGGATGTGGCGCAGTCGGTTAGCGTGCTGGTCTGGGGGACCAGAGGTCGTGAGTTCGAGTCTCACCATCCCGACTAAAGATAAGCTATATTATTTTTATTGTGTTTTGTGCAGTATTGTTTTATTCAATAATTGCAAATAGTTCTTTTATAGTAATAATTTGAACTTTCTTAATTTTTTTCAATACAAGCAAATCGTTATCTCCTGTTACCAAATAATCTGCTTTTCCATCAATTGCCAAATTCAAAAGGAAATTATCTTTAAAATCTCTGCAATCTTGAATGTTAGATTTCACTTCAATTAGTTTTCCAATGCTACTCATTGTTTCTAAAAGAGAGGCAACATCTTTTTCCGAGAAATACTTCTTAAACATTGGCCGTTTTGATACAGAAATAAATTCTTCAACTAATTCATTTGAAAACAAAAGTCGAATCTTATTATTCTCAATCAGAGAATCAAGTTTATCTAAATTTTTTGAAATCAAGAAGTGTATCCAAAGGTTCGTATCAAGAATTATTCTTATTTTCCTAATTTTCATATCTTTCTTTTCGAACAGCTTCTACTTCTGTGGTTATTTCTTCTAAGTTTGGTGCACTCTCCGAATTTATTCTTAATTTTGACAAAATCTCCGAAAAATTTGATTTCCCTTTTTCTTTCCTAATTTTTATCAATTTTAAATCAGCTAACCCATCCAGAATACTTTTCGCTTTGGGATTTATTATTTCTACTCGTATTGTTTCCATATCAAATCATTTTTTACAAAAATACTTATTTTTCTTTATTTTTATAGTTGATATTTTTTCTTTCATAATTGACAAAGTATCATATAATCTATCTATCTCATCTTCAATATTATTAAAAATCAATTCTTGATAAATAGAAATCAGGACTTTCTTCAATTATAATTATTGAATTATATATCTGCTTATAACAATAATACGGAAGGAAATATAGTTTATTTTTCCTGTTTTTTCATGATTAGCAAAAATAGTTAATGTATAAGTAAATCCAGCTTAATTATTAAAAAATTATTACCTATCAGTGTATTGGTGGGTATTATAAGTTATAGGTTATATGTTAAATGTTATACTTTGCAGTATAAATCTAAAATCTAAAATCTAAATTCTCAATTCTAATTAGCTATTTAATCTGTGAAAGGCTACCAAAGAACTATGCACCCCAATTTTCCCTGTCCAGACTACGGTAGTGAATGGCTTCGGCAAGATGTTCTGTTTTAATATCGGGACTGTTTGCAAAGTCGGCAATTGTGCGCGAAACTTTAAGTATTCTGTCGTAGGCACGGGCTGAAAGGCTTAATTTTTCCATTGCATTTTTAAGCAAAGTATTGCCTTCTTCATTTATTTTACAAATTGTTCTCAATTGTTTACTCGTCATTTGAGCGTTACAATGAATATTTTCATTGTCTTTATATCTTTCTTCCTGAATTTTTCTAGCAGCAACAACCCGCTCTCTTATAACTTGACTTTTCTCTCCGGGGCTGGCATCGGTTAATTCTTTAAAAGGAACAGGTACTACTTCAACATGAATATCTATACGGTCGAGCAATGGACCGGAAATTTTATTAAGGTATTTCTGGACGATTCCCGGTCCGCATACACATTCGTGATCAGGATGGTTGTAATATCCGCATGGACAAGGATTCATAGCAGCAATCAACATAAAACTTGCCGGATATTCAATCGAAATTCTTGCCCTTGAAATTGTTACAGCTCTGTCTTCCATAGGTTGTCGCATTACTTCAAGAACAGATCGTTTAAACTCCGGTAATTCATCTAAAAATAGTACACCATTCTGAGCCAGTGATATTTCGCCCGGCTGAGGAAAACTTCCACCTCCAACAAGACCTGCGTCACTTATGGTATGATGCGGAGAGCGAAAAGGGCGCACAGAAATCAAAGATGCATTCCTGCCCATTTTGCCTGCAACTGAATGAATTTTTGTTGTTTCCAGTGCTTCATGCAAATTCAGAGGTGGCAGGATAGACGGCATACGTTTTGCCAGCATGGTTTTCCCTGAGCCGGGAGGACCTATCAATATAACATTATGCCCACCGGCAGCAGCAATTTCCAGCGATCTTTTTATGTTTTCCTGTCCTTTTACATCCGAGAAATCAAACTCATAATCATTTAACCGGGAGTAAAATTCATCTCTGGTATTGATTATCGTTGGTTCAAGTGTAATATCTTCATTAAAATAATCAATAACTTGTTTAATGTTTTCAACCCCATAAACTTTAATATCATTGACAATAGCTGCTTCTTTTGTATTTTCCTTTGGCAGGATAATTCCTTTAAAACCCTCCTGTCTTGCTTCAATAGCAATTGGCAGTGCACCTTTTATGGGTTGTAATCCACCATCTAATGAAAGCTCGCCCATAATAACATAATCACCAACTTTTTCTGACTTAATTTGCCCGGAAGCTGCAAGAATACCAACTGCAATTGTAAGGTCATATGCAGAGCCTTCTTTACGGATATCTGCCGGAGCCATGTTTATTACTATCTTTTTACCGGGAATTTTATAACCGTTATTTCCCAATGCAGCTTCAATACGCTGATGACTTTCTTTAACAGCACTATCAGGCAAACCTACCATGAAAAACTGGATACCCTTATCAATATTCACTTCAACAGTTATGATTATCGCATTAACCCCGATTATGGCACTACCATAAGTTTTTATCAGCATTGTTATGTTTTATGTTAATTTTAAGTTACTGTTCAGCCTCATGTAATATTGAATAACGAACATTTGAACATTTGAACAACGAATTAAGAAGTGTGTTTTGATTTTGATGCTGTTTCAATACTTTTAACAAAAATTGAAATCAATTCATTACATTCGGTTATCAATTCTTTTACTCGTTGTTCAGATTTGTAAATTTTTGCTCTATGCATTATTCTCAAGCAATTGTATGACTCTCTCAATTCTTTCAGGCATACTTTCATCTTATGAAGAAAATCATTTTTAGACTCAGCACTTTTTGCTTCTCCATAATTTAATGATGGAGATGTACCTGACCGTAACAATTGTCCTCCGAGATGAGTTGCTGATTTTGTATTTGGTAAACTTTCAACAAAAAATATTATGTCAACAGCAAAATCAATTAGCCGTTCTTCAATATCATATTTTTTTTCTCTCATTTTACTTCGTTTTTCAAATGTTCTATTATTCTATTTTTCAAATGTTCAAATAGAAAGGTGAACAGTAACAATTTTAAAATATTTATTAAAACTATTAAAAATTCAGATTTAAATATTTATACATTTATACCAAAAAATTATAAATGTCATTAATATTTTAAAAAACTCAGAAATTAAATAAGATAATTAAACTATTTTTTTGGCTTGTATTTTGATTTTGTCAGGATTTTCTGAGCATCGGTATCAAGCATTAATTCGTTTAAGCTAACATCTTTATTATTATTCATATAAGCACTGACAATTTGCCAACCAAGCCAATTCCCGATCCTTGTGGGAGATTCTTTTGAAAAGGCGGCAGTGAACGGACCATCAAGCGTGAATTTTTTAATAATCTGATAATCTGCCGAATATAGAATATTATTGTTTATCAAAAACTTCCAGATATTTGCTTCATTATCCCTGCACCATTGTAATTGGTTTGATGTGAACCCAATCTTAACAGTATCGGGTGTTTGAGGAATAACCGCATCTAAAAAATATAATACTTTTCCTTTTTTAATTATTTCATCAAGAAAAGTTCTTTCCGGTTCTTGTTGTAAAAAATTTATTACTGCAATTTCTTTCATACAATCAGTTATAATGTAATCGGCTTCCATTCGCTTTATTTTATATGCCGGCAAACCAATTTGTTTGTATGGAATGAAATCCTTTCCTAAATATAAATCTAATGCTATAATTAAAATATTATCAAAATATTGAACCGGATATTCGTATTGTAAACCGGAGATGTATGTAAAAACTTCAGGAATATTTTTATCAGGAAAATAGTATTTATAATGTTTAAAAGCCAGGGTTAGATCATTTTCAAGATTATTTAATTCAGGATATTTTTTTATTGATTCATTGTAAATTTCAATCAGATTTGTGTCAGTGATATAATCATGAATTTGAATAAGATTTAATGTGTCATCAAGGTCTGCATCAAGGAAATATTTATAATTTTTTGTTAGACGTTTGAGTTCATCTTTAATGTTGTCAGGGTTTATTTCAAACAGGTCTTTTCCATATCTTCTTATTTTAACTTCTTTTATTTTTATATCAGAAACATCAATATCAGTTCTTTTGTTAAAATTACAGGAAAAAATAAGGAATATAATAAAGAATAGGAATATTGGGGATTTGGTTTTCATATTAAGTGATCATTTTTTTCTTTAATAAAAACCCTTATCTCTGTTATTTATTATTAATTCTATCTGTGAAAATCTGAGAAATCTGTGGCGGCAATTTTTGGATTTTTTTTATTGCCACAGATTACGCAGATAAACATAGATTATTTTTTTATGGATAAATTATATATGTAAACAGTCATGAAATTTTTTGAGCCCTAAAATATCTTCCACCCCAAACTAACATTAAATCCACTAACTTTTGAAGCAAATGTTACTTGTTTGCCATCAACAGTAATATTATTAATAACTTTGTTCAAGCCTATATTGTAACGAACATCAAGCGTAAACATCAGTACATCAACTCCTGCACCAACCTGTAAACTCCATATCATATCATTAATATCAGCATCTTCAATAGGAGCAATCCAATTATCTACTTTATTTTCAATGGTTTTATCTGCAACAATTGAAGCTACCGGTCCTGCCAGAATTCGTATATTTATTAGTTTAGGATTGATTATTTTATACCCAATTAAAACAGGTATCTGAACAGTTTTTAAATTAACTTCTTGTTCAAAAGGTAATATTCCACCTGATAAAGAAGGTTGTTTAAAAACTCCACCCTGAGTTAACCAGTTTATTTCGGGTTGTAAATAAAGTTTCTTTCCTATTCGTGCAAATATCCCGAATTGAAAGCTGTTTTTTAATGAAGTTTTAATATCACTTTGATCCACAGATAATTTTGAAGTATTATACCCGATTTTAGGACCTAAAGTAAATTGTGCAAAAATCATGCTTGAAGCAAAAATCAAAACAAATGTTAAAACTAATTTTCTCATAACTTAAATTTTTGGTTAATAATTTTGACAAATATATAAAAACTTATCCTGAATTTTTCACAAACTTAATAGTATTTATTTTAATTGTTTAATTTTGAAAAAAATTTATAAGATGAAAAAGATTATCCTATTAATTATCGCTGCAACTCTTTTTATTTTCAAAACAGGTTATACCCAAGAGAAACCTTTTAAATTTGGCTTTAAGGTCGCACCGAATATCGGATGGATGAAACCCGATTCAAAGGGTTATCATAATGAAAAAACAAATGTTGGCTTTTCATGGGGCTTTCTTGCCGAATTCCATCTGATGGAAAACTATGCCATCACCACAGGGTTTAACGTAACATATCTTAATAGTACATTAATTTATCCTCATATAGAAATTATTGATACTGACACCCTGATAGGTAATTTGCACAGAAAATACAATTTAAAATATATTGAAGTGCCCCTTGCTCTGAAAATGAAAACCAAAGACTTCGGTAAAGTAAAATTTTACGGGCAAATCGGTTTATCAACAGGTTTTCTAATAGGTGCAAAAGCCAAAGATAGTTTTCGGTCTTCAACAAAAGAAGATATAAATTCGGATGATGATATAAAAAATGAAATTAAATCTGTACGCGAAGCACTGATTTTAGGCATTGGCATGGAATATTCATTAGGTGGCTCAACAGCTTTGACCTTTGGAATTAATTTTGATAACGGATTTACCGATGTCTTAAAAGATCAAAATACAATCGATCCGGATATTAATAATCATGCTATTAATAATTTTCTTGAGATAAGTTTAGGTGTTATTTTTTAATAGTTAAAGGTTGAATATTATGGATGTTTTGACACAAAAAGTTCCAGGTTTCAGGTTTAAAGTTCCATGTTTTATTTGAGGTTATAACCTTAAACAATAATAACAATTGTAATTAAAAAATAATTTATCAGCAAAAACAATATAATACCATAAAAATATTTTAGGTGAAAATAGCTTTAGCACAAATAAACTATTTTATCGGCAATTTTGAAAGCAATGTATCAAAAATCAAAAATGCCATCAAAAAGGCAAAACAACAAAAAGCCGATTTGATAATTTTTGCCGAACTGGCAGTTTCGGGTTACCCTCCGCGTGATTTCCTTGAGTTTGACGATTTTATTAATAAATGCAAAATGGCAATTGAATCAATTGCAAAAGAATGTACTGATATTGCAGCAATAATCGGCTCACCTGTGTTTAATCCCGAATATCAAGGTAAAGATCTTTATAATTCTGCAATATTTATTAGTGATGGAAAAGTAAAATCAAGCCATCATAAATCTTTACTTCCCAATTATGATATTTTTGATGAATACCGGTACTTTGAGCCAAACAGAGAATTTAATGTAATTAATTATAAAGGATATAAAATAGCATTAACAATTTGCGAAGACCTTTGGAACATAGGAAATGACCCGATGTACACCATCAATCCAATGGATGAACTTTATAAACAAAATCCTGATTTTATTGTAAATATTGCTGCTTCTCCGTTTAATTATAATCAGGCAGAAATTAGAAAAAGTATTTTTACTCAGAATGTTATAAAATATAAATTGCCGTTATTTTATGTTAATCATGTCGGTGCACAAACAGAATTATTGTTTGACGGTGGCTCATTAGTTATTAATAAATCAGGAGAAGTTGTTGATGAAATGAAATATTTTAAAGAAGATTTTAAAATATACGATCTGAAATCAATTAATGAAATTCAACCTAAAATTACAAAATCAAAAAAAGCTGAAAAGATTGCACTTATTCATGATGCTCTGGTGATGGGAGTAAAAAATTATTTTGAAAAATTGGGCTTCAAAAAAGCTATTCTCGGTTTATCCGGTGGAATAGATTCGGCAGTTACACTTGCAATAGCGGCTAAAGCTTTGGGAAATAAAAATGTTTATCCGGTTTTGCTGCCATCCGAATTTTCTTCTTCACATTCAATTGATGATGCTTTGCAATTAGCGGAA
The DNA here is from genome assembly GCA_030622635.1 of Bacteroidota bacterium. Classification (GTDB taxonomy): domain Bacteria; phylum Bacteroidota; class Bacteroidia; order Bacteroidales; family JADFUO01; genus JADFUO01. The sequence continues at coordinate 15,324 of JAUXFX010000048.1, forward strand.
AATATTGGCTGTCCGTATGATATTATCAACATTGAGGAAATATGCCGCAGTTTTAATAATTCATTAAATTCATTTTTTAAAGAATTACCGTTTGACCTTACCGAAGAAAATATTCAGGCACGAACAAGAGGAGTGATACTGATGGCATTGTCAAATAAATTCGGTTATATTTTACTTAATACTTCTAACAAAAGTGAGGCGGCAGTTGGTTATGGAACACTTTACGGTGATATGAACGGAGGACTGTCTGTTTTGGGTGATGTTTATAAAACCGAAGTTTTTCAACTGGCAAATCATATAAATAAATTCAAAGAAATTATCCCTGTAAATACTATTGAAAAGCCTCCTTCTGCAGAATTACGCCCCAATCAAAAAGTCTCTGATTCTTTACCAGATTATGAAATACTTGACAAAATTCTCTATCAATATATTGAACTGAGAAAGGGTCCTAAGGAATTAATAAATCAGGGTTTTGATGAAGAAATCGTAAAAAAAACTCTCAAATTAGTTAACACAAATGAGTATAAGAGATACCAAGCGCCACCAATATTGAGGGTATCACCCAAAGCATTTGGAATTGGCAGGAGAATGCCTATTGTTGCAAAATACTTATCTTAAAGATCAAATAGCTTCTACCGATTTTATTTCCGGAAGTGCTTTTTTTACTGCTACTTCAACACCGTTTTTTAAGGTCATTGTACTGTAAGGGCATGAACCACATGCTCCCTGTAACTCAACATTCACAATATTATCATCGGTGATCTCAACAAAACGAATATCACCTCCGTCCTGCTGAAGATAAGGTCGTATCTGCTCAATTATATTTATAACTTTATTTGTTAATTCTGATTTTTCTTCTGAAGCCATTGTTATTATTTTAAGTGGATACTAAATTATATATTCTATTTCTCTGTTTGTTTTTTAAGATTCTCAGCTAATTTTATAAAAACTTTTGTAACAGGTAAATCATTATTCAAAGTTACCGGACTTCCGCTATCTCCTGATTCAGAAATGTTTTGAACAAGTGGTATTTGTCCTAAGAATGGTATGTTTAAGCTTTCAGCAAATTGTTTACCTGTTCCTTCTCCGAAAATATAATATTTATTATTTGGTAATTCGGCAGGAGTGAAATATGACATGTTTTCAATTAATCCAAGCATAGGTATTTTAATTTGTTCCTGCTGGAACATATTCGCAGCTTTTCGTACATCGGAGATTGCAACTTGTTGAGGAGTGGTTACAACTATTACACCGGTTATTGGGTAAGACTGTACCAGGGTTAGGGGAATATCGCCGGTACCGGGAGGCAAGTCAACAATCAGATAATCAAGTTTTCCCCAGTCAGTATCGTTAAATAACTGGTTCAAAGCTTTAGATGCCATAGGACCACGCCAGATAAGTGCTTTTTCAGGCTCAACGAAAAAACCTATTGACAAGACAGAAATTCCATATTTCTTAATTGGAACTATTAAAGTTTTGCCATTTTTTTCTATAACGGATGGTCTTTCGTTTTCAAGATTAAACATAATTGGAATTGAAGGACCGTAAATATCTGCATCAAGCAAGCCAACTTTTGCTCCGCTTTTTTGCAATGCAATAGCAAGATTAGCCGCAACCATTGATTTTCCAACACCACCTTTGCCTGAAGCCACTGCTATAATATTTTTAATTCCTGATAAAGAGCCTTGTTTTGTTTCAACAACGGCTGTTATGTTTACTTCGGCATTTTTATCAACTTTATCCTTTATTGCTTTTATACTTGCATTTTTTACAATATTTATCGCAGGATCGTCAAGCTTGGGAAAACCAATGGATATGTTAATTATATTACCTTTAATTTCAATATTTTCAACCATGTTCAATGCAATAATATTATTGCTTTTCGGAAAAAATATTATATCACTAAGTGCCTTAATTATCTGTTCTTTTTTATAAAACATTTGCTAAATTTTTATTTTTTATTAGATTGCGCAAAATGAATAATTAAATAAAATATTTCAAGGAA
>JAUXFX010000277.1 GCA_030622635.1 Bacteroidota bacterium
AGATTTAATGTTGATTATGATGAGCGGTATATTTTAAAAGACATTCAATAATATATCGTCCCTAACGGGACTTATACTCTATTATAATTATTTTTCTATAAATATTAAGTCCCTGTGGGACTAAAAAAATGCAATAATTTAGCTCGTTTTTAGTATAATATCAATAAAAAATGATAAGGTTAGCAATAGAGTTGGTGATAGAGCTTACGATATAGTTAATAATATAGTTAACGAATAAAAGTAGATATTGGGATGAATTAGAAATCACTATTAGATATTATTAAAAAACTATGTCTGAAATAATAAATGACCGGAAAGTATTCTCATTGCTTGAAGTAACAAAAAGCATTGAAAAAACCATTTCAAAACGATACAACACTTCATTTTGGGTAAAAGCAGAAATGACTAAACTGAATTATTATAAACATTCCGGTCATTGCTATCCCGACCTGGTTGAAAAACGCGGCGGAAAGCTTGTTGCACAGATCAGGGCTAATCTATGGTCAAATGATTATCAACGTGTAAACAAAAGATTTCAGGATATTCTGAAAGAACCTCTGAAAGACGGAATTAATATTTTGTTTAATGCCAGGATTAATTTTAATTCTGTTTATGGACTTAGTCTTCATTTAATTGACATAGACCCAAGTTACACTTTAGGTGAACTTGAACGTGAAAAACAGGAAACCATCAATAGATTAAAAAAAGAAGGCATTTTTGAAAATAATAAAAAACTGAAATTACCTCTTCTGCCAAAACGAATCGCTATAATTTCAGTGGAAACAAGTAAAGGTTACTCGGATTTTCTCAATATAATTGATAAAAACGATTGGGGTTACAGATTTTTCCACATGCTATTCCCATCATTGCTTCAGGGTGATAAAGCTGCTGATTCCATTATTAACCGGTTAGAGAGAATAAAAAAAGTTATTCACCATTTTGATGTGGTTGCCATTATTCGCGGTGGTGGAGGTGATGTTGGATTAGCATGTTATAATACTTATGAATTAGCAAAAGAAATTGCTCTTTTCCCGATCCCGGTACTTACAGGTATCGGGCATTCGACAAATGAAACAGTTGTGGAAATGGCTGCACACAACAATATTACGCCCACAAAACTTGCTGAATTTCTAATCCAGCAGTTTCATAATTTTGCAGTCCCGTTAAAGGAACATGAAAAAAGTCTTATTGAAAATTCATTGATGCTGATAGATAAAAATAATAAAAAGTTGTACGAAAATATCAAGCTTTTCCGACTGTTTTCCATGCGACTGTTTGATGTTTTTAAACAATCACTAAAAAATACAACATATAATTTCAGGCAGTTTACATTTTTTTTTATCAGTAAATACCGTGAGAAGGTCATTGGTATTAAATCAGACTTACGTAACCACTCACAGTACCTTTTAACTCAACAACATAGTGAAATTAACAACAACCGGAATCTTTTTTTAACGCATCTCAGGCAATTTATAACTCAAAAAGAAAATGACCTGAACGGAATTAACGAAAAAGTAAGCTTGCTTAATCCTGATAATGTGTTGAAAAGAGGATACAGCATCACTTATTATCAGGGTAAATCATTGAAAAATATAAATTTATTGAGCAAAGCTGATAAAATAATTACTAAATTGTTTGCCGGAAAAATTGAAAGTATTGTTGAATCAATTGAAAAATAACATGGAAGAAAAAATTACTTACGAAGAAGCTTTCAGGGAATTGAAAGAGATCGTCAATGAAATCGAAGAAGGAGATATCTCTGTGGATGAGCTTTCCACAAAAGTCAAGCGAGCTTCAAAGCTTATTAAAATTTGTAAAGGTAAACTTACATCAACCGAAGAAGATGTAAATAAAATCCTTAAGGAACTTCAGGAAAATGATGAAATTCCTGACGTGACAGATTAAAATAATTATAACTCATTAATAAAAAACCGAATAATTGAAAAAAAAAGTTTTTGAAATTTTTAAACCGGATAAATCCGCTATCAAGGAATTGCCTTTATATTCCGATTTGATTTCCGCAGGTTTTCCTTCGCCTGCCGAAGATTACATTGATAAAAAACTGGATTTGAATGAATACCTGATTAAAAACAGGCCGGCAACATTTTTGGTAAAAGTTAACGGAAATTCAATGATAAACAGCGGAATTTACGATGGTGATATTTTGGTTGTTGACCGTTCCGCAGAACCGGCAAACAATAAAATTGTAATTGGAGTTATTGACGGTGAATTCACTGTAAAAAGAATTATAAAAAAAGCAAAGAAACTTTTTTTGCAACCCGAAAACGAAAATTTCAAACCTATTGAAATTACCGAAGATATGGATTTTAAAATCTGGGGGATTGTTACATTTGCGATTCATAAATTCTGAATTTATTAAAATGATTGTTTTTAGTATATTTCAGTCGCAAAAATATTTTTTATTTTAGACACTGGAATATTGGAATGGTGGAATAATGGAATAGTGGAAGTATATATTTCCCCATTATTCCATCTTTCCATTAAAAAATTATTGAGTTCAATTTAAAACTTTTATCCCATACGGGTTTGCTTTGCTTCACTTTTTCCTTTTATCTTTTGTCTTAGAAACTTACTCCAACCCCCGCCGTCCAGCCAAAAGTTTCAAAATTTATTGTTGTTGC